>NZ_JAYFFH010000002.1:0-358503 GCF_036289385.1 Anaerofustis butyriciformans
GTTTGTAGTATCATTTGAATATTGTGTTGATGTAAATATCAATTGATATTTACCTGCATTTGGATTTAATCCTTCAACTATTGGCGCATCTTTTGCAACGGTTTCTCCATCATCTTCCAACTGTTGCGATGTAATTTGCATTGTTGATAAATCTGTTAGCTTTCCACCTTCCGGAACGGTTACATCAATACCTTCTCCTACTATTTGAGCTTTTACTTGATTCATTTGTTCCGCTGTATAGCCTAATCCATCATATCTCTTCTTTAATAGTCCGTTTTCTAAGTCGTTTTCTATTTCAAAGATTACGTATTGTTTTAGGATTGCTCCATGAGATACTTCTGTTACAAAGAATGGTTCAGTTTTAACATCATCCCCATTTTCATCTTTCATGTTTAAGTCGACCATTATTTCTTTACCAACAACATCATTTGGCAGCCAGAAATATAATTTACCTTGATCATCAGTATACGAAGGCATACCATATTCTCTTGTTACACCTGCTATTTCCATGCTCATATCGTCAACTAAAGCTTCTTTTAAGCCAAAGCTTTCTAAGTTTATGGTTGTCATTATAACAGGTTGAGTTTTTTCCATATCTCCGTATGCATTCCCATCTTTGCTTTGGAACTTCGCAGGTGTTGCAACTCTTACAGAACCTCCTGTAATTATTACATCACCATCTTTCCCTCCTATATCATACATATCAGCTACAGAACTTGGTAGTAAAGTTCCTCCAGTAATAAGAATTCTATGATCTTTCATTGTTGCACTTAAATAACAACCTGTACCAAAAGCATTACCATGTTCTTTACCTTCAGCTTTTATATAACCACCGTTTATTGTTATATCTCCTGCATTTGGAGTGTAATATGCTGTTGTATCCGCTTTTAATTTTGTATCATCAAAAGTAAATGTATTATATGCCTGCATTCCATATCCAGAAGTACATCCTGCACCAATACCTGCACCATGATATGAACCTGAAGCATATATTTTACCACCATTTATTGTTGTTGAAGTACCTCCTCCAGCTTGACCACCACCTATTCCTGCACCAGAACGGTAATGATTCAAAGAAGAAGAAACATCATAAGCAATAGCTTCGATATTACCTCCGTTAAAAGTCATATTTCCTGAACTTTCTAATCCGCAACCACCAATTGCAGCACCTCTAGGACCACCATAAACTTCAAGACTTCCCGGATTTTGACTATCTAAAATAGTAAGTCTGTCTCCTTTATGTACTTCCATTCCGTTTTGAAGTGTAGCATCTCTTGATACACGACCTTGCTCAGGTAATACCGGTTCTCCGTTTTCATCTACGTTTCTTATACTATCATCTATTGTTAAGTAAGACCCTTCACCACATCTAATACCTGAAGTTTGAACAACATCACTTTCTGTAGCTGTTACTTTTATTATATTCGAACTATTATCAGCAATTGTTAAATGAACTTTTGTAGGGTTATTAGCATCACTACTATTAGCAATATTAAAAGGAACCCTCGCTTGAATATTTACACTATCTAATGTTATATCTGCATCTACCCCTGGATTTATATATATACCGGCATCGGTTTGTTTTGTAGTAGATATAGTAAGAGGTGTTGATGTCATTATTTTTAAAACTTTCATTGTAAATGAATGCTCCTTAACAAAAGAAGGAAATGCACCTGCATACTCTTTTGTTTTATACTCCATATCCTCAAAAATATAGTCTATACCTACAGTTCCACCTTTAACAACATAATCTCCTGTATCTGTTGATTTAACATTTTGTGTCGAAACAGGTATCTTTTTACTACTTTCATTTTCATCATTACCATTAGATTCTTTAACTACATCTTCTTGTGTCGAATCTTCAGCAGCATTATTAGAATCAACAACATCTTTACCGGTTGATGAATTTACTTCATTATTAGATTCTTCGCTGTTTTCTGTTTGTTGATTTTCATCAATATTAATTTCTGCATTATTTTGTCCTTCATATGCATATACAGCATTTCCTAAAGAAACAGAAGACAAAAAGAAAGATATAATCATTATAAATATTACTATACATTGACCATATCTTATTTTTCTTTTATTCATAGCTTTATCCCCTTTACTATTTATAAAATGTTAATCAATAATATTTTATAACATTATAAATTAAACAATAAAATTTATAATGCCAAATAAAAACAAATAAAAATGTTCGTTTCTATAATAACATATTAGATTATAAAAAATAACTATTTTTTTACATATATTTATTAAAATTACAGAAATCTAATAAAAATTGCAAAATACATTATTCTGTAATAAAATAAGCATAAGAAAAGAGGAATAATTATGAAATATAACACTGTAATATTTGATTTTGACGGAGTAATAGTAGACTCATGGCTTGGAATAGCAAAAGGATTTGTAAAGGCACTTGGAGCATATGGAATAACGGAAACAATAGAAAACGTAAAAAAAATGATTGGACCTCCTTTTGCAAAACTAATAATTGAAAATTACGGATTTGACCAAGAAGAAGGCAAAAAAGCCATTATGATACATAGAAAATACGTACAAGAACATGGATGTTTTGAAGCAACGTTGTATGATGGAGTTTATGAAATGCTACAAACTCTTGATAACATGGGAGTACAAATGGCAATAGCCTCAAATAAACCAATAGAAAATGTAAAACTTCAAATAAAATATTTTGAAATAGAAAAATTTTTTAAAGAAGTAATTGCACAGGATACAATGCAGACAAGAGGCGAAAAATCGGATTTGGTCAGAGAAGTCATGAACAATTTAAACATAAAAAATCCCCGCAAAGTTTTAATGGTGGGAGACAAGCCTACCGATATATTGGGAGGAAAAACAAACAAAACAGACACGGTAATGGCAGATTACGGCTATGGCAGCGAAGAAGAAAAAGCAACTTGCAATGCAAATTACCACATAAAAACCCCTCTTGAGCTTATAAACATCGTAAAGGGTGAATAAAATGATAAAACTTCTTATTTTAGATCTGGATAAAACCTTACTAAGAGATGATGGCACAATATCAAAAGAAGATAAAAATGCAATACAATTATGTAAAGAAAAAGGAATTAAAATAAGTATTATATCCGGCAGAAACGAAGAATCTATGACAGATATAGTAAGGGAGCTTGATTTATTTGAAAATGTACATATAGGCGTAAACGGAGCCATATTAATAGATTACAAAAATGGTATAAAAGAACTTGTTACGATAGACAACCACGTATATTCATTTTTGGTAAAAAAATTCAACGAAGAAAACCGAGACTTTATGCCTCTTAACAAAGACGGTTACTTTTACAACAAAAAAGGACCTTTATATCAAGATGTGATAACTTGGATAAAAGAAGAAAGCTTAAAAAAGGGAGATTTAAGCACGTTAAAAGATTGTTACAGAATTTCCGTACGTTTTGAAAATGAAAAGGACCTTGAGCATTTAAAGAGTTATCTGCCAAAGAGCATGTACGGAACCGTTGACAGAAATGTATATGACATAAGACCGACAAAAGTAAATAAATTTACAGGGCTTAAAGAACTTATGAAACATTATAACGTAACAAAAGACGAAATTGCCACGATAGGTGATCAAGGAAGCGATATAGAACTATTAAAAAATACAAAATATTCTTTTGCGGTAAAGAACGCATCAAAAGAGGCAAAAGAAGCTGCTAAATTTATCCTTAATAGAACAAATAACGAAAATGCGGTGAGTGAAATGATAAAGATAATTTTAAAAGCATAAAAATACATAAACTTTTATATTTATCAAATAAATTATTATTTTTTGGTTGACATTTAAATAATTAACTGATATAATCCATAAATATTAAAAATAAAAAGCAAAGGCGCTTAGAAATTAATTTCTAAGTGCCTTTTTTGTTTTTTATTAAATTATAAAAAACGGGGGTAATAAAATGAATACTGGAAACACTGGTTTTATTTTGATTTGTGCCGCATTGGTTTTTCTTATGACACCGGGCTTGGCATTTTTCTACGGAGGTCTTGTAAGAAGAAAAAATGTCGGTAACACAATGATGGCATGTGGCATAATCATGGGTATCGCAATCGTTATGTGGGTATTATTTGGATATGCTTTGTCATTCGGAGGAGATCACGGAGGAATTATCGGAGGAAGCAAATGGTTTGGATTTTCGGGAGTAGGAATGGAACCCGATTATTATTCCGACACCATTCCAAATTTGGCATATGCGGCATTTCAAATGATGTTTGCCGTAATTACACCGGCATTGATTACGGGTTCGGTCGCAGGAAGAATGAAATTCAAAGCATTGGTACCTTTTATAATTCTTTGGTCTTTGATAGTTTATTATCCTTTGGCCCATATGGTATGGGGAGAAAACGGATTTTTGGCGTCAATCGGTTCCGTTGATTTCGCGGGAGGAAATGTCGTACATATAAGTTCAGGAGTAAGCGGACTTGTACTTGCGTTAATGCTCGGAAAAAGAAAAGGATTTGAGCAAGGATTCAAAGGTCACAATACACCGTTTGTATTTTTGGGTGCAGGATTGTTATGGTTCGGTTGGTTCGGATTTAACGCAGGAAGTGCTCTTGCGGCAGACGGACTTGCGGCACACGCATTTATGACAACGGCGGTTTCATCGGCAGCGGCTCTTGTTTCTTGGGCTCTTATTGAAACTTTGAAAAACGGAAAACCTACATTAGTCGGAGCTTCAACGGGTCTTGTGGTAGGTCTTGTCGGAATAACTCCGGGAGCCGGATATGTTCCGATTTGGGCAGCGATTATAATAGGTCTGCTCGTCAGCCCAATATGCTACTTTGGCGTTTCATTCTTAAAAGGAAAATTAAAAATCGATGATGCATTGGATGCATTCGGATGCCATGGAATAGGCGGTATATGGGGTGGTATTGCAACCGGATTGTTTGCAATGACTTCTATCAATTCCGTAGCTCAATGGAACGGATTGGTTTTTGGAGACATAAAATTGTTTGCGGCTCAATTAATAGGTATAGTCGTATCAATACTAATTGCAGCTATAGGAACATTCATCTGTGCAAAAATCGTTGGAATCTTCACTCCGCTTCGTGTAACCAAAAAAGAAGAAAAGATAGGTTTGGACGTAACACAACACGGAGAAAGTGCATACCCGTCATTTAACGGATTGGATTAAGGAGGATATATTATGATAATCAAGATAGAAGCAATTGTAAGAGAAGAAAAACTGGAAGACGTTAAAGACGCTTTAAATAAAATAGGCGTAAACGGAATTACCGTTTCCCAGGTAATGGGCTGCGGAGCTCAAAAAGGATTTAGCGAATATGTAAGAGGAACAAAAGTTGACATAATGATGAGACCAAAAATTAAATTTGAAATCGTGGTTTCTTCCGAAGAATGGGAAGCCAAAACAATAAAAGCCATTGAAGAATCCGCCTTTACCGGAGAAGTCGGAGACGGAAAAATCTTCAGCTACGAAATAAGAAACGTAAAAAGAATCAGAACAAAAGAAACTGGAAAAGATGCTTTACAAGATTAAGTAAGATAAAAAATAAAACCGACTTTTTAAGTCGGTTTTATGTCTATTCCGCATTTTCGGCATTTAAGTTATTCAAATTCCTTAATTTCCCCGATAAATAGTTACATACGGGAGAAGCAACAAGTATGTTTAAGAAAAATGCCATACAAAAATTTCTCGGCCATACATTAAAGTAATTATTTAAAACATCAGCGAAGCTTTCCCCTCCTATTATACCTCCTATTACTGTCATTATCATTGACATGAACGCAACTATAAATACCGCATTAAACAACATAAAAGCAAGACTGCTTTTTTCTTCTTTCAAAAATGTTTTTATAATATAATCTTTTGCCTTTCCTACCACTAAATTTTGAATAATATACGCCGCTATAAATACAAAAATAAATGTATTAAAACTCTCAATAAAAACATTAATATTTAATGCGCCTAAATGCATAGCTGTTTCAAATAAATTCATGCCAAATACCATTATAAAACACATTATAATTCCTCTTACAAATTCTATTTTACGTCTTTCCATATTTACCTCCAAAAAAATAACGCGCAGTCATAAACTGGATTTACGCCATTTTATGACCACGCGTTTTAATATATTTTATCATATTTTTTTATTTTAAGTAAGAATAAATTTTAATTATTCATCATAAGAACCATATTCAAATTCAAAATCATCATCGTAATTAATTTCTTTTTTTATTGGAACTTCTTTTCTGTTTTTCACACTTTTAATTGATTTTGAAATAACATTACCTGCTTTTTTCTTTGGAGCAGAAACTGCTTTACTTTTTCTTACAGGTTTTTTAAGAGTTGGTTCCGGATAATCCTCATCAACACTTGCTTTAATTTGCTGTGTTAAAGACATATCTGCTTTTTCAAAATGAAGAGCTTCTCCTTCTTCATCCTCTACATCAAGAAAAGACATATTATCTTCATTAATCATATTATCTTTTAAATAATCGTAGCTATTTGCTTTTGAATCATTTGTATAATCTTTTGAAAGATTTAATTCTTCTCTTAATTCTCTTATTGGAGAAGTATCTTCTTCTTCATAATATATTTCTTCTTCAACTAAATCTTTATTATATTTTGTAAAGAAGAAAAGTCCTGCAAAAACAATAACAGCAACCAAAAGAATAAATGCATTTCCTAAAATAAATAAAACTCCCGAAACAAGCATTGTTACCGCCAAAGGTATCAATACCTTAACAATAAAATCTTTTTCAAAAATATCTCTCATTTTTAAATTCATCTCCTATCCTAAATTCTCATCACTATAAGCCTCTGAGCTTGTAGGGTCATCTTCTATTGTAATAAATTTAGTATATTCACCTCTAAATTTAAGTTTTACAGTACCAACACTACCATTTCTATGTTTTGCAATAATTACTTCTGTGGAATCATCTTCGCTTTCAGGATTATAATATTTATCTCTGTAAAGAAGCATTACAAGATCGGCATCCTGTTCTATGGCTCCAGATTCTCTTAAATCCGAAAGCATTGGTCTTTTATTCGTCCTTGCTTCAGGACCACGAGAAAGCTGACTTAATGCAATGATAGGACAATCAAGTTCTTTTGCGATTGATTTTAATGTTCTTGAAATGGTTGAAATTTCTTGTTGTCTGCTTTCGCTTCTTTCATTTATTGTCATAAGCTGCAAATAGTCGATAATTATTAAATCAAGACCTTCTGTTGCTTTTAATTTTCTACATTTTCTTCTAAGTTCCCCTACGGAAATACCCGAAGTATCATTTATAAATAATTTTACTTTTTTCTCTCTTATTTCCCTTACGGTATCATATAAACTTGACCATTCACTTGGAAAAATATTGGCTATTCTAAGTCTTGAAGAATCTACTTCAGCTTCTCCTGACATAATTCTGTTTGCAAGTTGTCTTGTTGGCATTTCAAGAGAAAAAATGGCAACTGATTTTTTATATCTTATAGCGGCATTTTGAGCAATATTTACAGCAAGAGCAGTTTTACCCATACTTGGTCTTGCAGCTATTAGAACCATATCTCCTTTTTGGAAGCCTGAGGTTATATCATCAATGGCAGCAAAACCTGAAGGAACGCCGATTACTTTTTCATCCAGCTTTTGTATTCTGTTTAGTTCGTTAACAGCATCACTTACAGCTGATGAAAGAGACGTAAAGTCCGTTGTACTATTATCCATAGATATGTTATAAACAGCTCTTTGAGCAGCTTCTATTATATCAAAAGATTCTATAGAATCTCCATAGCACTGATCAATAACACTTCCAAGCTCTCTTATAAGCCTTCTTCTTATTGACTTTTCTTTAATAATTGTACAATAATCATCAACATGATTTGTGGATATAACACTATCTCCTATTTTTGTTAAAAACTCATATCCGCCTATTTTGTCAAATACATTATTTTCTTTCAATTCGTTTGAAAGAGTCAATGTGTCTACCGCTTTTCCTCTATCAGCAAGAGAAACAATGGCTTTATAGACCCACTTATGTTCTCCGTCGTAAAAGTCGTCTTCACTCAAGACTTCTTTTACAATGTTTATAGTTTCACTGTCTATAAGCATACAACCAAGAACACATCTTTCTGTTTCACTGCTGTGCGGCATGACCTTTAAACTTAATTTATCTGCCAATTTTCGCTCCTTCTTATATTAATTACTCATATTAATATTTATTCACTTACAACATTAATTTTTACACTTGCAACAACATTCTCAAATAGTTTAACTTTAACTTCGTATTCACCTTGGTTTTTTATGTTATCCATAACAACTTTTCTTTTGTCGATTTTTAATCCGCTTGCTTTTTCTATTGCATCACTTACATCCATTGAAGTAACAGAACCGTAAAGTTTACCGTCAGGACCTGATTTAGCTTTTAAATCAACTTTAATTTTTTCAAGTTGTTCTTTCTTTTCTTTTGCTTCAGCAACATTTTTTGCATGATTTTCTTTTTCAAGTCTTATTTCTTCTTCCATTTTTTCTATATTGGCTTTTGTCGCTTCAACAGCTTTGCCTTGTTTAAATAAAAAGTTATTTGCATAACCTGTTTTTACGTTTTTAATTTCTCTTCTTTTTCCGATACCTTTTATATCTTCAAGTAATATTACCTTCACGCGCTATCCTCCTATTATATTTAATTATTCCTATTATAGCACAATACATAGCATAATTTACATTAATTTTCTAATAAAAAAACATTAGAGGATCATTAATATATCACATTAATGAGTATTGTTTCTTGACTATTGTTTACAAAAAAAGTAAAATAAATTAATAGTTAAATTATGTTTACGAGGAGATTATTATGAAAGTAACAAAAGATGATGTATTATATACAGCTTCACTTGCAAAATTAAAAATAAGCGAAGAAGAAGCAGAAAAATACACAGATACACTTGAAAAACAGCTTGATTACGCAAAAGCACTTGATAATATAGATACAGATGGAATAAAACCTTTAGCCCATGTTTTAAATCTTGAAAATGTAGTAAGAGAAGATGAAGTAAAAGAGGGATTAACAATAGAAGAAGCATTACAAAATGCTCCAAGCAAAGACGAAAGATGTATAAACGTTCCTAAAATGTTATAAACCGAAGGTATAAGATGAATAAACTACAAATAAAAATACCGGCTAAGGTAAATTTAGGGCTTGATATTGTAGGAAAGAGAGAAGACAATTATCACAATATCAAAACCATAATGCATTCCATAAATATTTATGATTATTTAACCTTTGAAAAATCCGATAAGATTGTTATTACATGCAATAATACCGAAGTACCAAAGGATGAAAGTAATATAGTTGATAAATGCATAAAAGAAATAAGTAAACTAAATAAAGAAAATGAATTACTGTCTGTTCATATAGAAAAGAAAATTCCAGTTTGTGCAGGACTTGGCGGAGGAAGTGCAAACGGAGCAGCTGCACTAATTGCATATAACAAAATCTATGAACTTAATCTTTCAAGAGATGAGCTTTGTTCAATAGGTGAAAAAATAGGTGCAGATATTCCTTTCTTAATTCATAGCGGTGCAGGCATGTGTGAAGGAATCGGAGAAAAAATCAGACCGATTTATCCATATATTCCTTGCTATGTAGTTTTATGTAAACCTGATTTTGGAGTAAGTACAAAATTTGCATATGACCTTATAGACAATGCAACGGATCTTATTAGACCAGATTTTACAGCTTTAATGACAGGACTTTTAGAAGCAGACAAGAAAAAACTTGAAAAAGGATTAATTAATGTATTTGAACCTTTTGTTTTAGAAAAATATCCTGAAATAAAATATATAAAAGACAAATTCAAAAAACTTGATGCAATAGGGGTTCAAATGAGCGGCTCAGGACCAAGTGTATTTGCTCTTTATGACAGCTTATCAAAAGCACAAAAAGCATATGAAGAATTTATAAAAGAATATGATACAGTATTTTTAACAAATTTTACGGAAAGTGAGAATGCACTTCTTACATATGAGTTAAGATAAAGCGACCATAAGGGTCGTTTTTTATATGCAATTTTTTCTTATATAATAATTTATTATATAAAACTCCTTAGTCAAATATTTCTTCAAACGCCTTTAAACAATAGCTTGTAACAAAATTATCACATAAAAATATATTGCAATATTCCTTTACATTATGCTAATATAAATAATATGTAAAGGAAATCATAGATAATGCAACAAAACAAGTCATTACAAAAAATTCTGCATTATTAAACAATTGACAAAAAACAAAAGTAATAGAACAAAATTTTATATGTATTATTACTTAAATGTCACAAAAAACATACTTTTATTAAAGGAGAAAAGCATGAAAAAAAATTTACTAAAATACTTTTTATTTATAGTTTTATGTTGTTCCTTTGTTTTAGGGTACAACAGCAGTATCTATGCAAGTAACACCGAAATATGGGTAAACGGAATAGAAGTTACTCAGGATAACTGCGAAAACGTCATGAGCGGTGTAAGTTACGATTTTGATACAAACACTCTTTATCTTAATAATGCCAACTTAACTACAACTCATGAAAGAGAATATCATGATGCCGCAATTTCAGCCTCAGGAGATATTAATATAGTTTTAATGGGAACAAATAATATTAATGTCAGCGGAGGAACAGTTTTCCTTGATGGTATTTATGCAAACGGGACAATAACAATAAACGGAAGCGGTTCTTTAAATATCAACGCAGAGGGTTCTGCATCTGAAACAAATGCAATAGCAACAGGATATACGGAACAAACAGCAGGTCTTATTGTAAATAGCGGAACAATATATGCAAAAGGGGAAACAAGAGGTCTTTATTTAGATAAAAGCTACAGCTCATCGCTTCCTCCAAGAATATTTGAAGTAAACGGAGGGAACATAACCCTTATTGGTTCATCAATGGCAACAACCGTTGCACCTGATTTTGATAAATATGAAGGAAGTGTAATCACTGTTGCATGGGATGAAGAAGGCAAAAATACAGATACTTATAATGAAAGCAGCATTGCATATTATAAATATTTAAAAATAAATCCTCTTGAATATGATGATGATGGTTTTGCAGAGGGAAATCACTATCAACCGGCAAAACTTAATGACAATAATACACCTGACACCTCAGATGATTATTATGAAATAAATAATGCAGGAAATCTTTTTTGGTTTAGCGAATATTTATCAAAAGATGAAGCAAATATAAATACAAATGCAAAATTAATAAAGGATATAACCATTCCTGAGGGAAGAACTTTTGATCCTATATCTGCAGGAAAATATAACAGTGGATACGGCGGTTGTTTTGATGGACAAGGTCATACAATAAGTAATATAAATATTAATCCACAATATGGGTTTTCATCAACAGGCATGTTTACAATGATAACTGAAAGTGGCGAAGTAAAAAATTTAACTTTAAAAGATACATCCATAAACAACTCTACATCTACCACCGGAACAATATGCGGATACAACAAAGGTACAATCCAAAATTGTTCTGCTATAAACACTGTTATCAATGCTCCTTTGCAAATGATTGGCGGAATTTGCGGAGAAAATAATGGTACAATAAACAAATGTTATAATGCATCAGATATTAAAGCTTCATATTCTGCCATTGGTGGAATTTGCGGAGTAAATAATGGAACAATAAATAACAGCTATAACACATCAGCGATAGAAGGCGGCTGGTATGTAGGTGGAATAGTTGGAGAAATGGGAGCTAACAGCAGTATAACAAACTCTTACAATATTGGAACTATTACAACAATGCAAGGATATGAAACTTTAGGTAATGGAATTGCAGGAAACAAAGTTGGAACAATCACTAATTCTTATTACCTTGCATCTTCTATAACAGAAGACGGCGGAAGAACTGCAGAAGAATTTAACAGCGGAGAAATTACATATCTACTAAACGAAAAACAAAGTAACGATAATGTTATATGGAGGCAAACATTACAGGCAAAATCAATAAACTCTTATCCTACATTTGATGGTAAGATAGTTTATGCAGGATATAGATATTGTTATTCAACAAACATTGAGTATGGAAATGACAAGACAGTTTTATTTGATGAAGTACCTAATCATGATTTCTCAATTTTAAAACATGACGAAACATCTCACTGGTATGCATGTTCAACAAATGGATGTACAGCAGTAAATAATAAAGAGGAACATATTCCGATTATTGTAGGTAAAAAAGATGCAACATGCACAAGTGAAGGATATACAGGCGATAAAGTATGCAAAGTATGTAATTTTGTGATTGAAAAAGGAAGTGTTATCAAAAAGGTAGACCATTCATATAAAGACGGAGTATGCACAATGTGCAATCAATCTCAACAAAAGATTGAAAATAATATAAATACTCCAAATACAAAAGATAATTCAAATATTTTAGTATGGATTATATTATCTTTAATTTCTGCCATGAGTATAATAACTTTATATTTTAAATTTAAAAAATCATATACAAAATAATAAAAAAACGAATTCCTTTTGGAATTCGTTTTTATTTTACAACCATTGTAAAACCAAAAGTTCCGCTTCCAAGATGAGCGCCTACAGTTGGTCCAATGTTATACATATATTTTTCATCCACATCAATATCCATTGCTTTTAATTTTTTTACAAGCTCTTCACAGTTTGATTTTTCATTTGAATATGGGAAATATACAGGATAGCTCGTATCAATATCAAAACTTTTAAATAATTTGATAATCTTTTTGTATGCTCTTGTTTTGCCAAGAGACTTATCTTTCATATATAATTTACCAAGCTCATCTATACTTATAATAGGTTTCATATTTACGGCTTCCCCTAAAGTCGCTTGAGCCTTTGTAAGTCTTCCGCCTTTATGAAGATATTCAAGTGTATCTACCATAACAACAGAACGCAGTTTTGTTGTTAACACCAATATTTCATTATATATTTCTTTTCCGCTTTTACCTTCATCTCTAAGTTTTATTGCACTGTCAACGAGCATTCTTACTCCCGTAACTGCATGCACACTGTCAATGATAAAAATATTATCATATTCACACATATCTTTTGCAATATTTGCACTTTGAACTGTTCCGCTAAGCCCACTTGAAAGAAGTATTACAACAAGTTCATCGTTATTTTCTTTTGCTTTGTTAAAATACTCTAAAAATTCATTAGGGGTTGGCTGTGCTGTTTTAGGAAATTCAGAAGAGCTTTCTAGTTTTTTATAGAAAGTATCTTTATCCAAATCAACTCCGTCAAGATAATGTTCTTCTCCAAATGATACTGCAATTGGAACAACCTCTATATTTTTTTCTTTAATTTCATAAGCTTCATAATCAGAAGATGAATCCGTTAATATTTTTACTGACATGTTTCCCTCCCGTTAAATATTTCTACATTATTTGCTATTAATTCAAAAATATCTGTGGCTGCTTTTGCTTTTTCTTCTCCGATTTTCTTTACAAGTTCATTTACAAGCTTAATGATTCTGGCATACTCATTTTTATATACTTTTTCTCCGTATTCACTTAAACTTACTAAAACCAATCTTTTATCTTTTAGACTTTTATTTCTTCTTATTATGTTTTTACCTTCAAGCTGTTTTATAAGTTTATTTACCTGAGATTTTAAAATATGAGTTTTTGAGCAGATATCTTTAAGTGCAACACCTTTTTCACTGCCTGTTAATGATTCTTTGTAAAGAAGATGACATATTATACCTTCATTAAATGATAAATTAATCATATATCTTTTATTTCTAAGTATAACTGATAGCTTCAGCCATGCATCTAAGAACTCTTCACTGATTTTTTCCATATTAACTCCTAAATTAGTTCACAAAGTAAACAATTTTTTCTATTATATTAAACAAGAAAGAATTTGTCAATAAAAAACAAGAATATCTCTATTCTTGTTTAAATTGGAAAATTTTTTATTTCTTTTCTCTTTTTTTCCATTTCCTCACTTGTAACACCCCAAAGAACCATACCGATTTTATTCACGGCTCTTTTTCTTACTCTACTGCTATACTCTCTGGAATAACCAAGCTCATCACTTATTTCCGACATTCTCAACATTTTAAAATATCTCATTACAACAATTTGACGTTCAAGTTCCGTTAAACATTCCAGCGCTTTTTCAATTTCAAAAACTATGTTTTCTTTTTCTTTTAACTCTTGTTGAAGAAGTATTCTAAAATCGGAAATATTAGATGCTTCCGCTGCAATAAAATCTTCAAAACGGCTTTGCTCATCGGATAATAAGTAAGTATGATATCCTTTCAAAGAATTCATCTCGAGCTCTTCAAGACGTTTTTTAATCATCTCAATTCTCTTTACCAAAAAAGGATAATCATATAATCTTCTTTCTGTCTTCTTGTATAGTTCGCTCTTCATACCCTAACCTCCTAAAATGTCCAATATTTAGCTCGAACATTTTTTCTATGATAATAGATTATCACACAATATGTGTAATTGTCAAGAAAAAGTAAACAAAATGTGTGTTTTTATTGATATTTTCACTGTAAATTGTGAATTTTTATTGAAAAAGTTAACATAATGTGATATTCTTTAAATAAGAAATAGTCTTGGAGAAATAAAAATGGAAACAATTGGAGATAGATTAAAAAATTTAAGGAAAGAAAATAAACTTACTCAAAAAGATATGGCTGAAAAACTTGGAATTCATCCAAATACAATAAGTATGTACGAAAAAGGAAACAGAAATATTCCATCAACAATGATAAAAAAAATAAGCGATACTTTTAATGTAAGTACTGATTATCTTTTAAGAGGAGAAGAAAAGAAGGAAAAACAAGAATTTTCTTCTTTGGACGAAAGTCTTTTAAACGATGAAAACTATCTAAATTTAACATTAAAAAATATGCTTAAAGATTCTCAAATGGTAGCTTTTCAAGACTATAAAAGCTGGAGCGTTGAAGATAAAAAAGAACTTTTGCTTATTTTATTAAATAAAAAATAAACAAAATAAAAAAGTACAACCTGGTTGTACTTTTTTAAATTTCATTTCTTCCAATAATTGCGTTTGCCAAAGTTGCACCATCGGTATATTCAAGATCTGCACCTTGAGGAAGTCCTTTTGCAATTCTTGTTACTTTTATATCATCAAAAGGTTTTAACAATTTCTTTATAACCATTGCAGTTGTCTCTCCTTCAACATTAAAACCAGTTGCCAAAATAACTTCCTTAACTTCATCACTTGTTCCGATTCTGCTTATAAGTTCTTTAATTCTTATATCTTCAACCATTATTCCTTCCATTGGAGAAATAACTCCACCAAGAACATGATAAAGACCTTTGTATTCTTTTGTTTTTTCTATGGCAATTAAATCTTTCGATTCACTTACCACAAGTATTGTAGATCTGTCTCTTTTTGAACTTGTGCATATATCACAAGGATCCTTGTCTGTTATATTGTAACAAACAGAACAAAATTTAAGTTCTTTTTTTGCGGCTTTTATTGCATCGGATAAACTGTCAACATCAGCTTTATCCATATTAACTATATAATAAGCAAGTCTGCTTGCCGTTTTTCTTCCTACTCCCGGAAGTTTTGAAAGTTCATTTATTAAATTTAATATAGGTTTTGAATAAACGCTCATTTTATAGTCCCGGAATATTTAATCCGCCAAGTCCTCCCGCAATAGAACCCATTTTATTATTTGCATCTTCATTTGCTTTGTTAATTGCTTCGTTTACTGCAGCAACAACCATATCACATATGATATCAGCATCTTCTTCTTTTAACATATCTGGATCAATTTCGATAGATTCAACAAGTTTTTCTCCTGTTACAACTGCTTTAACAGCTCCGCCGCCACTTGTTGCCTCATAAGTTGATTCTTCAAGTTCCTTTTGCATTTTTTGCATATCAGCTTGCATTTTTTGCATTTGTTTCATCATTCCTGACATTCCTGCGCCACCGCCGAAACCGTTCATTCTTCCTTTTGCCATTATTTAATACCTCCGTTATTCTTCTTTCGCACCGAATATTTCCATGATTGATGCGTCATAATCTTCTCCTAAATCCATAATATCGTCATCATCCAATACTATTTCATTATCTATAGCAGCTAGTTCTTCATCGGAAACAAATTCCTCATCTTCGCCTGAAATAATTTCATTAATGTCATAATCAGGCATTGTACTTTCTAAAGACGCATTGTTGTCATTATTCAAAGAAGTGTCTATAATTTCCTCTTTTTGTTCTTTATAAACTTCTTCTGTATTAATTTTTGCTTCTTCTTTGATGTCTTCTTTTGCATCTTCTTTTATTTCCGCTTTAAAATCAGTCTTAAAATCTTTTTTCATATTCAAATCTTTTTTAAGACTTTTTAAGCTGTTTTTACTGCTATCATTTTTATATCTTAATTTTATCTTTTTGTCAATATAAGTTACATCTAATTTTTTCCCGGCTTTAAGACTTAGGGCTTCTTTAAATATTTTATCTCCATCGTTATCAAAGAAGAAATCCATCATATTTAAAGCTTTATCGGGATATATTGTAATAGAATTAAATCCTACTTCAACTACCTTAAATTTATTTACACTCATACCTACAAGAGGGTCTTTATTGCTGTTTATAATATAACGCTGAGTAAGAGACAAAACTTTCTCTGCCCAAGCAATCTCTTTTTTATCAACAATATATTCATCTTTTTCAGGTGAAACTTTCTTTGGTTTTTCTTTTAAATGTATAACTTCTTTTTTAGGAACACTTACACCGGAAAAATCCATATTTTTTATATTTTCAACATCTTCTTTAAGAGCATATAATTTTTTTATTTCTCTTTCCAAAGATTCTATTCTATCATTTAAAAGCTCAATTTCTTCGCTGTCAGGCATACTATTAATATTTTGAGAATTATCTTTTTCTATAGAAACAAAACTTTCACCATCACCTTCACATAGATTGATTATCTTTGCCGTAAATAAAAATTCCGGTTCAGAGAAAAATCTCATATCATTTTTTAGTTTTGAAAGAGAATATAAAATATCGCTTATTCTCTTACTGTCTTCCTTTGAGTTAAACTTTTCTAATAAAGAATCTATATAAGGCTTACTTTTATTTATTATTTTTTCAGGATTTTTTACGTTTATGGCTATTATTTTATTTGAATAATATTCCATAAGCTGAGTTATTATACTTCCTACTTCTCTGCCTTTTTCCATATATTCATGTACGGAAGTGATACTCTTTTCCACATCCCCTTCTAAAATGCCATTTGCAAGATTATATACTTCTTCATCGCTTATAAGCCCCAATATGTCATCAACGATTTCTTTTGTGACCTTATTGTCCGTTAGAACCGAAATAGCTTTATCAAGTAAACTTAAAGCATCCCTCATAGCACCTTCAGTGTTTAAGGCTATTAAAGAAAGCGCTTCTTTTTCATACTCAATTCCTTTTTTATCAAGAATATCAGCCAAGTGTCCTACAACAACATCACTGTCTATTCTAGAAAAATCAAAGCGTTGACATCTTGAAAGAATTGTAGGTAAAATTTTATTTGGTTCTGTTGTTGCAAATATAAATACTATATGACTTGGTGGTTCTTCTAATGTTTTAAGTAAAGCATTAAAAGCTTCCTGAGTAAGCATATGAACTTCATCTATAATATAAACTTTATATCTTCCGAAGTTTGGCATATAGCTTACCTTTTCCTTAAGGTCTCTTATTTCGTCTATACCTCTGTTTGAAGCTGCATCAATTTCTATAATATCGGCACTGTCCCCCATATTTATATCTTTACATGATGCACATTCATTGCAGGCTTCTCCGTCTTTATTGTTAAGACAACATATGCTTTTTGCAAAAACTTTTGCGGTAGATGTTTTACCTGTTCCTCTTATTCCACTAAAAAGATAGGCATGAGAAATAGAATCATTTTTTATCTGATTCTTAAGAATGTTTATTATATTATCCTGACCGATTATTTCTTCAAAATTTTTAGGTCTGAATTCTCTGTATAAAACGGTATAACTCATTATTCTACCTCTTTAAGTTTATATTCAAACACCTTGTCCATAAGGAAATCTATTCTTTCTATATCAGAAAGCATATATAAATATCCAAACACACATTCAAGAGCTGTCGCCAAACGATATGTTGCAATATTTACGCTTTTTGATGCGTGTTTTATCTTAGTATTTCTTCCTCTTTTTGCAACTTTTAACTCTTCTTCTGTTAAAAATTCTTTTAGGTAAGAAAAAATATCGGCTTGATACAAAGCCGATACGTAATTCATACTCATTTTGTTAAGATCCTTTACGCCTCTTATACCAAGCCTTATTAGTCTTTTTCTTATATTTACTTCGTAAACACTGTCCCCAAGATACGCAAGCTCTTTGCTTCCTATGGCAAGAATGTCTTTTTTATCTATTTTACTTTCTCCCACTTTACACCTTCTCTTGTATCTTTAAGAACAATTCCTCTTTTTAAAAGATCATCTCTTATTTTATCTGCTAAAGCAAAATCTTTATCTTTTCTTGCTTGTTGTCTTTGTTCGATTAATGCTAAAATTTCATCTTCTAGAATTTCTTCTTCTTTTTCTTTTTGAAGAAGACCTAAAACTGTGTTTAATTCCATATACATATCATATGCAGCTTTAATCATTTCTTTAGATGAATTTTCGTTTACGTTTGAATTGATATCTTTACTTAGTTCATATATTGTACTTACCGCATTTGCAGTATTGATATCATCTTCCATTGCATCTTTAAATTCTTGTCTATATTTTGGAAGAGAAGAAACAAATTCTTTTTCATCTTCCTTTAACTCTTCTGATTTAGCATTTTTAAGCATATATTCTAAATTTTCTTTAGTATTATATAGTCTTTTTAATCCGCTTTCTGTTTGTTTTAATATATCAAACGAGAAGTTTACAGGTGTTTTATAATGAGCAGATAACATGAAAAGTCTTACAACTTCAAGATCAAAATCCTTTGCGATATCTCTTACCATAAAGAAGTTACCCTTTGATTTTGACATCTTTTCATTATTTATATTAATATATCCGTTATGAACAAAATAGTGAACGAACTCTTTACCGTTTGCTCCTTCTGATTGAGCGATTTCATTTTCATGATGAGGGAATATTAAATCCTCCCCACCTCCATGTATATCAATAGTATCTCCAAGATATTTTCTGCTCATTGCAGAACATTCTATATGCCATCCCGGTCTACCTTTACCCCATGGAGAATCAAAAGCAATTTCACTTTCTTCTTTTTGTTTTTTCCATAATGCGAAATCAAGAGGTGATTCTTTTTCATCACTTATATCAACTCTTGCTCCCGACATAAGTTCATCTATAGGTTTTTTTGATAATTTTCCGTAATCTTTAAATTTACTTACTCTGTAATAAACATTGCCATCTACGTTATAAGCAAAACCGTTTTTTTCAAGATCTTTGATTAAACCTATAATATCATCTATACATTCACTTACTCTTGGATGAACAGTTGCTTTTTTTATTCCAAGTCCTTTTGCATCCTTAAAGTATTCTTCAATGTATTTATCAGATACGGCTTTTGCCGTAGAATGTTCTTCTTTTGCCTTGTTTATTATTTTATCGTCTATATCCGTAAAGTTTTGTACGTAATTAACCTTATATCCAATATATTCAAGGTATCTTCTTAAAGTATCAAATATAATAAAAGGTCTTGCGTTTCCTATATGAAAGAAATTATAAACAGTAGGACCGCAAACGTACATATTTACTTCATTTTCATGTATAGGTACAAATTCTTCTTTCTTACCTGATAAAGTATTAAATAATTTCATCTATTCTTTCTCCTCAAGCAAGCATACACAGTAAGCTTTGATTCCCTCTTTTCTTCCGCTGAAACCAAGTTTTTCTTCCGTGGTTGCTTTTATACTTATATTTTCTATAGGAGTATTCATAATAAAAGAAATATTTTCTCGCATTTTAGGTATATACGGAGCGATTTTTGGTGCTTGCATAACAAGAGTCATATCAGCATTGACAAGCTTATATCCATTTTTATCTATCATCCTGCATACGTCTTTAAGTAAAAGCATACTGCTTATACCTTTGTATTTATCATCCGTATCCGGGAAATGCTTTCCTATATCACCAAGAGCCAAAGCTCCAAGAAGTGCATCCATTAAAGCATGAACTAAAACATCCGCATCAGAGTGCCCTATAAGCCCTTCAGAATAGTCTATTTTTTCGCCCGCTAAAATAAGATCCTTGTTTTTACCAAGTTTATGGACATCATATCCAAATCCTATACGCATTTTTCTACCTCTTCTAATTTAATTTTTATGATTTGAACACAAGAAATTTTGTAAAAAATTTTGAAAAGCCACGTTCTTTCTTTATTCTTGGGGCAGGTCTGTTTAACATGATTTCATTATCGCATTGAAGACATGTTAGTTTAACTATTTCCCCATCTTTATAAAGAGCTCTGTGCATCGTATCTTCCAAACAATTTTCACAAAATAAATATGTTTCAACAACAAATTCTTTTGACATACGAATTACCCCATTTCTTATAGTTTATCATATTATGAATTAAAAATAAATTTATTTTTCCCATTAAAGCAATAATTCATCATTTACTATAACAAGCTTTGAAGAAAAGGTTTTGCTTAATTTGTTTTTTGTATCAAAAATGTTATATACGTTCTCTTTTTCATATATATTTTCTTTTTTAAATATAATGTACCTATCTTCAAGAAAGCCCATAAACATAAAGGAACTTAATAAATCATTCTTTTGCCATGAAAAAATTTTATTTATCTTCTCATCATAAATTATTTCATTATCGTAGTTGTTTGTAGCCTTGAAATATATTTTATTTCCACAAAAAATATTATTTAAAAATATATCTTCGCTCTTATATTTTTTTGTTATTTCCATCTTAATTACATCATAAAATAATATTTCATTTTTTAAAAAAGGCTTTGATAAAAACAAAACAACAACATTATTTAATTTACTTAATATAGTTATATAATTCAAACCTTTATTTGACCTTAAAATATCATATAAAATTATTTTTTTATGTATTATAGAGTAAATAAATTCATCAAATAAGATTACATAAATGTTATTCCTGAAATTATTCTCATCTGCAATATCAAAAGATGTAAAAAAGTTTTTTATATAAAATTCTTCAATAACAACCATATGTTTATTTTCAAAGGAAAAAAGAAGAGGAGCGTTTAAAAGATTTTTCAAAACCAAATCTTCAACCAAAATGAACCTACCGTTACAATCATACATATATAAAACCAGTTCATTAAAATCCACTGACCTTAAATAAAAAAACACATACCCTTTTAAGACAAAAAAATCTATTACTTTATCATAAGTTTTTAATTTAAAATTAAAAATATTTACAATTACATTTTTTTTTATTTTATAACAGGCAAGTTTACTGCCTACTACCCCTAAAACATAAATACTGTTATCATAATCATCCATCTTATAATCAAAATAATTTTCAAAAAGAAGAATATCTCTTGCAGTACTTTTTTCTTTATCATATTTAACAAGAGAATATATACAAGATAGGGGATCTTCACAAAATAAATAATACTCATTTTCAAAATGAGTAATGTATCTATAAGTTTTTCTGTTATTAAAATGCAGACACTGTAACTTCACATCATTCTCCTTAAAAAAGTCTTTACTTAAATGTATTCAAAATGATGTTCTTTTATTAATAAAAAAATAACCTTTATTCAAGGCTATTTTTCTACATTTCATTATATGCTCTTTCAATTAGAGACTTTGCTTTCTCAAAGTCATTATTGTTTTTTATGGTAATTTGCAAATCTCCCGTTCCATAATGTCCAACGTTTCTCATATCTCTTGTAAATCCATTTTCTAATATAACTGTATCGGGGCTAAGTTTTAAATATATTATAATTTGTTTATTATAAACCTCAATACATGCCATATTTTGAACTTTTTTATATGCTAAATAAAGTTTTAATTGATTAGAAACAATATCGTCCCCTAAAGATTCAATATAATCACAAATTGAATCATATAAAATATGTAATTCTTTTGATAAATTATTTAATTTTTCTAAATGAGTTTTTTGTGATGAATTTCTCTTTTCTTCGTTTACTGTACTATCTACACTATTTTTTATAATCGGAGCATTTAAGTGTTCAAATAAAATAAGTTCATCATTATATTTTTTATATTTTACTAACTTTATATTTCTTTGCATTTGATTAACTGCATGTACATCATATTTTGTAAAATCATTTGCAACACAAATTACACAAGGAGCAGACCAGTCTATTAATTCTGCAGCATCACTTCCTAATTTCTCCATAACAAGAAGTTTAAAATTCGCTTTATGGTCAAGCAGCCAATCTAAATAAAACAATCCTTGATTAATAACATTTTCGTTACTGCTTCTTTTATATTCAAAAATTACCGGACAGTTATTTTCATCAATCCCAATACTATCCATTCTCCCACTTGGTATACTATATTCGCTATACAAAAAACGAACACCAAAAAACTGTTCCATATTATTTTCAATTAAATTCTGAAGTTCTTTTTCAAGTAAAACTTGTGTAGGAACCAATCTTTCAACTTCATTGTTTATTTTAAATAATTTTATTTCGGACATATTTTTCTCCTAATTTTTAAACCTTTAGCAAATTATATTAATATAATTATATAAAATAAATTTTTTATGTTCAATATAAAAAAAGAAAGCATTAATGCTTTCTCTTTTTTCTTCTTTCAAGGAATTCTTCAAAAACATCATTGTATTTTTGAAATTTAACTTTTGGATGGAATTTGAAATATTCATAATATCTGAATTTCATCAAATGATTTTCGATAATATCCTTTTTCTCATCTTTAAGCTCTTTTATAGCAAGCTTCTCAAGATACATATCTTCTTTTAATTTTTCACCTTTATCCATAAATTCAAGGGTTTCGTCGGAAAGTTTCTTACCAATATTATCAGATAACTGTGTAAGCTTTTCTCCAATTTGACTTAGTCTTTCTAATTTTGCCTTGAATTTTAATATTGTATTAACAGTTAAAATACAATCAACGAGCATTATCAATAAAATAAAAATAATTAAAATAATGCCTGCATTATATGGAATAACATCAACGAACAAGTTTATAAGAGGGTGGATAATATTCACAACGAACACACAAGCAAACGCCCAAATTAACGAAAAAGATAAACATATATATCCGTTTAAATTAAACTTGTTATTTGAATAGTCCCACCATCTTATTGCAAATAATTTTTCAAGCACGAAACCTGTACATAGTTCCAGCAGTGTAGTAAAAACCAAAGAACCAAAAAACAAAATAACAAAATTTGATTTTAAAGGCTCTAAAAAATATATTACCAATAAAACACCAAAACCGTAAATCGGACAAACAGGTCCATGCAAAAATCCTCTGTTTATAAAACGACCTTCTTTAAAGGTTTGATATATAACCTCAACGCACCAGCCTAAAAAAGAATATATTATAAAAAAACTTAAATAATCGTATATTGTCATGTATTCCAAATGTCTTCTCCCTTATATGTAATAAAACATATTATAACAACATAATAAGGGAATGTAAATAAAACTACCTTATAATAAGAGGATAACCGTCTTCTATATCGCTTTCATTTTCAATATCATTCATATCTAAAATATCATCTGATTTTATAAAGTTTTTCTTTCCTATATCCCATAAACTCTCGTTTCTTTCTTTGTAATATATCTTTACTTTTATATCTTTTTGTTTTTCTTCTACATTTTCTATCTGTTCAACTCCATATAAATTCATAACATTCATACTTCCAAGTACATAAACACATATATTTATATCGCCATCAATGCTTATTGTTTGGTTTAAGCTGTTTATGACTAAATTATTTATATCAATATTTATAAATAAGTCATCTCCGCCTGAAAAATCTACTTCTTCTTTCATTTCAAAAGGCAGATTTATGGTATCAACATAATATTTACTGTCGTTATCTATATATGTAACCATATTTACTTCTATTTCGCCTTTTATGCTTAATATGTTTTCATCTATGGAATACTCGTACCTAATATTTTCACTGTCCCCTATAACAGAACCTATCATATCCATATCCATTAAGGTTTTTGAATTACTTACTTTTATATTTTTTTCCGTTTCACTTTTTAGGGATATTATATTTTGTTCTTTTAAAACCGGCTTTATGGATTTATTCGTACTATAGGCGTCAAGAACAACGTCTATTTCTTTATTTTCACTAAACAAAGTATTTGAAATCATATCCATACTAATTTCTATGAAAGAATCTTCATCTTCCATTACATACCTTGCATTCACGTTTTCAATGCTAGGGATTATATTATAATAATCGCATTTCAATTTAGGGTCTTTTTCAATGAAATGATTTATAGGATAAACCAGTTTTTCTATGGTTACTTCGCTGTCTTCTTCAAAACCGTCTTTATATATAAGAAGTATTTCAACTTTTGCACTGTATAATACGCCCACCCCCGACGCATTAGTGTTAATATCTCTTAAAGCTGCACTTATAAAAATAATATTTATACTGTCACTTAAAGGTACATCCTTTTTAAAAGTAAATGTTTCCTTTGTAGAGTTGGTATCAAAAATACTTAACGTATCATGACAAGTTTTAACTTCAAGTGCTTTCATTCCCTCTTCGCTTATTGTGTTTATATATTCTCCTGCCATACAAATACCAAATACTCTTACATTAGCGCTAACTTCAATTCTTCTTTTCTTCACCACTCTAAATTCAATATTTTGAATCTGAGTTTTTAGATTATAAAGCTTATCCCATTTTTCTCCTTCTGCAAGGGTAACAAAAAATTCTATGTTTTTATCTATACCGCACAGACTCTCATTTTCCCCAAGATACAAAATATTAACTCTTAAAATTTCCTTTAAAACGAACTTACCGTTCTTTAAGGATATGTTTTTTATCATTGCATCGCTGTTAGTAAGCAAAATTCTTTCTATATTTGACATATTATCAAGAATTTTTACGCTTTCAAAAACTTCTGTAACTATATCAATATTATCTTCCTTACCGGTTAAATTAATTTTTTTTACCATTTGTTCAAATTCCATTTTGTTCCTCCTAAATATACTCCTTTTAAAATATATTTTTTTATATAAAAAATATGACTTTAAATTTTATTTTTAGGTATAAAAAATCTCATTAACGGCAAAGATTTTATTAGTAACATAGTTTGATTCTTTTAAATATTATAAATATGAGGATAAAGAATTAAAACAAAAGAATATATAAATAAACTGGAGTAAAACAAATGAACATAAAAAGAGGAGATATATATTACGCAGATTTAAGCCCTATAGTGGGAAGCGAACAAGGAGGTTTAAGACCTGTTCTTGTTATACAAAATGATATGGGAAACAAACACAGCCCTACCGTTATTGTTTCTGCAATTACATCGTCAATGAGCAAAGCAAAACTTCCCACTCATATCTCTCTTTCGGCTAAAAATGATTTACTTAATAAAGACAGCGTAATATTACTTGAGCAAATAAGAACTATAGACAAACAAAGATTAAGAGAAAAAATAGGTCATGTGGATATAGACACAATGAATAAAGTAAACGAAGGTCTTTCCATAAGTTTTGGAATGTTTAATTAAAACACCTCTCCATAAGGAGAGGTGTTTTATATTTATACAAATAAATTTTAATGCAATAAAGAACTAAAAATAATTTTTACCATAAAATTATCTAAATACTCTAAAAATATCAAAATAATACCTATTTAAGCATATTATAAGTATCAAAATCAGAACTTTTTATCAAAACACCGCTTTCTTCCGCCTGTTTTAAAAATATATCAACATTTTCATCTTGCTCTTTGGAAAAAGCAGTAAATTGTGAAGAAGGATCATCTTTCATGTATATTTCTATAATATCAGGATGATTATGTATTTTTTCAATATCACTCATTTTACGGTATTTTTTAGTAAACGGAGGTTTCATTAATATAATTATATTTCCTCTAACAATCATTTTTGTAAATGCTTCTCTTAATATAAATAATATAATTATAAGAAAAAAAGCAGCAGATGCATTACAAAATATATTGATAAAATCTTCACTTGCCGTCCCTTGCCCCATATACTTAATGATAAACAATATAATACAAAACAAAAATGTTAAAACAATAAACTCTCCAATACCAATTTTTTTCTTTTTTATTGCATATTCTTTTTCACTTTCTTCATCTTTTAACCTTACTTGATCTTTATTCCCCACATCATTTTTCAAATCATCGTATAACCTGTTAAAATTATTATCACTTGAATCTATGGAGAATATCTTTTTACCTTCAATAAATACATTTACGTTGCTGTTCCATCTTCCGTTCGTAAACTTATAATCTGTTATATCATTAAAATAATATTCTTTTTCCTTAAAGAACATATTTCTTACCTTTAACATGTCTCTTTCTACGGTTATTTTAAAACGTAATCTGTTCCACAATGTTCCAAAGAATAATATAAATAAGCCTATCCAAATACCTACATATAATATTTTTTCACCTACTATTCCCTTACTTACAACATCATAGATATAACTTCCACCGCCGTATATCATAATAAGACTTACCACTAAAAGTATTATTACTAGCCCTTTTGATGAAGAGACAATGTATGTATCACCTTTCATTCTTCTTTCAATGTTTATATTATTCATTTTAATTCCCTCTTTCATAATGGATATTACTTTCATAAAACATTACTTAAATATTTATTATATTTATGGTATATAATAATCGTCATCTGATGGTATAAACACATCCCCTTTTATTCCTTTGTTATGTAAATAATGAAGCAATCTTTCTGCATTTGTTGCTTTTGAAGAATATGTAAATAGTTTCTTTTTACTTTTGGTTTTAGGATCCTTTTTATAAAATTTTATTACATTACCACTAAAAATAAATGTACTGGATTTAAAATCGGTTATATCTTTTTTATAATAGAAAACTTTATCCTCTAAAAATACTCTCTTATAAACTATTTTATCTTTATATACATATATTTTATTGATCATATGTATAAGTGAATTTAATAATACCATCATAAAAAGCAAACCAAAAATAATATATCCTCCCATACTCTCATCTGTTAGTCCAATAACAATAAACAAGATAACTGCAAAGAATAATGCTATTGCACACCCCCAATCTATTGAGCTGCTTTTTACTATAAATCGAGGCTCTTCATTTTTACATTGTATATTACCTTCCATATTTTTTCTGCATTTTTTATTTCCTTGTAATTCTTTTTTCCTTAATACATTATTAATATCTTTTAATAAAAAATTTGCCCCTATATCAAATTTATGAAAGACAACTGCTTTTTTATTATCTTTTGTTCCAAGGCAATAAGTAGTAAACTTTTCATTATTTCCATCATCTTCATAAGATATAAAATCATTTATATCTTATTCTTTTACTTTCCCTAATAAATTTCTATATGTTATTTTATTTCCTTTAACTGTTATTTTGTATATTAACAACTGAATATAAAATATTAAAGCCCATATACCTGGAATAGTTGGAATTAACCATATATACCAATAATCTACAAACGCATTTCTATGTATAAGATTAAATAAATAAAATATTGAATATCCAATAAGTAATATTGCCATTACTAGTGCAAAAATTTTTATGCCTATATTTGCATATACTATATATTCATCTTTATTTATTTTCTTCTCTTTCTTTTTTATTAATATATCAAAAATAAAAGATAACCCCATCATTAACCACATTGTATATACAATTGGTGGTACATCTACAATAAAACGTAAAATATCATCTTTCATGTAACGTGCTCCTTTTTACTCTTTGGATTTCTTTCTTTCGTTGTTTATTTTATATAAAAAATTTTGCTACTCATTATTCTATTAAAGTAATATTTTTATCATTCATTTTTGAACATGTTAGATTACCCCCACCATATATCTGTAGGATATCTTGAATCTGCAAGTATTAATGTAAAAATAAAACCAAATGGTAAGCAAGAAATAATACAAATAGAATCCAAAATTATAGCTTTACCTAATATGACATATTTTAAAATTTCATTTGGAACTAACTTAAAAATCATACATATTACTGTAAAAATTAAAAGCATTATAGTTACGCCATAATTAATCCTCGTAAGCCATAAAAAATACATAAATCGGTTTCTTCTTTTTGCACTCTTTTTATATCTGTCTTCCCAGCCTATTCTAAAAAGCCTTTTTATAAAAGGAGGTTCTATTTTGGGATTTCTATTATAATATTTACCCTTTACCGGTTCCCCATATTTTTTATATAAGTAATCAGTATAAGAACCAGTACCTATTACTACAGAAAATAATATAGGAGAAAGTATAAACAGAATCAATCTTACGTTTTCCATTTTTATCACCTGATTATAATCAAATTTTTCTCATAACCTCGACATTATATTTTTTATTGTTTTATTTCTCACAATACATGTTAAATTTCATTTAATAACCTAAAAAAGCCTTGAGTTTTCAGATTTACATAAAGTATTTTTCACATAAAATTCATATATAACTTAGCACTTCTTATAAACCTTTACAATAGATTTACATGTTTGTTAAGAAATATTTAATTATTTAAAAAATACTATTAAAACTATAAAACCCAAGACTTATAACATCTTAAAATTTTAATAATTATTTCATAAAATGCTCGATATTATAATCTGCATCATATCTTTTATCGTTTCTAAAACAAATCTAACATATAATATTTTTTTTTAACATAAAAGCAGAAGCGTACTCTTTTTATGCTTCTGCTTTTTTATTTATTAATGATACTCAATCTTCAATATCTTCCTCTTCTTGTTTTTGCAATCTTGCTTTATTGCTAAAAAATATCAGGAATAGATACAAGAAATTAAGCATATATAGTAATGATAAATCCTGTTCTACACTGCTTGGCAGTAAAAACAACGGATAAAATGTTTCAGATATTAATATCATCATTAATACAATAAAGCAAAATGCAAAACATACTGTACTAACTATATTAGATGCACATCTATGCCAGCGTGTAATAAGATAACATAAAAACACTGCACAAAATAAATGCAATACAGCTAAAATAATGTTTGTATCTATATCTCCCAAAACATTTGATGTAGTGAAATATTCCATTATGTTTGGTATTCCAATTATTAAATAAAAAGGAAAAATAATTATACATAACCAATATAAAATATTTCTTTTAATCATATTGCTACCCCCATTTTTTCATATATTGCAATTATTAGATAAATGATAAGTTACTAAATTAATATTTTATATAGATATATTTTACTACACTTTACAAATATCAAATATTTTCTTCATCAATTTCTTTTATGACAGTTGATAAATCTTTTAAAATCTTATCCATTTGTTTAAATTCAGGCTTTGAACTATCAGCTTCAATTATAATATTAAGCTTGTTGCTTATTATTAAAATAGCCTGACAATAAGAATCTTCATTAGAAATCTCTGTCCCTCTAAAGTGAATTAAAGGATATTTATGCATATACATATCATAAGTTACTATAATAACATCTTTCCCTTTTGTAATATCTATATTTTGAGGATTTAATTTATAGTCATAATAACGCTCATAAATGTTATATATATTTTTGTCTACATAGTTTTTGTTTAGATTTTTATAAATACTATCCATATTATATTCTTCATGCAGAATAACACTTATATCACATTCTTCAAAATCATCGTCGTTATATACACCTTTTTCAAAACGTATTGTATTATTCTCAATAACATCATAATCTGGGCGCAAATAGTAATAAGTCTCAGGATCGCTTTTATATGATTTTGATAATTTTATCAACTTCTCTTTATTATAACTTTGTGTATTCATATCCATCAAACAGCTGTAATCATAAACTGCCCTGTATGATTTATAAGGCTCGTATATAAATAGGAAATATGATAAAAGTACAAGTGAAATGCATAAGATTATGACTTCTAAATTTTTTTTCATTGTTTTATATTCCTTTTTTCTCCTATAAGTATGAAATCAACAAATCTTTTTATCCCCTTTTTAAGTCATAGACTTATTTATAATTTTTGATAGAGTTGTTAATTCATTAAAAAAATCTCTATTACTATCACTCGTATAATATACCCCTGTTACAAGCATCGAATTATTTGCTATATAAAATTTTCTTTCATAGATATCTTTATCGGCATTAACACTGTTTTTTTCTTTTATTAAGTTAGAATTATAAAATACAAAGAAAGTATTTGTTTCAGTAAATGATGTGACCGATACCGGCAGTTCTTTACCATCAATACTATATTCAAAAGGTTCTTTTTCTAAAAGGTATAAATCTTTTATCTGTTCTGAGTAAAAGTATTTATCTTCCGGAACAGAAGTTGAACCTTCTTCTAATTCAATTTTATTTGTATCTATAATTTGTTTTGTATATATATTTATTGAAAGTTTATTTGTTTCTGATTTTGAGTTATTGTAATTAGGGAAATAAATACTAATCATATCAGATTCGTTTTTATGTATTATTACCTCTTCCTTGTATTGTTTTCTATATTTTTTTCAAGCAATTCTAAATCCAAATTTCCGTTATTTATATTCATATCAGTGCTTACAGGAAATTCATCTTCAAATGTTTGCACATAATCTTTTTTAAACCCCTTATAATTATGGTAGATTGAAAATGCAAACAATATAATAACCATTATTAACACTAATATTTTTAATTTATTTTTCATTTTATCCCTCTTTTATATATTAATCCCTTTTCTACTCAAATTTAAAATTATAGAAATCTCGGTTTACATCTTCTATTAAGTAATTGTTAATTATTAAAGAATTTTTTCCTGTCCATTTTACTTTCACATTTTCTTCATCGTCATTAAAATATATATTTCTTTTTTCTCCGTTTTTAAATTCCACTTCACCTCGAATATAATAACCTGTTGTCGCTCCTCCGTTAAACAAATAAATATTTACTTTCTTTTCATCATAAGGAGATTTAACAGAATATAAATACTCTCCCTCAGGAGTAAACTTATGCATTGATATTTTAGGATAATTAAATATCAAAATAGCAAAGATAAGTAAAATACATATAATCAGTGTAGATGTTATTTTTATAAATGTCTTCATATTTTTTCTCCTTATACAATGCTTAATTTAGATAAAGATTAATTTATATTTTGTATTATGAAATATATATTCATATGATTTCATTTAGTTCCTTTTCCTATTCAATAAATCCCAAATCTTTAATAAGCCCATAAAACTCATCTTCATTACTTTTTAAATCATAAGCATAAACTATAGCGTTTTTATTAACTCCCACAAAATAAATATATTTATTATCCAAATCACTATATAAGATACCACTATGTAATTTAGTATTGTTTTGTGCTTTATATTTGGACAGTTCAAAAATTTCCTTATAAAGATTTAATACTTCTTTCCTATCTTTTTCACTTTCTACGATATAACATTCTACGTATGCGTCTTTATTTTTGTATGTAGAGGGAATAGTAGTCTTATATTCGTTTATCTTCCCATAAAGATTATCAATTTTTGCATTATTATCTTGAGATCCAACCCATGAAACATCTGCTGAGGTTTCACCGAATTGTCCATATTCAATTATTTTATAACCATGCTGTTCAATAATTTTTTGCATGTTATTTAGTGATGAATAATTAATATCTTTTTCACCTCTTTTGCATGAAGTGGTAAACAGTAATAGTATTATTAAAAAAGTATTCCTATCTTTTGCATATTGCCTCCTTATTAAATTACTTATTTATCAATATGTATCTATGCTTATATTTTCATAATAAAATCTTTTATCACAAGCAACTTCAAGTTTTCATAATATTATCTTCACATAAATTTCATATAACTAAAATAGCACTATATTTAAACCTTTACAATAGATTTAAGACTTTCTTAATATTCATTTAATTACTTGGTAAGAAAATAGTATAAAATAATATAAAAAACACTTGCTCGTTACCCAAGGTAATATTGTAGTCTTTCATTAAGGAGGTGATACTATGTCATTATATACAACCGGAGAAATAGCAAATTTAGCAAATGTATCAGTAAGAACAATTCAATATTATGATAAAAAAGGAATTTTAAAACCTGTTAAGTTAAGCGAAGGAGGGAGAAGATTATATGATGAAGAAAGTCTTAAAGATTTAAATTTAATATGCCTTTTAAAATCAATCGGACTTTCTCTTACACAAATCAAAGAAATAATAGGAACAGATATTAAAGACGAAATAATATTAGACATATTGGATGAACAAACAAAAATATTAAAAAAAGAAGAAAAAGATATATTACAAAAATTAAATTCTATAAAATTAATAAAAAACTCTGTTTTAGATAAAAAGAATCTTCCGGTAAATTCACTTAAAGACATAGAAACTATAATGAAAAAAAATAATCAATTAAAAAAGGTCCATATTAATATGGTTATAATCGGAATCATAATGGACATTATTACTATTGGAACACTTTTATTTTGGATAATAAAAGGGATATGGCTTCCTTTCATTTTTGGAATAATTATTGTAATTATTCTTGGTTTAATATCCTTTAGACTATATTATAATAATATTTTATATATATGCCCTAAGTGTAAAGAATTATTTAAACCAACGATTTTTAAATTTTTATTTTCTTATCATACACCAAAAGCAAGAAAACTAACCTGTCCTAAATGTCACTATAAGGGATATATGGTAGAAACATATGACGACAAATAAAAAAGGAGTGTATGCACTCCTTTTTTTTAAAGAAACTTATATAAGTTAAGTCCCGTATCTTCATCATATTCTCTTTCAACTTTTCCTTCAATTATATTTAAAGTAATTTCACTGGTTGCAGAAATATAACATTCATTTAAGTGTCCGCCAAACACCTGCATGTCTTTGTTGCAAAGTGTTATATGAACATGAAGATATACTTCATCATCAAAAGTTGAAATATTTCCTATAAGTGAAGTAATTTCCATAGCTTCTTCATATGAAGTCCTATGATAAACTTTCTGCTGTGTATCATAAAGTCCTATACTTACTTTATTTGCCGCTCCAAGACCAACAAAGTTACCAAGTTTGATATTTTCTTTTCTGCATAAATTGGTAATTGAAGATATTACTTCATCTCCTTTGTTAAGTCTTATAATATACTTATCTTTAAATTTTCTAAATTCCATATAATTGCCCCCTCAGACAAAATATTTATTTAAATTCATTATAATCTTTTGACAGATAAATCACAAGCAAAGAGCCTTTTTTTTAATATATATTTAATATTTTACAAAGAAATTTTATCCATTTATTACAATATATAAAAGATTATTTATTCATATAAAAATCATCACTAAAAAAGTAATGACAATTATCAAATAATTACAAATAAAAATCATTATGTTTTCTTTGACTGTATATAAAAAAAGTTATATAATTTATTTAAGTTATTACGTTTTAGGGAGGATACATCATGGATTATATTGTAGGTTTTTTTGATATCTTATCAAACTTGGGCGCAAGCGTTATGATGCCTATTATCATTTTCGTTATTGCCCTTTGTATCGGCACAGGCTTTGGTAAAGCCTTAAAATCAGGACTTACCATAGGGGTTGCATTTATAGGAATAAACCTTGTAATCAATCTACTTGGTAATACCATCGGTCCGGCAGCACAACAAATGGTTGAAAATCTAAATTTAAATCTAAATATACTTGATGTTGGCTGGCCGACTGCAGCTCAAATTGCATTTTCAACACAGGTAGGAGCGATAATAATACCTGTATGCTTGCTTGTAAATGTTGTTATGCTTGTACTTAACTTAACACAAACAGCAGACATTGATATTTGGAATTTCTGGCAGCTTGCTTTTACAGGTTCGCTGGTTGCAATTATTACATCATCAGTTCCTCTAGGACTTCTTGCCGCAGTATGTGAGTTTGTAATTGCCTTAGTTCTTGCGGACTTAACGGCAGAGAGAATAGCAAGAGTTACCAAAATGGAAGGAATCAGTTTCCCTCATACAATGACGGTAGTCCTTGCGAGTATTTCTTTTGTAGTTGATAAAATTATTGATAAAATTCCTGGACTTAACAAAATAGACATCAATGCAAAGAAGATGGAAGAAAAACTTGGGGTACTTGGAGATCCTTTAATTGTAGGATTTGTAATCGGACTTATCATAGGTATCCTTGCTTATGGAATAAAAGCATACGATAAATATTTATTAATTGCCATAACTCTTGGAGCTACACTTGTTTTAATTCCTGCAATGGCAAAATACTTTGGCGAAGCATTAACACCAATTTCAGAAAGAGCACAAGTTATAATAAACAAAAAATTCAAAAATAGAAGTAAAATATATATCGGTATGGATGCCGCAGTGGCCCTTGGTAATCCTACAACCATAGCAACAGCACTAATCTTAACTCCTGTAATTATTTTACTTGCATTAATCGTACCTGGAAATCAATTCTTACCATTTACAGACTTAAGCTCTGCACCTTACATAATGGCATTAATTGTTCCAATGTGTAACGAAAATGCATTTAGAAGTTTACTTATTGCAATATCAATGATGGCAATTGGTGTACTTCTTTCAACCGCAATTGCACCGGTATTTACACAAGCTGCAATAAGTGCATCTTATCAACTTCCGGAAGGCTTCAGCTTGGTTAGTTGTATTTCAAATGCTTCAACACCTCTTAACTTTATACTTGTTAAAATTTCAGAATGGTTCAGAGGATTTGGCGCAATAGCAATTTTCTCAGTTGTCAGCTTAGCATGTGCAATCGCAAACGGTATTAGAATCAGAAAACAAGTTAAAAACGAAAAATAATAAAAATTAAAAGCATCCTTAAAGGATGCTTTTTTAATACCAAAGTATTTTATTTAAAACTTTCATATATCTTTACTATTCTTATTTTTTTCTCAAATTTATGATTAAAGTCTATACTATACTTTTTTATTTTAATAGTCATACTTATATAGAATGGAGATTAGAAGAATAGAAATTTTTTTATAAAATAAAAACTTCTAAACTTACTATTTACATACACCCTATTATTAAACTATATAAATAAAAAAACTACCGTTACGGTAGTTATATCTCAAATTGGTGACCCCTAGGAGAATCGAACTCCTGTTTTCGCCGTGAAAGGGCGACGTCTTAACCGCTTGACCAAGGGGCCATATATATGGTAGCGGGAATAGGATTTGAACCTACGACACCACGGGTATGAACCGTGTGCTCTAGCCAACTGAGCTATCCCGCCATATTTACTTTTTGGTTGCGGGGACAGGACTTGAACCTGCGACCTCCGGGTTATGAGCCCGACGAGCTGCCAACTGCTCCACCCCGCGTCAGCACGATATATTATAGTATAACCATATATATCTTGTCAATACTATTTTTATATTTTTTTTAATTTTTTTTAATTTTTATTTTACATAATTTAAAAGTGAAATTTATCACTTAAATCTTCAATTTCTTCATACTCTTTTTTCTTTTTCATTAAGAATAAAACAAGGAATGCTCCTATAATTATTCCAAGCCCAAGACCTATAAAGAAATCAACTGGATAAGTTGTGATTATATAAAGTCTTAAAAATGCAACCAAGCCGGTAATACAAAGTGCATATAAACCAAACTGTTTATTAGTATAATAAATTAAAACGGTACTGCTTGCGCACATCATTATATATCCAGAAGGAAAAGTATATCTTCCAATTTCAGGCAGATATATTCCAACACCGTTTGTGCTTAAGAATTCTCTAAAATGAAATAAAACAGGTTTCATAACTTCATTGCCTACTATAGAGCAAAGGAAAAGCCCAATAATAATTAAAATAGAAACTCTTTTATCTCTTGTATAAAAATATAAGAATATACTTGCTACAATCCATATAAATCCCATGACCAAAACATTACTTATAATAGGTATAATATGATTTGATAATATCGTATTTAAGGATATTGGAAGCGCCAAATTATCTACAAACATTATTATTGAATCAATTATATTATCCATACATGACTCCTATGTAAATTTTTAAATTATTATAAACCAATTTACTAAAAAGTTCCACTTTTTAATAAATAAAAAGAATAAATATAACATTATTTATTCTTTTTTTATATAAGATTAATAATTATATCATAAAACAAGTGCAATTATTGTAAATAAAACAAGTAAAATAACATTAAGAATAGTAAATGCTATAATATATTTCTTTGCTTCTACCTTTTCGGATTTTAAATATATCTTAAAGGAAATCAAACTTGCAAGAGAAGCAATTAATGTTCCAAGTCCTCCAATGTTACAACCTAAAATCAAAGCCTGATAATTGTTTGTAAACACAGAAAGCAAAAGTGCTGAGGGAACATTACTTATTATTTGACTTGTAATTATCGAAGCAACAAGAACATTTTTTTCCATAAGTAAAGATATAAAATCATTAATTTGAGGAATTCTGCTTATGTTTCCGGCAAACACAAAAAAACATACAAATGTTAAAATCAGTGAATAGTCTGCATATCTTAAAAGCTTTTTATCAAATATCAGTATGGCTAAAACAATAATAACCAAAAGTATCTTATAATCCAATATATTAAAAACTGATAAAAGACATATTAAAAATAGCATTATAAAAATAGAAGTCTGCTTTATGTCAAAAGTAAAGTATTTATCAAATTTTACACTTATTACTTCATCTTTTATATATAGGCAGCTTAGTAAAAGATATATTAAACTAAGTAGCACATAAGGATAAATAATAGAAACAAGCCCTCCAAAACTCAAGGAAAATTTACCGTATAAATATAGATTTTGAGGATTTACTATAGGAGTTGCCATACTTCCAAGATTAGCTGCAATAGTTTGATTTACTATGGTCCATATTAAATACTCTTGTTTATTTATCATTTTAAGTATTAAAACACAAAAAGGAACAAACGTTATAAGAGCTACATCGTTTGTTATAAACATAGAGCTTATAAATGGAAGCAAAACAAGAATTAAGTATAATAATCTAAGACGTTTTTTTCCATATAAAATCCTTTGAGCAAAAGAAGTAAAAAAACCGTGCTTTTGAAGCCCATCTATTACAATCATTAGTGAAAATAAAACCGCAAGCACCTTAAAATCAATATAAGAAACATAATCTTTTGAAATTGGAACAAAAAAAACCGATATTAAAGCAACTATAAAAGATACAAAAAGTATAAATTCACTTTTAATTTTCAATAAAATTTTATTTAACATATAAAACCCTCTCCCCGATTACTATCAATTTATAAAACTTTATATTTAAAATTATATTTTACCATTTTTTTCATGAATATTTTACAACAATTAAAAACCTTTTTACAAGCATATATTTACATAATAAAAATGTCTTTTATATTGACAAAAAAAACAATAGTGATAAAATGATAATCAATTAGTTTACAAGTAAACTAATAAGGGGAATATTTATGTATTTAACTAATATAGAAAAAGTATTAAAGCATTTTGCAAATATAAGAAAAGTTTACTCAAAAGCATTCACTAACATGTTAGAAGATGACTCTTTTTCTCCAAATGAAATAAACGTCTTGATTTTTTTAAACAATAATCCTACTAAAAACACATCAAAAGAATTATGTAAATATCTTGATGTATCAAAAGGTCTTGTTTGCAGAAGCATAGATTCACTTTTAAAAAAGGATTTAATAAAAATTAAACCAGACGATGAGGATAAAAGAATTCAGCGAATAATTCTTTCAAAAAAGTCAGATAAAATAATAAAACAAATTTTAGATGCAAAAAAAGAAATGGATAAAATTATTTTAAAAGAACTTTCCATTAACGAAATAAACCAAATGGAAAAAACAATAAAAAAAATATTAAATATCTTTGAAGAAAGGGCAAAAAACTATGAAGATAAAAATGTCTAAAGAAGTTGATTTAGGTAAAGAACCCATAGGAAAATTATTAATGATTTTGGCTTTACCTGCCATTATTTCACAAATTGTAAATGCTTTATATAACATGGTAGACAGAATGTATATCGGACATATACCCAATATAGGAGCAACTGCACTGACGGGAGTCGGCGTTTGCTTCCCGCTAATAATGATAGTATCCGCATTTGCTTACCTGTTTGGTGTTGGAGGGTCTCCAAGAGCAAGTATTTTTATGGGAAGAAAAGACAATGAAACAGCTGAAAAAATATTAGGTAACTGTTTTAGTTCACTAGTAATAGTATCAGTTATTTTAACCTTAATTATGCTTATATTCAAAACCCCACTTCTTTACCTTTTTGGGGCAAGCGAAAATACCATAACATACGCATCAAACTATATAACAATATATGCCATAGGAACAATATTTGTTCAACTTACTCTTGGGCTTAACGCTTTTATATCAGCACAGGGTTTCTCAAAAATAAGCATGCTTACGGTTTTAATCGGCGCAGTAACAAATATTATTCTTGACCCTATTTTTATTTTTGGTTTGAATATGGGTGTAGAAGGTGCTGCAACCGCAACTGTAATATCTCAAGCCTTAAGTGCATTATTTGCATTTAAGTTTATAACGGGAAATAATACAATATTAAAATTAAAAAAGGAAAATTTAAAAATAGAAAAAAACATTATTTTACCGTCAATTGCCTTGGGAGTTGCACCTTTTATAATGCAAAGCACAGAAAGCGTACTTGTTCTTTGTTTTAATTCTTCACTTCTTAAATACGGAGGGGACTTGGCTGTAGGTGCAATGACAATTTTATCAAGCATAATGCAATTTGCAATGTTACCTCTTCAAGGTATTACCCAGGGAGGACAACCTATAATAAGTTATAATTACGGAGCAAAAAATAAAGAAAGAATAAAAAAAGGATTTAAATTAATTCTTATAAATTGTCTTTGCTATTCGGTTGTTTTATGGATAATATGCGAATTTTTGCCAAGTATACCCGTAAGCATTTTTACATCCGATCCACAATTAAAAGAATTATCTATATGGGCAATTAGAATATACATGTCGGCTCTTTTGTTCATGGGCGCACAGGTTGCCTGTCAGCAAACATTTATCGCCTTTGGAAAAGCAAAAATATCAACTTTCCTTGCAATATTCAGAAAAATTATATTGCTTATCCCGTTAATTTATATATTACCGGCTTTAATGGAAAATAATCTTAAAGCAGTATTCTTGGCAGAACCTATAGCAGATATAATAGCAATAACGACAACATGCATATTGTTTGCGGTAAACCTAAAAAAAATATTAAATGAAATTGATAAACCCACATTTTATTAAATTGTACTAAAAAACCTGTGATAATCACAGGTTTTTTTATTTTTCAAAGTAAAACTTATGCTTTATGCAATTCGATCATATTATAATCTCTCGCAATGGCAAGCATATGTTCGCTTATTCTTTCAACATCGTTTATAAGTTGAGAGAAAAACAAAGTAAGTTCGAAAGAAATACTTTTCTCTTTCATTCTGACTGTTTGACGTCTCTTTGTTTCTTTACAAAAAGCTTTGATTCTTTCATACTGCTCTTCTTCTTTTTCAAGATTTTCCAAATCTTTTGATGCCATAAATATAAGATTTTGAAGTTGTCCTATTCTGTCTTTTTCTTCGCTGTTTAAAGTTACTTTTTCCTGATATTTCTGTATTCTTACAGCGTAATTTGAAATTCTCTCTATATCTATCAAAAGATGATAATAAACACTCATTTTAAAGCTGTTTTCACTGTTTTGCTCAATACCGAGAGCTTCGGTAATATATTCCGAAAGTTTTAAGTTGATTGTATTTACTTTATCTTCGCTTCTTAATAAATCTTTTTCTTTTTGTTTGTCAAAATTTACCAATTGTGAAAGACTTTCATTTACATTCTTAAAAGCCATATTTTGAATGTTTTTTATTTCGTTTTCTATCTGTTCAACGAGTATTGCAGATGTACCTATTTGATATGAAAGAGTTGGAAGAGGACTTTCAAAAACATCTTCCGTTTCTTCTTTATCTTTGACAGGCAATACTTTTTCCGCAAACGATGCAAGGTATGTACCAAACGGTAATAACAGCAACGTTGTTACAATATTAAACAATGTATGCATATTTGCTATTTGTGCTGCAGGATTTGTCGGTGTGAGAGAACTTATAAAAGATGTTAACGGAGTAAACATACAAATCACGGTAAAAATTATAGTACCGATAATATTGAACGTCAAATGAATAACGGTTGTTTGTTTTGCTTCTCTGTTTGTTCCGATTGAAGCAAGAACAGCGGTTATACAAGTACCTATATTTTGTCCAAATAGTACATAAACAGCCCCGTCTAAACCTATAAGTCCGTTTAAAGCAAGAGCTTGAAGGATACCAACTGATGCACTTGATGACTGAATAACAGCAGTAAATACAGCACCTGCCATTATACCAAATATAGGATTAGAGAATTTTGTCATTAAGCTAATGAAAGCTTCAGATTCTCTTAAAGGCATCATTGCACTACTCATCATTTCCATACCGATGAATAAAACACCAAGTCCGGCAATTATTTCACCAATACAGTGTGATTTTGGATTTTTAATGAAAACTATCATTACAACCCCAAGGAAAGCAATAACAGGAGCTATAGCACCTATATCAAGAGCAATTAATTGTCCGGTTATTGTTGTACCGATATTTGCCCCCATAATAATCCATACAGCTTGTCTAAGAGACATCATTCCCGCATTTACAAATCCCACAACCATAACGGTAGTCGCACTGGATGATTGAATGACTGCGGTAATCAGCATACCCACTATTACGCCTATAATTCTGTTTGATGTAAGCTTTTCGAGTATACTCTTCATTTTATCGCCGGCTGCCGTTTCAAGTCCTCCGCTCATCATTTGCATACCATACAGGAACAAAGCAAGCCCGCCGAGTAAACTTATAATATTTGCTATTGTCATACTTTTTCTCCCTTTAATTTTATTGTAAAATTTTCGTATAAATTAAGCATATTTATTGTAAATTTTTGTAAATTAAATGTATATAGAGTATTCTAATTTTTTACATTCACTTTACATAAATTTTACGTTCGAGAGCTTATTTATATTTTTGTCAAAAATATGACATATATAACTACACTTAAAACTTAACAAAAATAAAATTATATGAACATTTTTTATGTAATCATTACATTATAAACGTACAAAATACGACTTTTTACTCTTTGAAATTACAAAAAAAATGACTTTTTGCTTTTTATGTGGTATAAATATATATATTGGAGGGATGGAATTGAAAAAAGGTATAATTAGAATATTTGTTTTGCTAACTTGTATTTTACTTTGCTTAAGTATTACAGGGTGCAAAAACAAAAACTATCAATCATTCAGCAAAACGATCAAATATAATGAACTTGACAATACTGATAAAAAAATGTTAAGCGAACTAAATAAAGTTTTATATAAATCAAAAGCTGTTATATGGCAGGATCTTGATTTAAAACAAAGACCTTTACTTCTTGTAAGAAAAGACGAAAGTGATGATAAAGGGAATAAAACAAATAAAGATATTTCCTATTTTGCCATTAACATAAATGGAATTGAAGATGAAAACGTAAAAAAAGTAAATATGCCAAAAGGATTTTATTTTGACAGTGTTTATAGATTCAACAATGTTGAAGACTATTTATCTGCTCTAAACAGTAATTATTCATCAAAAGATGATGAATTAAATATTGCCAAAAGCCAAAATGTATTTTATTTTAAATACAATTCAAAAAGTTTCAATAACGAAGAATATTCAAATGAAGCTTTTTCAGCAATGTTTACCAAACAGGCATTTAACTACTACATTCAAAAAGACTGGCCTAAATATGATAATCCGGTAAGTGTAGGTCTTACGGCAAAAGAACTTTCTTATATAGGTGTTGAATACAAAATAATGGACAATATAAGAAAAGAATGCAACAAAGACAATATAAACATAAATAAACTCAATACTTTAATAAGTGAATATGTTACGGTGGAAAAAGAAAGAGAAAAATTAAACGAAACATATATTAAAGACGAAAGAGAAAAAATAACTTACGAAGGAAGTGCTTTTTACGTTGCCATAAGAGCGGCAAGATTAACCGAAACTCCTTACAACCTTATCTTCTTTGGAGAAGACAACGAAGAAAAGGAAACTGCATTTTATAATACCTTTACAAAAATGAGCAAAGATGAAATACCGGCAACGTATGTAAGCGAGCAATCTTTATACTCTATAGGTGCACAACTTTGCATAATGCTAAATAACCTTGATATAAATGGTTGGCAAAAAGAAATAAATGCTTCTTATGAAGATAATGTAGTAACTATTTATGATGTTATACATAAATACTATGAAGATAATAAATTAAAAGAAAAATCTATTGATGATGTAAAAGAAAAATATGATTATGATGAAATATTAAAAGAAGCAAAAAAAATACAAAGATTATTATAAACAGAGGTTAAGCCTCTGTTTTTTATTAAAAGCTTATGACAAGTTTTATAGATATTTTGACAAGTATACTTGACATTATATACATAAAGTGATATATTAAAGCCATAATAAATATATTTGAGGGAAATAAAATGGATAAAAATGAAATACTAGAAAAAAGCAGAAAAGAAAATAATGTTAGAGATGAAAGAGAAAAACAAATAAGCTCATATGCACAAAATGCAAATTTATTAATGTTAATGATTGTAGGTGTTATTATAATTATATTTGATACTATTCATGATATAGATATAAGCGGTATCATGTCTATGTTTTGGGCAGGTTGCCTTGGAGAATATATTTATAAATATATAAAAACTAAAGAAAAATCTTCTATTATAATTATGATAATATGTGTTATCTTTCTTATAAAAAATCTTGTTGAGCATTTTACAATGATTATATAAACAAATTAAATATATTATTCATTATAAAAAATAAAAAGCAAATTATTATGAATGATAAAATATGTTATAATTAAGAAAAACTTTATTGGTAAAATTAATATGAACGAAGAATTAGTATTAAAAAACAGATTAAAAATCGCAAGAGCAGAAAAAGGATTATCTCAAAGCGACCTTGCAAAAATGGTAGGAGTATCAAGACAGACAATAAGTTCAATCGAAACCGGACAATTTAATCCTACTGCAAAACTCGCTTTGATTTTAGCAATTGCCCTTGATAAAAAATTTGAAGAATTATTTTATTTTGAATAAAAAAAATCCTATGGATAACCATAGGATTTTTTATTATTTACAATTTCTTATTCTCTTTAATAACTGAATTATAGGTAAGTTTAATAATGCAAGGCCATATACTGTAAATAATTGACTCATATTAAGAGTTTGAACTGAGAATAACCCTTGCATAGCAGGTATTAATAATACTGCATTTAAAAGAACAAAACCTATAAGGAAAGCTCCTTGCATATATTTATTGTTAAAAAATCTCTTTGTAAAAAGTACCGGCTTCATTGCTTTACAGTTATATCCATGAACAAGTCTAGATAAACAAAGTGTTGCAAACGCCATTGTACTTGCGAGAAGTGCATTGCCGTCTTGATATCCGATATAGAATGCTATAACAGTCATAACTCCTATAACAAAACCTTCTGTTCCTACACTTGTTAAGAATTTCTTATTCATAATAGATTCATCTTTTGGTCTTGGAGGCATGTTCATAACATCAGGATTATGAGGTTCAAGACCAAGTGCGATTGCAGGTAGAGAATCTGTTAATAGATTTATGAATAATAAGTGTACCGGAGCAAATGGAACAGGAAGAGCTGCCAAAGAAGCAAAAAGAACAACAAGGATTGCCGCAAAGTTTCCTGAAATAAGGAATTGTATTGCTCTTTTTATATTATTATAAACGTTTCTTCCGTTTTCAACTGCTTTTACGATTGTTGCAAAGTTATCATCTGTTAAAACCATAGATGATGCATCTTTTGATACTTCTGTACCTGTTATACCCATTGCAACCCCTACATCAGCTTGTTTTAATGCTGGTGCGTCATTTACGCCGTCCCCAGTCATAGAAACTATATTGCCTTTTTCCTGCCAAGCTCTAACGATTCTTATTTTATGTTCAGGAGAAACTCTGGCATACACGCTTATGTTTTCTACGAAGTCTTTAAGTTCTTCATCGCTCATGTTTTCTATTACACTGCCTTCACAAGCTTCACTTTCATCTTTTAAAATACCAATTCTCTTAGCGATTGCAGAAGCTGTTACTTTATGGTCTCCTGTAATCATAATAGGTTTAATACCTGCTTTGATACATTCTTCAACTGCTGCTTTACTTTCTTCTCTTGGCGGGTCCATCATTGAAATAAGCCCAAGGAAAGTAAGCCCGTTTTCATCTTCAAGTTCTAATGTTTTTTCTTCATCAAAGTTTTTATAGCATACACCAAGAACTCTTAAACCGTTTCTTGAGTATTCCATATTTTGTTTTTTTATTTTTTCTTTATCTTCATCAGTAATTTCTACGGTATTACCATCTTTTACTATGTGTGTAGCTCTGTCTAAAATAACATCAATGGCACCTTTTGTTATCATAACGTAAGTATCTTTAATATTATTTAGAGTAGACATAAGTTTACGATCACTATCAAAAGGAATTTCACTTAATCTTTGATATTTATTTCTTAAATTAAGAGCACTATAACCATACTTTTCGCCTAAGTTAATAAGAGCTGTTTCTGTTGGATCTCCGATTTCATTTCCATCAATATTTGTAGAGTCATTACAAAGAATGCTGTATAAAAGAAGACTTGACTGTGAATTATCATGTATATCTATCTTATCTGAAGTTATATCTTTTTCATTTACATAATAGTTTTCAACAGTCATTTTATTTTGTGTTAAAGTACCTGTTTTATCAGAACAAATTATTGATACACTACCTAAACCTTCAACGGCTTGAAGTTTACGAATAATAGCACCTTCTTTTGCCATTTTTTGTGTACCAAAAGCAAGAACTATAGTTACAATAGAGCTTAATGCCTCAGGAATTGCAGCAACGGCAAGAGCTACCGCAAATAAGAATGCATCTGTAACATTTCCTCCTTGTACTACTTGAAGCCCAAATAAAAGAGCACATAATACAAGAATTGCAATTGAAAGTTTTTGTCCAAATTTATCAAGGTTTACTTGAAGAGGTGTTTTCTTTTCCTGAGTATTTTTAAGCATACTTGCAATTTTACCTACTTCGGTATCCATTGCAATACCCGTTACAACAAAGCTCGCTCTTCCGTAAGTTACAAAACTTCCGGAATAAACCATATTTCTTCTATCTCCCAAAGGAAGTTCACCTTCTAAAGTTTCCTCTGTTTTTTCAACTGCCAAGCTTTCACCTGTTAGAGCACTTTCATCAACTTTCAAACTTGAACATTCGATTATTCTACCGTCAGCCGGTATAAAATCCCCTGCTTCAAGATGAACTTCATCTCCTATGGTAACTTCTCTGCTTGGTATTTCAATTACAATACCATCTCTCATTACCTTTGCGTTTGGCGATGAAAGCTGTTTCAAACTGTTTAAAGACTGCTCTGCCTTTATTGTTTGAACAGTTCCTAAAATTGCATTGATTGTAATAACAACCAAAATTACTGCCGCACTCTCAACTTCTCCTAGAAACATCGATATTATTGCAGAAGCAATAAGAATAATAACAAGGAAATCCTTGTATTGTTCAAGGAAAATTTGTAAAACAGTTTTCTTTTTACCTTCGCTTAATTCGTTGTAGCCGTATTTTTCTTGATTTTTTTTAGCTTGTTCACTGCTTAAGCCTTCGGTTGTACCATTAATTTCTTTTCTTACATCATTAAAATCCTGATTGTAATAATTACCCATACTTTTCTTTCCTTTCATAATCATACCGTACAATAAAAAAGAGACTTTTATTGTACTTTAATATACAATAAAAGTCTCGCTGTTTCATTATGATACGGATAGATTTAGTATCTATCGAGATTGGCGACATCATACACACTATACGTGCCAGCTACTCCCTTTTATTAGTAAATAATATACATTAAAATACGGAAAAAATCAACAAGAAAATAATTAATTTACAATTATTGTTTGTAAAATTTTTATGTAATATTCCATATGATTAATACATATAAAAAAGGAGTAATATACTACTTTTAATCATTCATATTTACATAAGAACTTAGAGGAAAAGTAATAATAACGGCAGTCTTTGCATTTTCCTGTGAAAGAATTTCTATTTTATGATATAAGCTGTCGCATAAGGTTTTGCATATATAAAGTCCCATGCCGGTTGATTTATATACCTTTCTGCCATTTTCACCTGTAAAACCTTTATCGAATACTTTTGGAAGATCACTTCTCTTTATTCCTATTCCGTTATCCTCTATGTATAATTGTATACAGTCTTTTTTCTTTATGGTGTATATCCATATTTTTGCCTTTTCTTTTTTTGAATATTTTATGCTGTTTAATATAATTTGATTTATTATAAATTCAAGCCATTTGCTATCGGAATTTACATATACATTAAGCCCATTTATTTCAAGACTTATTTTACGTTGTATAAAATCTTTTTTATTTCTTAAAACAGCTGTTTTTACAACATCTTCAAGATTTACTTTTTTTATCACATAATCATTTTCTACATGTTTACATCTTGCATAATACAAAACCTGTTCCACAAGGTTATCTATCTTACCAATTTCCTCTTCTATACTTTCCGTTACATCATTTCTGTTATTTTCAATTATCATAGAAGATGTTGCGATTGGAGTTTTTATTTCATGACACCAAAGCTCTATATAATCTTCTAAATCTTCGTTTTTTCTTTTAAACTCATTAACATTTTCTGACATGGATTTATCTACAGTATACAAAACATCATTTAATATCTCTCCTTCAAGAAAATCCGCACTGCCAATAAGTTCGTTTATAAGATACTTCTTATCAAGCTTCTTTAAGTTTCTATATAACCTATTATAAAATCTTTTCTTTTTTTGATAATCTATCATAAAAGAAATAGAAGGTATAATTATCAAAAATATTAATATATTAATTTTTAGTATTACACTTACTTTAAATATAAAAAGAAAGAAAGCCGTTAAGAAAAATAAAAACACAAATAAACCTATGCTAAATGATCTATCTTTTAAATAATCTTTTAACTTCATGATATTATATAACCCTGCCCCTTTTTAGTTTCTATAAAATGTCCAAGCCCTGCGCTTTCAAGTTTTCTTCTGAGTCTGTTTATATTTACTGTCAATGTATTATCATCGACAAATGCATTATTATCCCAAAGATAATCCATAAGAGAATCTCTGGATACTATTTTAGACTTGTTTTTTATCAAAAAATGTAGAATTTTAAGTTCATTTTTACTTAAATCAAACTCTTTGTCATTATAAGTAAATGTACTTTTTGATAAATTTACCCTAACTCCCATATAAGAAATAGTATCACTTACATTCTTATTTGCTCTTTTTAATAGTGCTTCTATTCTCGCAATTAGTATTCTTGGATTATAGGGTTTTGTAATATAATCATCTGCCCCATAATTTATACATATAAGCTCGTCCATTTCCGATGTTCTGCTCGTAAGCATTATTATTGGAATATCCGATGTTTTCCTTACTTCCTTACAGATATACTCTCCGTCAATCATAGGTAAATTTATATCCAGTAAAACCAAATCAGAGTCACTGTTAATTATTACATCTACACTGTTTTTATAATCAGTTATCTCATCAACGTCATAGCCGTTATTACTTAAATATAAACCAAGTTCATTCCTTAATTTATTATCATCTTCAACTATTAATATTTTAGGCATATCTTTTCTCCTTGTCTTTTTATATTTTAGCACAAGAAATTTTAATCCATGCTTAAAATTTTATTAATGATTGATTAATTTAAAAAAAACGGCAGATACTGCCGTTTTAAAATTCAATATTTCTATAAACAACCTTACCACCTTTTAAAGTAAGCAAAGGAATAATTAATCTGTCTGCGTTAAGCGTACCGCCATATTTATCATTAAACGTAAAGTCTTTTTCTTTTATTTTTATAATGCATATATCTGCTGCAGTATTTTCTTTTAACGTAGATATATCCTCTAAATGCATCATTTTAGCAGGTCTTTCTATACACATCTTAGCAAGCTCCATAAGAGAAAAACCGAGATTTAAATACATTGACATTGTATAAGGAAGAGAGAATATAGGACGTTCATATACGTTATACGTCACAAGATCGGTACCTAATAAGTCCGGTTTAAATCCTTGTTTTAAGCTTTTGTTAATCATATCAAATGAAAAACTTCCTCTTCCGCTTGCAACATCAAATAAAACTCCTCTTTCTTTTGCCTTAAGAATTTCTTTATGGATTTCACCTTTTTCATTAAAAAGAGTCTGACCTTTTTGCTGATATATGTGAATCCATATATCATCTTTTCTTAAGATATTTGCAATTTCAGTTATATTTGGTAAATTTTTAACATGAACCGACAAAGGTAATTTTAATTTATCTGCAATTTCAACTGCTTTTTCTAATGGGTTAAGCCCAAGTCCTCTCACCGAATTATGATCCATTCTTATTTTAAGACCGATTATAGTATCTTTATATTTATCTGTATAATATTTTATCATTTCTTCATTAAAATACTTTGGATCTATATTTTCAAAATAATCCTCGGTTATAAGTCCGGTATTTGAAACGTTAAGATAACATTTTATGTTCATCATGGAAGTTAATATGACATTTCTATAAAAGGATTCAAACGTAGACCAACCGGAAGATCCTTGATCTATCGCTGTAGTTACACCGCTTGGAAGCATTATTACATCGGGATTTAAGTTTACATCTCCTCCGCCGTAAAAAATATGAGTATGATTTTCTACAAGTCCTGGCATAACATAACATCCACTTGCATCTATCTTCTGCTTATATGAGATATTTTCATCTTTACTTGGCTTATTTACGATCTTATCCTTTATTATATAAATATCTTCCTTTTTCTCTATATTTCTCAAAGGATCAATTATCGTACCATTTTCTATGATAATATCATATTTCATGTTTTCACTTCCTTTATTGAAACTTATTTTAATTTATTATAAAAAATATAATTTATATAATCAATAAACTATAATATAAATAAAGCTATATATTTCTATTTAACAAAATAAAAATTTATGATATGATAATTACCTAATAGAGGTGAGAAAATGAATACTTTTAAAATGGAAAAGAAAAATAAAAAAGTTTATGTAACTTTTGGACTTATAATATACGTTCTTGGAATTTTATCTATATTTAATACTTTCAGCATAGCAAAAAAAGCAGGACGAACAGTTGAAGGTCTTGAAATATTCTTTATTGCGTTAGTGTTTGTAATAGGAACAATAAATATTTTAAAAGCCTTTTTAGCAAAAGTATCTATAAGTGAAGACACAATAACATTTTCAAGCGGAGTACTTCCGACAAAAACAGTAAAAAAAGATGAAATTGCAGCTATTTACAGACCTTATAACAACAAGTTTGTAATATATAAAAAGAACGGAAAGAAAATAACAATAAACTATATTTTTGATAACTTAAGAGAATTTCACAACAAGTTAAAAAAATTAAATGTATATATAACTCCAAACAAACAAAAAGCATTAAATAAAGTAAACAAATAAAAGAGCATATGCTCTTTTTTATTAAAAAATAAAATACATAATGAATATAATTTATCCTTTAAATTTCTACTTTTGAGTATTATAATGTTAGCAATATTACTAAATTATTTATATTATCAGGAGAGAAAAAATGGACAAAAACAAAGATATATTACTTATAAATGACCTGCCGGGTGTTGGAAAAGTTGCATTATCCGCAATGATGCCGATAGTTTCTTCCCTTGGATTTAGAGTGCATAACTTACCAACAGCAATAGTATCAAACACTCTTGATTATGGTTTGTTTGAAATAATGGATATGACAGACTACATGGAAAAGACAATTGATATATGGAATAAATTAAATTTTAAATTCGATTGTATTTGCACAGGATTTATTAACTCAGATCCTCAGGTTGAATTAATAGAAAAAATAATAAAAGACAACAAAGAAAAATCTCCAATAGTAATGGTTGACCCTATTATGGGTGATGACGGCAAGTTATATTTGGGACTTAGCGAAAATGTTGTAAAAAACATGAGAAAAATGTGTTCTATGGCGGATATAGTAACACCAAATTTAACGGAAGCATCTTTTATATTATATGATGAAATGAAAAAAACAGCTTTAACCAAAGAAGAAATAAAAGAGTATATAGACGAATTTAAAAAAATAGGTTCAAAATCTGTTGTAATTACAAGCGTAAAACACAAAGAAGATAATAATTACTATATAGAAGGATATTCACACTTTGAAGACGATTATTTTTCTATTCCTTATGATTATATAAACGTACGTTTCCCAGGAACGGGAGATGTATTCTCAGCGGTTTTAATAACAAAATTCTTAAAAGGACTTACATTAAAAGAATCATGCAAAGCTGCTTCGGATTTTGTAAGAAAAGCTATGGAAAAAGACGAAAAAATCGTTGTAGACAAAAGAATGGGAATGAACATAGAAGATAATCTTCAATTTTTAAAATAAAAGAGGTTTAATATGAGAAGAAAAGATAGAGAAATGGATAAAAATTTTGCCCTTGACGTTTTGAAAAAGTCACCATATGTAGTTTTATCATTAACCGATGAAAACAACAATCCATACTGTATACCAATAAGCATTGTACTTGAAGAAAATCATTTATACTTTCACTGTGCAATGGAAGGAAAAAAGATAGACTTACTTAAAAACAACAATCAAATCTGCATATGCGCTGTATCAAGGTGCAGACCAAAACCTGAAGAGTTTACAATGGAATTTGAAAGTGCGGTTTTATATGGAAAAGCAGAGGAAGTAAAAGAAAAAGAAGAAAAGATACATGCATTAAAATTAATATGCCTTAGATATGCAAAAAGCAATATGGAAATGTTTGATGATGCAATAAACAGAAGTTTGGAAAGAACAAATGTAATAAAAATAAATATAGATGAAATAACAGGAAAAAGAAAAAAATATTCTAAAGAAGGAAAAGAACTTAAATACGGTGAAAATTAAAAAACGCACAAAAGTGCGTTTTTTTATATCGTACCAAAAATTCTATCTCCTGCATCTCCAAGTCCAGGAAGAATATAACCATGTTCATTTAAACATTCATCTATTACAGCAGTATATATATCCACATCAGGATGTTCTTTTTGAAGTTTTTCTATTCCCTCCGGAGAAGATATTATACATAAAAATTTAATATGTTTAATTCCTCTTTCTTTTAATTTGTCAATAGCATCAACTGCAGAACCGCCGGTTGCAAGCATTGGGTCAACAACATAAGCGTCCATAGTTTCATAATTGTTTGGCATTTTAAAATAATATTCTTCTGCTTTTAGAGTTCTTTCGTTTCTTTCAAGACCTATATGACCTACTTTAGCATTTGGAAGAAGTTCAAGCATTCCATCCATCATTCCAAGTCCTGCTCTAAGTATTGGTATAACCGTTATATTATCATTTATAATCTTTTCACCTGTTGTTTCACAAAGGGGAGTTTTTATTTTTTCTTTCTTTATTTCAACGTTTCTTACTGCTTCATAACCGATAAATAAAGATAACTTTTTTACTGTTTCCCTAAAATCTTTTATGTTTGTTTTTTCATCTCTTAAAGTTGATACATAATCTTTAATAATAGGGTGATCAAGGATAATTACTTGTGACATATCACTACCTCATTTCGATTTATATTACTAAAGTTATTTTATTACAAACAGATTATAAAGGCAATTATTTAATTATTAAAATTTTCTTACGAAACTATGGTAAAATAATGATAAATACTAAAACAATTAAAATGGTGAAAAAATGAAAATAAATAAACTTCCCAACGATATTGAAGGATATATAAAAGAAAATATAAAGGCACTTCCTAATTTGGAATACATGAATAAATATTTTTATTTTATTGATATCATAACCAACAATGATATTTATTCATTAAAAGACCAATGCTCATATTATTATGGAACATATGATAACGATGAAACCTTAAGCATAGGTTGTGAAAATATAAATTATTCATTAATATATGATATGGCGTTTGATGAAACGATAATTTTTGAAAATAAAAACAAAAATGCAACAAATAAAGAAAAATATATGCATTTTATTGATTTTTTCAAAAAACAGGTAAAAAAAGTTAGGAATAATCCAAACTATTACACAAATATTTATATTAACAGAAAATGCAGCTATTATACTCCTTCCGGTTCATCCACTCCAAGTTTTTATATTTATGAAAGAAAAGGGAAAGAACCTTTAAAAGATTTCTTTAATGCTTTAACCGGAGGATTGATAAATAAACTGGATGAAAAAGAATTTATTTACAGACAAAATTATATTAACGAACTCCTAAATTCTAAGTCGGACAAAATATATAACTTAAATTATTCATATACAATAGAAGATTTGATTTATCATTCAGATTTAAAACAAATGGTTTTCCAACTTGAACGAAGAGTTGAAGAAATATGCGAAAATATAAACGACAAAGACAGAACACCATTTTTACAGCAATGTTATGAAATTATAAGACTAATTTATCCGAATAAAGGAGCAAATGAAATATTAAATAATACACAAATAGGCGCATATATACGAAATACAGAAGATAAAAACAACATTAAAGCTGATATATTTTTTAAAACCGTTTTTTTAGGTCTTATTTATAATGAATCAATGGATGCAACATTTAATCATTTTAAAGGTAATATAGATGCGGATATAAAAGAAAGATACGAATATTTCGCAAGAGACATAAAAAACAGAGCACTATACTATAAAAGAATTGCTGAACCAAAATACGTTATATATTCAAATACAAGCATTACCGCAAAAGAATTTGAGGTTACATATAAATTATACAAATATACAATAAAACAAAATGAATATTATAAATGCAATGAAGGTATATATAACTGCCTGACGGGAGGTCTTTTTGAAATATTAAACAAAAGACCTTGCACATATTTAATAGGATACAAAAAGTCATTGTTAAAAAAACAAAATAATATTACATCTAATGATTTAATTTTAGATGAAGATAAAGGCTCTTTATTCTTTACAAGAAGATAATATTTAGGAAATAACATAATATGTAAATAGCAAAATATTAATAATGATAAATGAGGTGGTGAAAAAATGGGAGTAACCGAATTTAATACAGGTATAAGTGCTTATATAGATGAAAGAACAGATTCCCTTTCAAGATTAAACTATATGAGAGAATATCTTTATTTTTTTAATATAATTACAAATAACAATCTTGAAAATTTAAGAGAACAATTTACATATAAAACAAAAGAACAGTTTATATATTCATCTTTTTTCAGTCGTTATGTTAATCTGATTTTTACATTCACTACTTTAAACTATGCTTTAATATATGACTTTGTTTTTGATGAAACACTAATTTATATTCAAAGAAACCCAAGAGTATCAACTAGAGATAAATACATATATTTTGTAAAAAAATTCAATGAAGAAACACATACTAAACATTCAAATACAAACTATACAAGCAAAATAAATTTTGTTAGAGAATGTAAGATAACACCTCACTCTAAAAGCGAAGACACTTACCAAGTATACGAAAAAAAAGGAAAAGAACCTTTAAAAGATTTCTTCAATGCTATATCCGGAGGAATGATAGAAAAACTTAACGAAAGAAAATTTATATTTTATTATGATTATTTAAATGAATTAATCAGCGAAGAAAAGGATTCTCAATTTAACTTAGATTATTGTTATGAAATTGAAGATTTGGTTTATGATTTTGAAATAAAATCTATTGTAAATCAAGTTGAAAGAAAAGTTGAAGATATATGCGAAGATAGTAAGGATAAAGATAAAACATTCTTTTTACAGGAATGCTGTGAAATAATTAGACTTATTTATCCTGAAAAAGGAATAAATAAGCTACTTGATGAAACTCCTATTGGAGCATATATAGATAATAGTAGAGAAGAAGAAGATATGGTAGCAGATATATATTTTAAAACGGTATTTTTGGGTCTTATTTATAATGAATCCATGGATGAAACAGACAGCCATTTTAAAAATATAAATGCTGATATTAAAGAAAAATATAAATTTTTTGCAAAAGATATAAAAAACAGAGCAAAACATTACAGTGAGCTTGCAGACCCTAAATATGTTATATACTCAAAGGTAAAAAGGATACTTAAAGAAACAAATATAAAGCTTCCGGTAATGAATTATAAATTAGTACCTGTTGATAATAATATAAAAAATAATGAAGATATTTTTAACTGTTTAACAGGAGGTCTTTATGGCATATTACAAAAAAGACCTTGTACTTATTTAAGTAATTATAAAAATCTTATATTAGAAAGAAAAATAATAAAAGATGTAAAAATCAGAGAACTACTTTTATATGAAGACAAAAAATTAGTTTTTAATCCAAAAAGATAAGGCAAAACCTTATCTTTTATTTTTTACTATTTTACCGTTTTTAAATTCCCCTTCGTATGTTTTACCGCTTGGATAAGTGAGTTTACCCTGACCATTATATTCATTATCCTTAAACTCTCCTTCATATATTACCTTATTTGGATATATAAGTTTGCCAATTCCGCTTCTTTTATTATTTTTAAATTCCCCCTCATACAATGCACCATTTGCAAAAAATAACTTTCCAAACCCCTCAATTTTATTATTCTTAAACTCACCTTCATATATTGAGCCGTCTGTGTAGTATACTTTTCCCATTCCTTCACGCATACCATTTTTAAAATTTCCTTCGTATACCATGCCTCCTGCATATGTAACTCTTCTAAACCCGTCTTGCCACTGCCCTTTTATAGAATTTTCAATATATTCACAGTTTATATCCTTTGTTCTATCTATAAAGGTTTTTGCCAAAGAAGAAGGTTTTTCATGAATACCCACTACATACTTTGTAAAATCATCTATTTTATTATAAGTTGAATTAAACATTATACTTTTGGGAAACATTTCTTTTGCAACATCTGAAATTTCTTTAGGAAAATATAAATCAGCAGCTCCAAACAAATGTAGAATTTCATGAATTACAGAATTATAATTTTCACCATATAATACTGCAAACTCACAAAAATCATAAAAAGACTCTTTTGCACTTATGGCATAACATAGAGATGGTCTCTTAGTAATAAATAAAAATGCCACCTGGTCCACGTCGTATTTTAAATACATCTTATCATGCACATTTTTCAAATTAAGGCAATCAAATCCATTTGCAAAATCTTTTAACCACTTTTCACAGCTTGTTCTTTCAAAAGGATAATTTATATTTAAATAATAAGATGAAACGTAATATTCAAAAAATACATTTTCTTCATTTATACATTTCTTTAAATAATCAAATATATCAAATAATTTTTGGCTTTTTTCTTCTATTTCTCCATTCGTCCATTTATATTCATTGTCACTTACATAAACATTAACAAAAAGCAATTTTCCTCTTAATTTTTTTAATGTTCCTATATTCATTCTGGATAAAAGACAGTGAGTTTCCATATATTACCTCTTAACATTAATCAATATACTTTTTCTCTTTTTCACAACACATCTGCGTTAACATTTCATTCATATAGTTCATTTCGTTTTCATTTATTAGTACGGTTATAAAGTCTCCGGCTTTTATTTTATTATACCCTCTTGGGATAAACTCTTTATTACCTCTTTCTATTGCTACAAGCAAACAATTTTTAGGCCACTCAATTTCATCTAGTCTTCTCCCATCCACTTCACTTTCAAAAGCTATATTATACGTTATTAGCATTGTTTCATTGCTTGGCTCTTTAAGTTCTATTTTTTGTTTTTTTAATATATTGTCAAGTAAACTTTCATATATAGGTTCACTTTTAAATATGTAAGCAACCACATAAGATATTATGCAAACAAGACTAATTGATATCATATGAGAAAGAGAGCCTGTCATTTCCGTTATTAATATTATACCTGTAAAAGGTGCTCTTACGGTTGCACAGAAAAATCCCGCCATTGCAAGAATTATAAACTTTTGCGTAAAATCCGCAGAAATACCAATTAGATTTGTGCAAACTACAGCAAAAATAGCACCTATAAAAGAGCCTAAAACAAGCAAAGGAAAGAAAATCCCTCCAGGAGCTCCAGAGCCAAAACAAATGGCAGAAAAAATAAATTTTACAATAAGCAAAGTAATAAGTGTGGATAAAATATACTGATTATTTTCAAGTATTTTTACCATTTGATTTCCCCCTGCAAGTACATCTGGAAGAGTAAATGCAAGAATAAATGCAAACACAGTAGGAATTAGTATTTTATATTCGGTTTTTATTTTATTTAGCTTAGCATATATATGCTGAGAATAGACCATAACCTTATTATATATACTACCGCACACACCAAGTATAACCCCTAGAATAATTATAAGACCAAAATATTTTAATGGGATTGTTTGAAGATTTGTGTAGTGAAATACAGGAGAAAGCCCGAAGATACTTTTTGCAAGAAAATCTGCCGTAATAGATGCTGTCATTACGCTTACAATAATTCTTCCGTCAAAATTTTTATGTATTTCTTCCATTGTAAACATAGCCCCTGCCAAAGGAGCATTAAATGCAGCAGCAAGTCCTGCACCTGCACCACATGAAAGATAAACTTTTTCTTTAGTTTTTCCTTTTTTTTGAATTCTTGCAAGAAGTTTTGCAGACATGGCTCCAAGCTGTATGGAAGGACCTTCTCTTCCAAGAGAAAATCCTGATACAATACAAAGAGTTCCGCCTATTATTTTTGCAATTAATACCTTAATTGGATTTTGGGATAAATATCCTTTCATTTCTCCGCTTACTTGAGGAATACCGCTGCCGTTCGCCATTGGTTCAAACTTAATTAACTTACCAATAATTAAAGAAAGTAGTATTATAAATACTCCCCAAAAGAACATATACAAAAAATTACCATTTATTGTTTTTATGGTACCAAACAAAAAAGCTTCGGCTTTTGTTAAAAGAAATCTATAAATTATAGCGCTTATCCCTGCAACTAACCCAATAAGAACCCCTTCTAATACAAATTTTATTTGTTCGCTTCCTTTTTTGTTTGAAAGTCTGGTTTTTATATTTTTCGCCATTGTATCGTTCAATGTTTTATCCTCTTATTCATACTTTATTTGATTATATTTTAACACATAAAAATAATAGATATAAATTTTTATATAGTTAAATATATATAATAAATTATAAAATTACTATAAATATTTCAATCTACAATACATTACATTCAATACGAAACTTTTTACTAATGATATCATTTATATATAATAAAATTTTTAGCATTAATATTTTTTATATTTAGTATGATTTTTATATATTTTAAAAATATATTAAAAAATAAAAAAACGGTATGGTTTTCCATACCGTTTTAATTTTTTTTAATTAGTCTAAATATTTAGCTAAGATAGCTTTTACTTCGTCTTGAGTTTCAGCATTTTCTAAAACTTCGTTAGCAATTTCTTTAGCTTGTTCATATGTAAAGCTTCTTACAACTTTTTTAGCTCTTAAGATAGAAGGAGCTGACATAGAGAATTCATCAAGTCCAAGACCTAATAGTAATAATGCAGCTGTTGGATCCCCTGCCATTTCACCACACATACCTGTGAAGATACCTTCTTTATGAGAAGCATCAATAACGTTTTTAACAAGTCTAATGATTGCTGGTGAAAGTGGTTGGTTAAGTTCTGATAAGTTTTGGTTTTGACGGTCAACAGCTAATGAGTATTGACATAAGTCATTTGTACCAATTGAGAAGAAGTCAACTTCTTTAGCAATAATATCAGCTGTAACAGCAGCAGAAGGGATTTCGATCATGATACCAACTTTGATGTTTTCATCATATTCGATTCCTTTTTCTTTAAGTTCAGCTTTACATTCTTCTAAGATACCTTTAGCTTTTCTAACTTCTTGTACATTAGAAATCATAGGGAACATGATATGAGCGTTTCCGTATACACTTGCTCTAAGTAAAGCTCTAAGTTGAGTTTTGAACATATCAACGTTTTGGAAGCAAAGTCTTACAGCTCTAACACCTAAGAATGGGTTCATTTCTTCTTCCATTGGAAGATATGGAAGTTGTTTGTCACCACCGATATCAAGTGTTCTGATGATTACAGGTTTGCCGTTCATTCCTTCTAAAACTTGTTTATAAGCTTCAAATTGAACGTCTTCTGATGGCATTTCTTTTGAATCCATGTATAAGAATTCTGATCTGAATAGACCTACACCGTCAGCACCATATTTGTTTGCACCTTCAAGGTCATTAGGACTACCGATGTTTGCGCAAAGTTCAACTTTGTGTCCGTCACTTGTTTCACTTGGCATATCTTTAAGTTTAGCAAGTTCAGCTTGTTCTTGTTTGTAAGCTTCTTGTTTAGCTTCATATTCTTTAATTTGTTCATCTGTTGGGTTAATGATGATGTTACCGTCTGTACCGTCAACGATAATTTTTTCTCCACCTTTAACTTCACTTGTAATATTACCAAGACCTACAACAGCAGGAACTTCAAGTGATCTTGCCATAATAGCTGAGTGAGAAGTTCTACTTCCTTCATCAATAGCAAAACCGATAACTTTATCTTTATTCATTTGAGCTGTATCTGATGGAGTTAAGTCAACGGCTACGATAATTCCGTTATCTCCAACTTGAGATAAATCAGCACTTTCAAGACCTAATAAGTGTCTTAAAATTCTGTCTGCAACGTCTTGACAGTCTGTTGCTCTTGCTTTCATATATTCATCGTCCATAGCACCAAAGATAGCAACGAAACCTTCTGTTACTTCGTTTAATGCTTGTTCAGCAACGATTAATTCATTTTTAATTTTATTTTGAGCTTCACCAATGTATCCAGGGTCATCTAAGAACATCATATGAGCAGTAAATACTTCAGCTTCTTCTTCCCCGATTTCTTTAACTGTTTTTTCTTTTAAAGCTTGTAATTCGGCTCTTGATTTTTCAATAGCGTCATCTAATTTTTTAAGTTCTGCATCAACTGCTGATGCTTCGATTTTGCCCGGTGTTACAACTAAATCTTCCTTTACATATAAGAATACATTACCAATCGCAACTCCAGGCGATGCATTAATTCCTTTCATGATAAAAACCTCTTTTCTTTGTTATAGATAAATATATTATATTATAAAATAAAATAAAATCATAGTGTTTTTTATAAAACTGTTTACATTTAATTTATTTGTATTTTAAAAAGCCTTTAAAAATAAGTATTGTTTTATTTGATAAGTAACTTATAATATGCTATTATATATAATGGTTTTTTACCTAAAGCGCCCCCTTAGTTAAATGGATATAACAAACCCCTCCTAAGAATATGTTATAACGACCACCTTTTGAGGAAAAGTGATTGACATTAAGTTAGTTTAAGCCTAAAATTGAATAGATTTTAAAAATGTTTCCGTAGCTCAGCTGGATAGAGCGACCGCCTCCTAAGCGGTAGGTCGGGTGTTCGAATCACCTCGGGAACGCCAAAAACACCACCGGAAAACCCAGCAAAATCAAGGGTTTCCGGTGTTTTTTTATTTTTGCCGGAAAGAATTTAAAAATGATAAATCACAGATTTTCATTAGCAAATCTTCCGTCTGCTAATGGAATTTGAGACTAATGTCGTCCGCCTTTTAGGTGAACGGTTTGCTAATAAAAATTAGCAGAAAAATTGCTGTTTTGCTAATGAAAATGCCCTCTCTGCTAATGAGAGAAAAAAACGAGTTAAATTCTTGCTAATGAGAAAGGCGGTCGTTATCCTGTTAATTTGTTCATTCTGTCACTCAGGAAAAATATTCGCAAACTATTTCTATATGTTTTCCTACTATATAATGGTATCAACAGGAGGTGGCTGCTTTGAAAGAAAAGAAATATCATATATATCTTAATCATGAAGAATACGACCAAGTTATACATTCACTTATCTGTCTGAAGAACAATTTGCTCACGCAAGGCAGATACACTGATGCTGTGGATGATGTACTCTGTAAAGTACTGACATCAAAGAAAAGAAAAATCAAAGTAGAATACAAATAAATATTAAAGAAACGATGAGTCGTCTATTGACCTCAATATTGAGGAAAATAGGCGGCTTTTTTTATTTGCAAAAAAATTTTTTGAAAAATTTTGAAAAAACACCCCCCAGAAATGCTCTCCCATTTCAAACAAGTGAAGGGGTTAATTCCGAACGATGAAAACGGAAGCCTTTCACTTGTTCCTTGAAAATTGAATATACAGGTCACTAAGACTTTATTCCTGATGATTTTAGCCACCTTATCGGGTACGCCGAGACTTCTGCAATGCAGAATAGCGAGAACCCCCGGTATAAGTAACAGGCTGCTCCTGTTACGGCGATGACAGTCAGGATGATAATGATACTTCTCTACGGAGCTGGCGGAGAACCCGGCAGAGGTGAGATTCCTATGATACAGATAAACAGTCTGTTCCTTAGTGACTTCCCTTGAGCTTATAAGCTTGGCAAGGGGTGTTGAGAACAAATATTGCCAGACCGGTTAGGAAATGAGCCGGTCAAGTACATAGCCATACTGCAATGGCTATGAATACTACGAAAGGAGGACGCACAAAGTGTCAAACTGCAAAACGATTGCAATCTGCAATCAGAAAGGCGGAGTTGGAAAGACAACCACTACGGTGAACCTCGGTGTCGGTCTCGCAATGCAGGGAAAGAAAGTATTGCTCATTGACGCAGACCCGCAGGGCGATTTAACAACTTGTCTCGGTTGGCAGGATACAGACAACTTGGGTATCACGCTTGCAACGAAACTCACAGATGTAATAAATGAAACGATGAATGACCCTATGACCGGTATCCTGCACCACGATGAAGGTGTTGACCTCGTTCCGGCTAACCTTGAGCTTTCAGCAATGGAGTTTAACCTTGTTAATGCAATGAGCAGAGAAACAGCACTGAAAAATTATCTTGGCGAAGTGAAGGACAAATACGATTATATACTAATCGACTGTATGCCTTCGCTCGGAATGGTTACTATCAATGCACTATCTGCGGCAGACAGCGTTATTATTCCGGTGCAGGCTCAGTATCTACCGGCAAAAGGTATGACCCAGCTTGTACAGACCATTTCGAGAGTCAAAAAGCGTATCAATCCAAATTTGAAGATTGACGGAATGCTTCTCACTTTAGTGGATAGCCGTACCAACCTCACAAAAAGCACAGTAGAAGCCCTGAGAGAGAATTTCGGGAATCAAATTAAAATGTACCGCACATATATCCCGATTGCAGTAAAAGCTGCGGAGACTTCTTCTAAGGGCAAAAGCATTTTTGCTTACGAACCAAACAGTACGGTGTCAAAAGCATACACCGACTTTACGAAGGAGGTGTTAGCTGATGGCAGGAAGAAAGAGCGACTTCACTCTCACGAAGCTCGATGATTTATTTTCCACTCAGGAACAGAGAGACGAAGAAAAGCTTTCTAAAATCCGAGATATTCCCTTAACTGAGATTGATGACTTCCCCGACCATCCGTTTAAAGTGCGTGATGATGAGGATATGGCACAGCTCATTGAGAGTATCAAGGAACGAGGAGTTATTACTCCGGCTACGGTTAGGCAGAAAGAGGACGGCAGATACGAACTTGTTTCAGGACACAGGCGAAAGCGAGCGTGTGAACTCGCCGGATTTGATACACTCCGCTCAGAGGTTGTTGATTTAACTCGTGATGAAGCTACAATTCTGATGGTAGAAAGCAACTACCAAAGGTCGCAGATACTTCCCTCGGAAAAAGCCTTCGCCTATAAAATGCGATTGGAAGCAATGAAAAGACAGGCAGGCAGACCGAGCAAAGAAAATGGTGTCCCAGTGGGACACGATTCTTTAATGGGAAAATCGAGAGAAATATTAGCAGCCGAAGGACAAGACAGCAACACACAAATTCAAAGATATATTCGCCTTACAAATCTTGTTCCGGAATTACTGGAATATGTTGACGAGGGGCGAATAAAAATGCGACCGGCGGTTGAATTGTCATTTCTCGATGAGGACAGTCAGCGTGATGTGGTTGATGAAATCGACCTCAATGATACTACTCCATCACACGACCAGACTATCCGTATGAGAAAATTCTTTGAAGAAGGAAAACTGACTACCGAAGCGATTCAGGCTATTATGTCTGAGGAGAAACCAAACCAAAGGGAGAAAATCGTTTTGAGGGGCGACAGGGTTCGTCAGCTTATCCCGAAAAATATTCCGGTTAGCCAAACGGAAGATTTTGTGTGCAAGGCATTGGAGCATTATAACAAGTTTTTGCGAAGCAGAGCCGACCGTGACAGCCGATAGCCGTCCCCCTTTCTCACACTCTAACCCCTATTTACCAGCTATATACCAGCTGAAAAAATATACACTATCTCCCTTAACTATATCTATCTCTAATAACTTATAGCTGTCTAATAAAGGGGTCGCATATTTGGAGTGAACAAAAATGTCTGCTACGATGAAAGATTTGGATATTCGCACCTTTGATGTTTTAACCGGATTTGATTACGATTGGAGCTGAAAGGAGCGATAAAAAAATGAAAAACAAGCTGACAATTTGTGTCATCATCTGCCTTATGACACTTTTAGTTGGGTGCAACAGTAACACAGCCAAAGAAGCTGCACAGGAGAAAACGAAAACAGAGACTTCTTTTCCGGCTGGTAATTCTGAAAAACAGACCCAAGAAACGACGAAGGAAGAAACAGAACATATACCGGTTCAGAAAAGCACACCAACTGCTAACTCGAAGGCTGAGGTTTCTAATCCTGTACAGTCAAAAGCAGATGAAAGTGCAGCTATTCCTGAAACGGAAAAACCAAAGAATGAATCATCGACACAGACACAAAAACCGGCAGTATCCAATACTCAATCAAAGCCGTCAAATGAAGAAACAAATTCTGCACCAATTCAAGAAGAAAAGCCTGCCAACGAAACAACAGACCCAAAACCTGATGTTCCACCCGAACAATCATTTGATGTCAGTCGCTATATCAGTTATGCGACAGAATATGCTTTAAGCATAGGACTGTCTCTCGATAGTACGGCAACAGAGTGTTGGGACAATCCCATCTCCGCAAATCCAAACAGGACAGGTATTGAGTCAGACATTGAAAGCAGGCTGAACAGATACAAGAATACAGAAGGATTTACAGCTGTATGGATATGGACAGAAAAGTTATCTGAAACGGAATACAACATTTATATCGGATACTGCTAAAACAGAATATCCCTAAGCAGACGCACTGAGTAAAATTGGTGCGTTTTTATTTTAAGGAGGAAAATGCAATGGTGAAAACGAAATTCAGAAAAGCCGTTTCGCTTATGTTAGCGACGGTGATGAGCCTAACTGCTTTTATGAGCATAGGCGCAACAACAGCCTTTGCAGCCGTCGGAGAAAAAGCCGATGTTTACCTTGTTGATTATCCTCGAAGCGGAGATACCAACAACAACGGTCAATGGGGACACGGCAATCTCAACTATATGAACGGATGGAAAGGTTTGACCACAAAATATACCGGACTTCGAGCAATGGGTTCTTATTCCGGTAATATTGCCTACTGTATCGAACCGGGTACGGGACAAAGCACCGGAGACAGTCTTACCGAAAAAGACGAAAACTATTTCAATAATATCAGACCTAACGGAACAATTTCCGGAGATGATATTCGCTTGCTTATCGGACGTATCTTGCAATACGGCTATCGTGGAGGAATCTCTACAAGCTGGAAGTCGCAGAATGAAAGCGACGCAAACTGTATTGCACACGCTTATGCCACTCAGATTTTGATTTGGGAGACTATTGTTGGTGAAAGAGACGCAAGCTTCAGCCATAAATCTCCCGGAAGCTATGATGCGGTATTGGACTGTGTGAGTCCATCACACCCACTACGCAGTAAAATTTTGTCTTATTACAACAGCATTGTAACAAGCGTTCAAAACCACACAAAAGTTCCAAGCTTCTGTACAAGGTCAAGCGGTTCTGCGAGTGTGTATGAGCTGAAATGGGACGGAAGTAAGTATGTGACCACTCTTACCGATACAAACGGTGTACTTGGAAATTACAATTTCTCTGCTAACATTGATGGTGTCACATTCTCAACCAGCGGAAACAAACTGACTGTCTCAATGGACAAAGCACCGAGCAAAGAGTTTACTATTACAGCCGCAAAGAAAAATGGTGTACGCAGAGGTGTCGTTGTATGGTCGGACGGTAAATTTGAAAGCGGAGCTGGTATTCAGGACGTAGTTACCTATGCTCAGGAAGTCAGCGACCCTGTGAGCGGATTTTTAAAGATGAAAGTCAGCTATGGCTCTTGTCAGATTGTAAAGACGAGCGAGGACGGAAATGTTGACGGGATTCAGTTTACTATCAGCGGAAATGGCATTAACCAGACCGTAACAACAGCAAACGGTGGAAAATTCCAGCTTGATAACCTTATGCCCGGAGTTTATACGGTAACAGAACAATCCATCGACAAATATGTTCCGCAGGAAGTTCACAGAGTGACTGTTGTTGCCGGACAGGTAGCAAAGGTAAACTTCAACAATGTTTTGAAACGAGGAGACCTTCAGGTAATCAAAAACTCGGAGGACAATCTTGTTGAGGGTGTGACCTTCCATCTTTACGGAACTTCCCTTTCCGGAATTGAAGTCGATGAATACGCAGTGACAGACAAAAACGGTGTGGCTTCCTTCAATGATGTGCTTATCAGCGGCGCTACCCCTTATACTATCGAAGAAGTTGATACAGATATTCGATATGTAGTCCCTGCAAATCAAACTGCCCCTATTAACTGGGAAGAAGTGACCACAAGAAACTTTGTGAATATCCTCAAAAAGTTCAGCGTAACCGTTACGAAAAGTGACAGCGAGGAAGGCACTGCTCAGGGTAATGCAACACTTGCCGGTGCAGTGTATGGAATCTACAAGGGCGAAACACTTGTAGATAAATATGTTACTGATGAGAACGGTCAGTTCACGACAAAAGAATATATCTGTGATGATGACTGGACAATTAGGGAAATCACTCCATCTGAGGGGTATTTGCTTGATACTACAATCCACAAAGTCGGTGCCGAACCTGAGCTTTATACAGTAGAACACAACCAAACCGCAAATGATGTTACCGAACAGGTTATGAAAGGCAATATCGCCATCATCAAACATACAGATAATGGTGATACACAAATCGAAACTCCTGAAAGCGGAGCAACATTTGAAATCTATCTCAAATCATCCGGCAGTTTTGATGCAGCAGATGAGGATGAAAGAGATGTCATTGTCTGCGATGAAAATGGATTCGGTCAGACTAAGGATATGCCTTATGGAGTATATACGGTTCATCAGACTTCCGGATGGGAAGGTCGTGAACTGATGGATGATTTCGATGTATTCATTTCACAGGACGGACAGACCTACCGATACCTTATCAACAATGCGAACTTTGAAAGCTATATCAAGATTGTAAAAGTGGATGCCGAAACCGGAAACAACATTCCGTATGCCGGTGCCGGATTCAAAATTTATGACCCTGACGGAAATCAGGTTACTATGAGTTTTACCTATCCTACTCCTACAACGGTTGATACTTTCTACACAGACGCAAACGGTCAGCTTGTCACACCGGAGAAATTGGAATATGGAAAGGGTTATTCGCTTGTAGAGGTTCAGGCTCCATACGGATATGTTCTTGACAGCACACCGGTGTACTTTGATGTTACAGAAGAACAATCAACGGATGAAGGCGGAATTACAGTGATTAAGGTAGATAAGCCGAATATGGCACAAAAAGGTACTATCAGCATTGAAAAAACCGGTGAAGTATTCGTCGGAGTCAATGTATCTGGCGAAGAAAATGCAGATGTGATTTATCAGCCGGTCTATGAGGTTAAAGGTCTTGCAGGTGCAGTATATGAAATTACCGCAGCGGAAGATATTATCACACCTGACGGTACTCTCCGCTATGCCAAAGGTGAAGTAGTGGACACTGTTACCACAGATGAAAACGGTCTTGCGACAAGCAAAGAGCTTTATCTTGGAAAATATTCAGTAGTTGAAATCACTGCACCTGAAGGTATGGTAGTGAATAAAGAATCACACGAAGTGGAGCTTACCTATGCCGGACAGGATGTATCTGTCACAGAAACCGGAACAAGCTTTGTAAATGATAGACAGAAAGTAAAGGTCAGTCTTGAAAAAGCACTCGAAAAGAATGACATCTTTAACATCGGTTACGGAGATGAAATGAAGAATATCAGTTTCGGACTATACGCAGCTGAAGAACTTGTCTCAGCAAGCGGCACTTCTATTCCGGCAGGCGGATTGATTGAGATTATTTCACTCTCTGAAAACGGTCAAGCTGTTATCAAAACAGACTTACCTTTCGGCAGCTACTATATTCAGGAGCTTGCAACCGATGAGCATTATATTATTTCCGATACGAAGTATCCTTTCGAGTTCAGTTATGCCGGACAGGATACCGCTACTGTTGAGATTGCAGTAAATGATGGAAAGCCAATCGAGAACAAGCTTATTTACGGTTCTGTATCCGGAAAGAAGATAACTGAAAACGGCGAAGCTCTGGAAGGTGCTGTAATCGGTCTGTTCAAGGCTGATGAAACCGAATTTACAAAAGAAAATGCTTTGATGACAGCTACCTCTGAAAAAGATGGTAGCTTTTCTTTTGACAAAGTTCCTTATGGAAACTGGATTGTCAGAGAAATTGAGCAGCCTGCCGGATTCGTTCTTGATGACACTTCTTATGAGGTCACAGTATCCGATGTAGGTCAGGTTATTGAAATTGAAATCGTCAATGAATATGTTTACGGAAATATCAAATTAACTAAGGTTGATGAAGATTATCCGGATAACAAACTAAGCGGTGCGACATTTGAAATTTACAGAGATGTAAACGAAGATGGCAAACTGGACGACGGTGACGAACTCATCGGCACACTGAACGAAACCTCTGTTGGTATTTATGAAATGAAAGAACTTGCCTATGGCAAATACCTTGTGAGGGAAACAAAAGCACCTGAAGGCTTTGAACTGGATAACGGCGTATACGCAGTTTCCATTGAGGAAGATGGCGTAACCTACGAAGTAGAAAACAAAGCTGGCGTTGGTTTTGTAAATGCAGCAATGAAAGGTAACTTAAAAATTGTAAAAACATCCTCTGACGGAAAAGTCGAAGGCTTTACTTTCAGAGTAACCGGTGTGGGTGGTTATAACCGCACATTTACAACTGATAAAAACGGAGAAATTATTATTGAGGGACTTCGTATCGGTGAATATACCATTTCCGAAGTTCAGGACGATGTTTCTGTTTCCTATGTGCTTCCGGCAGATAAAAAAGCTACCGTAAAGGTTGGCTCAACTACAATCGTGGAAATGCACAATGTACTGCGAGATACACCGAAAACCGGAGACAGCAGCAATGTAGGCTTGTGGACAGCACTTGCAGGCATTTCTGCTCTCGGAATTGTAGGAACCGCTGTTTATGCAGTCAAAAGAAAAAAGAAAGGGGGCAATAAGTAATGGATGCTAAAACAATCGTTGCAGTGATATTGGTCGCCTTTATTATTGGCGGTTTTATCTTCTTGCAGGTTAAAAACAGAAAAAAGTAGGTATGTGACCTTTGGGGCGGAAATAATAGTCCGCCCCAAATTTTTTGAAAGCGAGGGAATCTATGAATCAACTAAAAACAGTAGAGAGCAAGGTTTTGACAGTTTTGAAGGCGTGTCCTGAAACGAGATACAACGATATGCTTCTCATCTTGAGATACTACAATCGTTTTTCAGATATGCCAGTCGGGGATTTTCCTTTTGAAGATGTGATTTACAACTATAAGGGCTACGGACTTCCTTGCTTTGAAACCATACGCAGAGCAAGGCAAAGGGTACAATCATTGTTTCCAGAGTTATCAAGACGAAATAATGACTGTTGCAATAAAACTATTAACATAAGAATTGATGTAAATGTAGGAGGAATGACCGATGAAAGAGAATTTTACTTTTCAGCAGAAAACAAAACTGCTGACAAAATTATTTGACGCAGGCTGTACTACGGAGAAGAAATTGCAGCAACTTGATATGGAGAGTATTTTAAAAATTCCCGGTATCACTATTCCAGATATGAGCTTGATTCTTGAACTCCAAAAACAGACCAAAGCAAATAAGCTGTTCTCTTATTTGGGAGGTGGCACAGATGAGCAAACAGGAAGTGAGTGATCGTCACGTCATCTGGAGCAATATGAATTTGGATATTGATGATTGGCGTGACGGATACAAGGAATTTCTTGAAATAAACGAGTTAGATGATGACCCAAACGATGAGAATAAGCTGTATGAATATATGGTGGAAACCAATGACGAATATTTGTCTGACGAAAGAGCTAACCTCAACATTCAGTTCTCACAGCCTATTATCGTAATTGGTGACATTGGCAGATGGAACGGCAGAGTTACGGGATATAAGATGATTGATTCCGGAAACATTAAGGACTGTTTATACTCCGATACCGACTACACCGAGTGGTATGTTGATAAATACGGAGACCTCAGAGCCGAAGCTGTTCATCACGATGGCACTAACCATTATCTATACCGTGTATTCAAAGACGGTGTAACTGACACGCAGATAGAGAATTTGCAAGACAAAATTTATAACGGAAAAGCTACCAGAGCAGATATTACAAGGGTGACGAAAAGGCTCGGAGATGAAATTGCAGGTGTATATGGCTTTGACATTTCAAAGCAAAGACAGACAGGAGAACAAGCGAGGTGATAAAAGTGGATTACAGAGTTTTGACTGAAGCAGAACAAAAGTACACATTCAGCCAAAGTCAGCAGCTTTCTATGCAAACCGGTCTTATTGGGTATTTGAGAGCTGATTTCGGCTCTACCGGAAACGAGTTCTGGACTACTTGGAATGACTTTAGAAAAGATTTAAAAACCGATAACTTTATGGCTGAATTTGATGATGTGATTAACAGTCTCCGTGACGGAGATATTCTATCCAGCAGAAAACAAATGTCATCTTACTGCTACTCTACACCTGACAGCTCTTTTAATGACGACCGTAATCATTACGGTGTTCGCCTTGATACGGATAAGTACAGTTATCTTATGAGGTTGAATCCGAATAAAGGTGAGTATAATCTGTACTGCTATTGCTATCAAAAAGAGTGGCTTAATGAACATTTAAAAAAGGCTGAGCGTGGTATCAGATTCATTGACCCATCTTACAATGAGCAGTTCCGCATTGGAGATGGAGACAAAATTACTATCAGGCTTAGTGACGGTAAAACAATGGACAGAACTTGCAGATATGTAGATGACTATCATTTAGAGGTTGGCTTGAATCTTTACCATATCTGCGAGTTTGCCGAGATTTGCCAGAGAAACGGACATACCGTAGAACCAGCCGCAAAAGAAAATATAAAAACACAAAAAGATAAAGAAAAATCACGATAAGGAGGTGAAAATACAGTGGCAAGAAAATATGACTTGATTTCCGAACTGTATAACCGAACCTGCATTGCTGTAACGGACAACCCGGTAAACTGGCAATCCTTTTTGAAAACTGCAAGCAGGAATTACAGGCTCAGATTCGATGAGCAGCTTCTTATTTTTGCTCAAAGACCAAGTGCAACAGCAGTTCTTGAAATAGAGCGTTGGAATGAAACTTTCGGTCGATGGGTAAACCGTGGAGCTAAAGGTATTGCAGTGTTTGAAGATGCAAACAGAAATCGTCAGAGACTTATCCATTACTTCGATATTTCCGATACTCACGAAAGCAGATTTTCCCGACCGGTTCCGATTTGGGAAATGAAACCTCAGTATGAAGCCGATGTTATCGAAACACTGGAAAATACTTTCGGGGCAGTAAACGATACAACGAGCATTGAAAATGTTATTAAAGAGAGCATTGCCAATGGTGTTGAGGATAATATCGCAGACTATATCTCCGACTTTATGGAATTGGGTGCCGGCAGTGACATTGAATACCTCTCTGCGGATGAAGCAAACGAGCTGTATTTAGAGCTTGTAAAAAACAGCGTGGCATATATGGTTATGGCACGTTTAGGATTGGATGTTGACAAAGCGTTTACTCCCGATGATTTTGCCGGTATTTCTAACTTTAATTCTCAGGAAGTCCTCAATGCGGTTGGCATTGCAACAAGTGATATTGCTGAAATGGCATTGCTTCCTATCAGCAAAACAATCGTCACAATCAGTAAGGAAAATCGCACATTTGATAGACAGGTACAAACTGAATACAATAAAGATACAAAAAACGAAAGGAGCCAAAGCGATGAACGAAATCACATACACGATGGTCGGAGATTACAACCTTCCGAACCTGAAATTGCCGGAGCAGACGGAAGTAACTCTGGGCAGATGGTCGCAGATGAGAAGAACTTATCTGAAGGAACATCACAAAATCCTGTATTACAATCTTCTGACGAAAGGAATTCTGAACAATCACTTGGCGGAAATTCAACAGAAAGCGACCGAGCTGGAGGAGACTTTGGTGAAGCAGATGGCAGCCAAAGAAGGACTGACCGAGCAGATGAAGTCGGAAGATATGATGAAGTGGGTTCGCTTGATGAACAACATCAGGAACTCGGCACAGGAAATCGTGAAGAATCAGGTAATATTCGCTTAGAATATTACGACAGAACGCACGAGGATAAAAGCCTGCCGTTTTTCGGCAACGATGATACTATCCGTGAGATGTTGGGAACCACACCGCATTTAACTGCTTCAAAAGAGGAAATCAAAAACTTCTATGAAGCAAACAGTGACAATGCGGCTCGTACTGAATTTATCAAAGGAATCTTCAACAACGATTTCACACAGCTCACTTTGAATGACGGCAGGCTTGTAGGCTACAAGACATTTCAAAATGTTCTCCACTTATGGGCGGGAGAATACGAAAACAGAACGGCTCAGAGCTTTTACGATTGGGGTGTCATAGCACAGCATTTTGAAGCGATGAGACTGTTGGGGGAACTGACAGACACAATGAAACCACTACCCTCTATGGATGGTCAGCTAACCCTAATAACAGATGGAAGAACAGAGGAACAGAAAACCTCTGTTTTTTCTTTTTCTCAGGAAATCATTGACGAAGTGCTTACCCGTGGAAGTGGAATCTCAGAGGGTAAAATGCGAATTTATGAGCAGTTTGAAAAGAGCTTATCAGCAAAAGAAAATGCCGTGTTTCTTAAAAATGAGTATGGCTGGGGCGGTTCCTATCCTGTCATTATCGGTGCAGGAATTGATGAACAACACGATGGTAAAGGTATCACGATTTCAAAAGGAATCGGAAGTGATAAACCGCACATCACTCTTTCCTGGTCTCAGGTTGAAAAGCGTATCGGTGAACTTATCCTTATGGACAGATACCTGAACCCGAAGGAAAAAGAAAACTATCCTCAGTGGCTTGAAAAGCAGGAACAGCGCAGAGCAGAGCTTGCAGAACAAAGGCAAAACCGAGACATCCTCTCTACTGCCCCGCCTATTCCCGTGGAAAAAACAGAGGACTTGGCGGTTCAGTATGAATATCATCTTGGCGACAGCGTTTATATCGGAGCTGCACAATATGAGATTTTGTCGTTTGATGAAAACCGTGTAATGCTCTATGACTTCGATATGCCTTTATTCAACAAAGAATATTCAAGGGAAGAATTTGACCGCAAAGTGCGTGAAAATCCGATGAATGACCACTTGAAAGTCTCTGACTTACCAGCTGAAGAAAAGGATGAAATAAGTGAAACAGAAGTCATAAACGATACCAAAACCGAACAAAGTACAAACCCTGAAACTGATTATGAGGATGCCTTTTTTATTGACCGTGACAGCGAGAGTGTAACTTGGATGTATTATAATCCCGATAGCACTGCCGGTGGTCAGTATGTAACCAACGTATTGTCTTTCAGTGATATTCAACAAGCAGCACAGGAAAATAAATCGGCAGACGAATTCTTCGATTATCTTGGAAGTATCTCAAGACAGGAACTTGCAGATGTTGGTACTGAGTGGTTTGCAGATGCAGAGAGAAGGTTTAAAGACGCTCCTACCCTAACTAACTGTACACTGGAAACGATGGACAGCCTTGTAAGTGTTGCAGATACCGAGCAAAGAAAATCCATTGCAACAAGGCTTGTGGACATTGTAAAGGATACGGATTTCTATGAATATCAGGACAGCCTTGAAGTTGGTGAAACCGATGAAGAAGCAATAGAAAATATTCAATCCCATCTTTCTGATGACACTTATGTGGAAGGTATCGTTGAATATCTGGAACAGATGAAAGAAAACATCGAAGATGAACCGGTGTATCGTTCAAAAGTAGATAGACTTCTTGCGGACGTCAAAGAGTTACTTCCGAATGCTTATGTTTCCACAAATATCGGCAATGTGCCGATTGAAGATTACCGAGAAATTGTAGCAATGCAGAATGGTTTTGACAGTTACGATGAAATGTATCAGCAAGGCATTCGTATTGGGAATGGGTACGATAAAGAACCTGAACCGATTATCCCCTCTTGGGAGCAGAAGAAAAAGACAAAAGTGAGAAGCTTCGACCTTCATCCCGACATTCCTCTGTCTGAGAGAAATACCTTTGACTTAGTTTCAAACCCTGTTGAAACGGTCGGTAAGAAAGAGCGTTTTCGCCGAAATATTATGGCAATTCAGTTGCTCAAAAAGTGTCAGGAAGAAAACCGTTTTGCTTCGCCGGATGAACAGCTCATTCTTTCAAAGTATGTTGGATGGGGCGGCATTCCGGAAACATTTGACGACAGAAACTCTGCGTGGGCAACCGAATATCTGGAATTGTCCACGGTTCTCACACCGGAGGAATATGCTGCGGCAAGAGAAAGCACTTTGACCGCTTTTTACACTCCTCCCGAAGTCTCGACTGCAATCTACAAGGTATTTGAGCAGATGGGCTTTAAAGAAGGAAACCTGCTTGAGCCATCCTGTGGTATCGGTAATTTTATCGGTATGATTCCGAAGTCGATGGAAAATGCCAAAATCTATGGTGTAGAACTGGATTCCATTTCAGCCGGTATCGCACAACAGCTTTATCAGAAATCTTCTATTGCTGCACAAGGATTTGAGGAAGTCAATGTACCGGACAGCTTTTTTGATGGAGTTGTCGGCAACGTGCCTTTCGGTGACTTTAAGGTATCTGACAAAAGATATGATAAGTATAACTTTCTTATCCACGATTATTTCTTCGCAAAATCACTGGATAAATTACGCCCCGGCGGTGTGATGGCTCTTGTGACAAGCAAAGGCACTATGGATAAGGAGAACTCTAATGTTCGCAAATATATTGCTCAGAGGGCGGAACTTCTCGGAGCAATCAGACTGCCAAACGATACGTTCAAAGGAAATGCAGGAACTGAGGTCGTATCCGATATTTTATTCCTGCAAAAGCGAGACAGACTCATAGATATAGAGCCTGACTGGGTTCACCTTGACACCGACGAAAACGGAATCAGAATGAACTCATATTTCGTTCAGCATCCGGAAATGATACTCGGTGAAATGAAGATGGTGAGCGGTCGTTTCGGTCAGGAAGCAACCTGTGAGCCGTTTGAAAATGCTGACCTTACAGAACTTTTAAGTGAAGCAGTATCCAATATTCACGGAGAAATCTCAGATTATGAGGTTGCAGATGAACTGGATGAAGAAGATAATTCAATCCCGGCAGACCCAAATGTAAGAAACTTCTCCTACACCGTTTTGAACGATAAAATCTATTTCAGAGAGAATTCCCGTATGTCCCCTGTTGAAGTCTCGGCAACTGCTGAGAACCGTATCAAGGGTATGATTGGGATAAGAGATTGCGTTCGTAACCTGATTGAACTGCAAACCGAGGACTATCCTGACAGTGAAATCAAACAGGTGCAGGAAAAACTGAACACGCTTTATGATAACTATACAAAGAAGTATGGGCTGATTAACAGTCGTGCCAATACCTCTGCTTTTTCCGATGATAGTTCCTATGCTCTGCTCTCTGCCCTTGAGGTAATCAATGAAGATGGCGAACTGGAACGTAAGGCAGATATGTTCTTTAAAAGGACAATAAAGCCGCACAAACCGGTTACGGAAGTAGATACTGCCGATGAAGCTCTTGCAGTATCTATGGGTGAAAAAGCAAGTATTGATATGGAATATATGATGGAACTTTCGGGTAAGAGTGAAGAAGAATTGTTCTCAGACCTAAAGGGTGTTATCTTTCTTAACCCTCTCTATGAGTACGGTAATTCATACGAACCAAAGTATTTAATGGCTGACGAATACCTGTCAGGAAATGTCCGAGAAAAACTTGCGGCTGCAAAAAGGTCGGCTGCACTCTATCCGGAAGATTATACTGTCAATGTACAGGCACTTGAAAAGGTACAACCTAAAGACCTAACCGCAAGTGAGATTTCAGTAAGACTTGGTGCCACTTGGGTTCCGACAGAAATCGTTGAACAGTTTATGTTCGACTTCCTTGATACCCCACGATACGCACAATGGAACATCAAGGTACACTTCTCACAGTTTACCGGCGAGTGGAATATTGAGGGGAAAAGCTATGACCGTTCTAACGTAAAAGCTTACAGCACCTATGGCACTTCCCGTATCAATGCCTATAAGATATTTGAGGAAACACTGAACCTCAAAGATGTCCGTATCTTTGACTATATCGAAGATGAGGAAGGCAGAAAGAAAGCCGTTCTCAATAAAAAAGAGACGGCAATCGCACAGGCAAAGCAGGAGCTTATTAAGCAAGGGTTTATAGACTGGATATGGGCTGACCCTACCCGCCGAGAAAAACTCACAAAGATGTATAACGAAAAATTCAACAGCATAAGACCTCGTGAGTATGACGGCAGCCACATTACCTTCAACGGAATGAATCCTGAAATTGAACTGAGAGAACATCAGAAAAATGCGGTTGCTCATATTCTTTATGGTGGAAACACCTTGCTCGCTCACGCAGTTGGTGCCGGAAAAACCTTTGAAATGGTTGCCGCTGCTATGGAGTCAAAGCGACTGGGACTTTGCAATAAGTCATTGTTCGTAGTGCCGAATCATCTGACCGAGCAGTGGGCAGCTGAGTTTTTACAGCTTTATCCGGCAGCAAATATTCTTGTGGCTACTAAGCGAGATTTTGAAACAAAGAACCGTAAAAAGTTTTGCGGTCGAATTGCTACTGGCGACTATGACGCAGTAGTTATCGGGCATTCGCAATTTGAAAAAATACCGATGTCTATCGAAAGACAGAGAGCAATTCTGGAACAGCAGTTAGAAGAATTGACGGTAGGAATAGCAGAACTCAAACGAAATCGAGGGGAAAACTTCTCAGTAAAACAGCTTGAAAAATCAAGGAAGTCTGTTAAACAGAAACTTGAAAAGTTGAACGACCAAAGCAGAAAGGATGATGTAGTTACCTTTGAGGAGCTTGGTGTAGACAGGCTCTTTATTGATGAAAGTCACTATTACAAGAACCTCTACCTTTACACAAAAATGCGTAACGTGGGAGGTATCGCCCAGACAGAAGCACAGAAATCAAGTGACCTTTTTATGAAATGCAGATACCTTGATGAGATTACCGGCGGACGAGGAACCGTATTCGCAACGGGAACACCTATCTCTAACAGTATGGTGGAACTCTATACTATCCAACGATATTTGCAGTATAACACCCTTGTAAAGAACAATTTACAACACTTTGATTCTTGGGCAAGCACCTTTGGAGAAACCGTCACAGCAGTGGAATTAACTCCTGAAGGAACAGGATACAGAGCAAAAACCCGCTTTGCAAAGTTCTACAATCTTCCGGAACTTATGGCGATGTTTAAGGAGGTCGCTGATATTAAAACAGCAGATATGCTGAATCTTCCGGTACCGGAAGCACACTTCCATAATGTAGCGGTCAAGCCATCCGAAATGCAAAAAGAAATGGTTGCTGCACTTGCAGAGCGAGCCGAGAAAGTCCGTGGCGGCGGTGTGGATTCAAGCGTAGATAATATGCTCAAAATCACAAATGACGGCAGAAAGCTTGCCCTTGACCAGCGTATGCTCAATGATATGCTGCCTGACTTTGAAAGCAGTAAAATCAATGCCTGCGTCGATAATATCTATCGTATATGGGATGAAACTGCTGAGAAGAAATCGGCACAGCTTGTGTTCTGCGACCTTTCTACACCAAAGAATGATGGAACATTCTCCGTGTATAACGACATCAGAAAGAAACTCATCGAGCGTGGTATCCCTGAAAGCGAAGTGAGATTTATCCACGAAGCTGATACGGATGTAAAGAAGAAAGAATTGTTCCAAAAGACCCGCAAAGGTGAAGTCAGAGTGCTGCTTGGCTCAACGCAAAAGATGGGAGCCGGCACCAATGTACAAGACAGACTGATTGCACTTCACGATGTAGATTGTCCGTGGAGACCGTCAGACTTGGAGCAGCGTTCCGGTCGTATCATTCGTCAAGGAAACTCAAATCCGGATGTAGATATTTACCGATATGTAACGGAACAGACCTTTGACGCATACCTCTACCAGCTCGTTGAGGGAAAGCAAAAATTTGCAAGTCAAATAATGACGAGCAAGTCTCCGGTTCGTTCCGCTGAGGACATTGATGAAACTGCCCTGTCCTATGCAGAGATTAAAATGCTTGCTACCGGCAACCCATATATCAAAGAAAAGATGGACTTGGACATTCAGGTGCAAAAGCTGAAGCTCTTAAAATCCAATTTCCTTTCAGAAAAATACGCTTTGGAAGATAAGATAATCAAATATTATCCGCAGCGAATCATCTCTTTGGAAAACCGAATTGAAGGTTTGAAACAGGATGTAGAAACTGCGAAACAACACCCGAAACCTACGGATGACCGCTTTGTCGGTATGGAGGTTAAGGGTGTTTTTTATTCAGAAAAAGCGCAAGCCGGCAAGGCGATTATTGATGCCTGCAAGCAGATGAACAGCCCCGACCCTATCCCGCTCGGCAAGTACCGAGGATTTGAAACGGAACTGCTTTTTAACACCACAGAACGAAATTATGAGGTTCGATTGAAAGGTGCGACAAGCAGGAATGTTCCTCTTGGCGAGGACGCAAATGGTAACATCATCCGACTTGATAACGGTATTGAACGATATTCTGAAAGTCTTTCCCTTGCGGAGAATGACCTTGAGAATACGAAAAATCAGTTTGAAACCGCAAAGAAGGAAGTTGAAAAACCATTTATTCAAGAGGAGGAACTCAAAACAAAACTTGCAAGATTGGACGAACTAAATATCTTGCTCAATATGGATAAAACAGAAAATGAAATTGTCGGCGGAGAACCTGATGAGGGTGAAGTACCGGAGAAACGAAAGGAGAAAACCTATGAAAGATAAGATGACAAACGAAAGCAAAAAGGCAAATGGCAACTACAAAGAAGTAATTATAAACCCCTTTGACGCAATGATGATGGTTGTTGTTAGGAGATTAGATGCCGCATATATCGAACTCAAAAATGCTAAGCCCCCTGTAAAAGAAGCTGAAATTGCTTTGAGAAATGCAAAACTCTGCTTCCTAAATGAAATGGTCAGACAGAGTATTGAGACAGTGTTCTCTCCTGAAGAAATAATCGCTTTATATGAAAATAAAGACCTTGCAGAAGGTGCTTGGACGATTTGGAATGACATCGGCTGCCCTCTCGACAGGCTGCTTATCATCATTGCAAAGCTCAGTATCAACGAGCCAAATCAGAAAACGGTTGCTGATTTTATGATGTAGAACGGTGGTGATAACTATGCCATATATCGCACCGGAAGTCATAACCGAAGCAAAAAGAATGGACTTGCTGACTTACCTGAGAGAATACGAACCGGGTGAACTCGTAAAGTTTTCAAGCAATACTTACACCACCAGAACGCACGACAGCTTAAAGATTTCCAATGGAAAGTGGATGTGGTGGTCAAGAGGTATCGGGGGCAAATCTGCCCTCGATTATCTCATTAAAGTAAGAGGAATGGAATTTGTAGAAGCAGTTCAGACGATTATGGGAAATGGTTCAGTGAGCTTTCCTGTTTACGAAAACACAAACAGCTATGAAAACCAGCCATTGCTTTTGCCTGAAAAAAGTCCTACTGTCGATGTGGTATTTGATTATCTTTTCGGACGTGGGATTGACTTTGAAATCATCAATTACTGTTTAGACAATGAGCTGATTATTGAGTCATTACCATATCACAATGCAGTCTTTATCGGTTATGACAAAGAAAAAGAACCCAAGTATGCCGCATATAGAGCCACTAATCAGTCGAGGATTATGGGAGACTGTACCGGTAGTAAGAAGCAGTTTTCTTTCCGCCTGACCGCAGATAACACCGGAGAGGTTCACCTCTTTGAGTGTGCGATTGACCTGCTCTCCTATGCAACTTTAATGAAACTTGAGGGCAAAGACTGGAGACGATTTAACCTTGTTTCACTTGCGGGAGTTTACTCACCAAAGAAGAATATGGAGGAATCTAAAATACCGGTCACAATCAGAAAGCTGCTCGAAGAAGATAAATCCATTAAGCGAATTGTTCTTCATCTGGACAATGACATTGCAGGAAGAAAAGCCACTAAAGCGTTGCAGACACTTTTGTCTGATGAGTATGAAGTCGTTGACGATCCTCCCCAATATGGGAAAGATGTCAACGACTTTCTTTGTAAACGCTTGGGGATAAAAGAGAAAAATGAAAGGAGTTTTGAGAGATGAATGTAAATGAAATCAGAGAACTTTATCCGGCAGGTACACAGATTATACTGAAAGAAATGTCGGGTGAAAGTCAAATGCCGTATGGTCTGAAAGGTACCGTAGATTTTGTTGACGATATAGGACAGATTCATATGAATTGGGAAAACGGAAGTTCCCTTGCCTTGAATGTGGAGGAAGATTCTTTTGAAAAGGTCGAGGTTCCGGAGAAAATTTCCGTTGTTCTTGTTGAGCCGGGAAAGTATCCGAGACTTGTGGAAATCGAGGATTCACTCGAAGCTATGCAGTCTCTCGTTGAAGGCAATATCGAAGAATATATGCCTTATGAGGATGAGGTGGCAATCATCTGCAACGAAGAAGGAAAGATGAACGGTATGCCTTTGAACAGAGCAATTTACTCTGATGATAAGGAAATGCTCGACATCATTGCCGGCAAGTTTTTTATCTGCTACGCACCCTTTGAGTCGGAAAAATTCCTCAGTATGCCAAAGGAACTTGCGAGAAAGTATGAGGAAAAATTCAAATATCCGGAGAGATTTTACAAGACCTCAAACGGTATTGAAGCAAAACCTTATAAGCCTATTTCAAAAGATATGGAGAGATAGGTGTAAATCTACGGGGCAACCCAGAGTGTCTGCATAATCTTAGCGAGCAGACCATTTATGGACAGGAATGTCCAAAACGGTACACTCGTTAGGGGTTGCCCCTAATACCCCACTGAGAAAGGAGATAAATTTTTGAGAGAGATTGTGATGTTCGCCGCCGGTTCAATCATCGGCGGACTTTTAGGAGTGACCACGATGTGTTTGGTTCAGATAAACAAAAACAGCAACTATGTTTTCAGAAAGGATGAAGAAAAAAATGAGTAAAAGAAATATTGAAAAGCACATTCTTATGAATAAGGTAGAAGCACAGGACTTACAGAAAAAAGCAAAGAAAGCTTGTCTTTCCGAGGCAGGTCTGATTCGCCTTCTCCTTAAAGGATACGAGCCGAGAGAAAAACCGGATGAAAGATTTTATGATGTTATGCGTGAGCTTTCCGCAATTGGAAACAACATCAATCAGCTTGCTGCTAAAGCAAACTCTCTTGGCTTTGTTGACGCACCGCAGCTGAAAAAAGAAGCACAGCGTTGGCATAAGTTTCAGGCAGATGTTGAGCGAACTTTTCTCAGACCTGATAAGAGCGAAACGAAATGGCAGTAAGTAAATTGTGGTCAGTCACATCAAGACTCGGTCAGGTAATCGACTATGCCACCAATCCGGAAAAGACCGCAGCGGATATTTACACTGAGGAGCAATACCAAGCTCTTTCTGATGTACTTGCCTATGCAAAGGACGAAGAAAAAACCGAGCGTGAGTTTTTCGTTGAAGGCATCAACTGTAATTCCGCTACTGCAAGAGACCAGTTTGTATCAGTGAAAAAAGCATATGGCAAGGATGATGGAATACAAGCTTATCACGGATACCTGAGCTTTAAGGAACAGAATATCTCTCCGGAACTTGCTCAGAAAATCGGTATGGAGTTTGCAAATGAAGTGTGGGGAAAAAGATTTCAGGTTGTAGTTACTACTCACCTCAATACAAAGCACCTGCATTGCCATTATGTAATCAATTCCGTATCCTTTGTTGACGGCAAGCGTTTATGGGGTGATGAAAAAGCTTGGTTCAAATTCAGATTGGTTGCAGATAGAATCTGCGAGAAGTACGGACTGTATTACAACCCTACTCCTAATCGCAGTAAGCAATCCTCTTATTACTATAAGCAGGAACAAGCCGGTATGCCGAGCCGATATTCCATCACTCGTGACGCCATTGATGAAGCGATTGAACACAGCACCAACTTAAAGACCTTTGATTATATTCTGACACAGATGGGATATGAGCATTGCCTGAGCGAAAGCCGAAAGTATTGGACGATTGTTCCCAAAGGATATAAGAAACCGATACGACTAAAGTCTCTCGGAGAAAACTACACCGAAGAAGCGATAAAGCGTAGACTTACGGAAAATCAGAAAATACTGATTATCCCCTTTGCAAAAGAGACGGTAAGAATCAGGCAGTACCGACTGCCCACAAGAGAACACAAAATTAAAAAGGTTGGCGGACTGTATGGGCTGTATCTTCACTACTGCTACAAATTAGGTTATCTGCCGAAGTACAAAAAACAGAATACCGCAAGGCTTCACTATCTTCTCAAAGAAGATTTACTGAAGCTGGACAAAATCACTCAGGAGACAAGGCTGCTTGGACGGGAGAACATTTCAACCGACGAGCAGCTTTTCTCATATAAAGAGTCATTGCTGTCACAAATCAAAACTTTGACTGACGATAGAACGCACCTGCGAAAACAATCAAGAAGAAATATGAGTGACGATGAGCTATCAAAGGTCAAAGAACAGATTGCAGCAATTACAACAAATCTTTGGACACTCAGAAAAGAGGTTAGCCTTTGTGATGACATTGCCGTAAGGTCAAAAGTTATTGAAGCAAACCTTGAAACTGTAAGAATGGACGAAGAAAAATCAGAACGAAAGGAGAAAAACCGCAATGACAAACGGAGGTGATGCGGCTGAACAAGTTGTCAGGCTTTCGCTTGAGGGCTTTGAAGTAGCCGCAAAATTAAGCGGAGCGGCAGCTAAGAATATTGCCGTTCTTTTAGTTTCTGTTCTTAAACAGGAACAAAAAACAAAAGGTAAAGCTCGTCTTACCAATATGATTAAATCGGGCAAAGAACTCAAGGTATTCTCTATTCCAAACAAAGATTTGAAAAAGTTCACCGAGCAGGCAAAACGATACGGTGTTCTTTATTGTGTTCTAAGGGATAAGAATACAAAGGGCGATAATGCTCCGGTAGATATTATTGCACGAGCAGAGGACGCTTCAAAAATTCAGAGAATCGTTGAGAGATTTGAACTTGGTAAGGTTGATAAGGCTGCGATTGTTACCGAAGCTCAGAAGTCTGTCGAAAAGCGTGAAGCTTTGGAAAAAGACAAGCCGGTAAAATCGAAAAATGAAATCATCACAGAAGAAGCTGTGAGAAAACCTATTCAGAAAGAGGGGTACTCTCAATCAAACCCCACGGTAGCCAAAACGGACAAAAACCCTCCGTCAAGGCAAGACTCAGAGCCGGCAGATATGCAAACTGACAAGGGTACTGCTGTGAATGACAGAGCAAGAAAGCCGTCGGTAAAAGAAAAGCTCGACCGATATAGGATGAAGTCCAAGCAGCAGAAAGAAACAGAACGCAAAGAGCCGGAGGTTAATAAGTCAAAAAACAACTCCAAACCGAGTCAGACTGTACACACGCAGCCAAAACCCAAAAGTAAAAAACCGAAAGAGAGGTAATCAAAATGACAAACAATTTCACTCCTGCAAAAGCAGGACAAAGTAAACCCCGACTCTCTAAAGAGGAATATGCCGAGAAGATGAGAGCGGAAAAAGAAGCCGTATATCAAATGGCAGATGACACCGCAAGAGCTGTTGTATCTGACCCAGAGAAGTTCAAAGCGTTTCTTGATACACAGAGCAGAATTGACAGATATTCTGCGGTCAATGCCCTTTTGATTTATAAGCAGCTTCCTGAAGCAAGCCAACTCAAAAACTTTGATGATTGGAGCAAGGAGAATGTGAAAATTCAGAAAGGTGCAAAAAGTATTTCCATTCTTGAACCGGTTGAGTACGCAAAGCGAGACGGCACTACTGGTATCTCCTATAATGTGAAAAAAGTTTTTGACATCTCCCAGACAAATGGAAAAAGACCGCCTGCTCCGAGTGTAAACCGTGACCCAAAAGCATTGATTACTGTTATGCTTGATTCTTCACCTGTTGATGTGAAAGGAACGGATGAACTGCCATATCCGAATATGGCTGCCTTTTACAATAACGAAGAACAGACTTTGTATGTAAAGCGTGATGTTGGAGACAGCGTGGCTGTTGCTCAGTGTGTAGCTCAGGAACTGGGACACGCTCAACTTTCCATTAACAGCGACCGTTACAGCAGAGCCGATATGGGATTTCAGGCAGTGTGTATCGGTTATATGCTCTGCAAAAAATATGGAGTTGATACACAGAACTTTGCCATCAACCGCATTCCTGCAAAGCTTTCTGAGAAAGAACCAAAGGAAATTCGCAGCGAGCTTTCCAAAATAAGAAATGCTATGGCAGATGTTCATTCCCGTATTTCAGATGAGCTGTACAAGAAGAAGCAGGAACACTCAAAAGATTATGAAAGATAAGGTGGTATTATGGCGAAAGAAGAAATGTATCATATCGCATTGGATGATTACGAACACGGCATTATAATCCGTTCACTCAATGATGAAAAAACAGATTTGATGAATGAGGGAAAATCAACCGATGCCGTAGATGACCTGATTATAAAGGTCGGTACTGCCCCAAAGAAAAAATTCAAAGTAGTTGAAAAGGGTCGCTCCGGTGAATCGAGGTAACGAAAGGCAGTCTGCAATTATTCTTTCCGTCATCGGTATTGTTCCGGTTGTGTGGTTAGCACTTTTAATCGCTCCTTCAGTTAAGGGAGGATTGCCGGAAATTATGACAAGCTTTTTGACAGTGTTTAACAATCCATTCCGTATAGAACTTTGCGAGGACAGCTTAAAAACTGTCCTCGTTTTGCTTCTCTGTTACGGGATGGGTATCGGAGTTTATTTCTCCACTCAAAGAAATTACCGAAGGCGTGAGGAACACGGTTCTGCTAAATGGGGCAACGCAAGAACCGTAAATAAGAAATATATGCAGTCTCCGGCTTCAGCCAACAAACTAATGACCCAAAATGTCTGTATCGGACTTAATGCAAAGAAGCATAGAAGAAACCTGAATACACTTGTCTGCGGTGGCTCAGGTGCGGGTAAGACAAGATTTTATTGCAAACCCAATCTTATGCAGTGCAATACCTCTTTTGTCATCCTTGACCCGAAAGGAGAAATTCTCAGGGATACAGGAAAATTGCTTGAAGGCAAAGGATATGAGGTGCGAGTTCTTGATTTGATTTCAATGGAGAAAAGTCATTGTTACAATCCGTTTGTCTATTTGCAGAATGACAACGATGTGCAAAAGCTTGTAACAAACCTGTTTAAAAGCACCACACCGAAAGGCAGTCAGTCACAAGACCCGTTCTGGGACACTTCTGCTTCAATGCTTTTGCTTGCATTAGTATTTTATCTTCATTATGAGGCTCCTGAAGATGAACAAAACTTTGCAATGGTAATGGAAATGCTCAGAGCCGGTTCGATTGAGGATGAGGAGGATACACGCCCCTCTCCCCTTGATGAATTATTTGCTGAACTGGAAATGTCCAATCCCGACCATATTGCTTTGAAGTATTACCGTTCCTATCATTCGGGTGCAGCTAAAACTTTGAAGTCAATACAGATAACACTTGCTGCAAGGCTTGAGAAGTTTAACCTTGAAAGCCTTGCTTCTTTAACGACAACAGACGAACTTGACCTTCCCTCACTGGGAGAAAAGAAAGTTGCTCTGTTTGCTCTGATACCGGATAACGACTCCAGTTTTAATTTCTTGGTATCCATTTTATATACACAGTTGTTTCAGCAGCTTTTTTATGCCGCTGACCATATACACGGGGGTTCCCTTCCTGTTCCGGTTCATTTCTTGATGGATGAATTTGCGAACGTCAGCTTGCCGGATGACTTCGATAAGATACTTTCGGTTATGCGTTCCCGTGGGGTATCTGTAAGTATCATCTTACAGAACTTGGCACAGCTTAAAGCTTTGTTTGAAAAGCAATGGGAAAGCATTGTCGGCAACTGCGACGAGTTTTTATATCTCGGCGGAAATGAGCAAAGCACCCACAAATATGTGTCGGAACTTCTCGGAAAAGAAACCATTGATACAAACACATTCGGAAAAAGTACCGGACGAAGCGGCAACTATTCCACAAACTATCAGATTGCAGGTCGAGAGCTTTTAACTCCTGATGAAGTTCGTATGCTCGATAACCAATATGCAATTTTGTTTATTCGTGGAGAACGCCCTGTTATGGATTTCAAATACGATATTTTGAAGCATCCGAATGTGGCACTAACAACAGATGGAAAAGCCTTGCCGTACAAACACGGTGAAGTTACTATCGAGCATTCTTCTATTTCTGTACTTTTGATTGACCCGGAAAAACTTCCGGAGGAAAGCTACGGAGAAACCAATTACGAACTTCTGTCCGATGAGGATTTTGAAGTAAATAAAAACTTATTTTAACGGAGGATTTTAAAATGAATATGTTTAAGAAAAATAACGAAAACAAAACTACTAAGAAGCTGCCTATGACCGGTAAGGTAAAAAAAGGATTCCGCACCTATTGTACTCTTGTGATGGCAGCAACAATTATTTGCGGTATGAGTGTAACAGCTTTTGCCGCAAATGACCCGATTACCGTTGTAAACAACCTTTCCGAATTTATCTTCGGACTTATTCGAGCAATCGGTCTTATCTTGCTTGGCTTTGGTATCGTTCAGGTCGGTCTTTCGCTGAAATCACACGACCCTTCTCAGAGAGCAAACGGATTCCTTACTCTTGCCGGTGGTGTTATCATCACCTTCGCAAAAGAAATCCTTACACTGATTACGGGCTAACTCTTACGCAATGACATACAGGGGTGTTCCTCAGTTTTTTTTCAGGAACACCCCATTTTCTTTTTAAGGAGGTACAGTTTTGAAAAAATATAATATTATTTACGCCGACCCGCCTTGGCAATTTAAAGTTTATTCCTCAAAAGGACTTGGGCGTTCGGCAGAAAGCCACTATCCTACAATGAGCCTTGAAGAAATAAAAAGGTTACCAGTGGGTGAATTAGCTGCCAATGATTGTGCTTTATTTATGTGGACAACGGTACCGCTCTTGCAGGAGTGCTTTTCTATTATGAAGGCTTGGGGATTTGACTATAAGACTATTGCATTTGTCTGGATTAAGCAAAACAAAAGAACCGACAGTCTGTTTTGGGGAATGGGATATTGGACAAGAGCAAATGCTGAGCTTTGTATGCTTGCTACAAAAGGACATCCCAAAAGACAATCAGCGAGAGTCCATCAGGTTATTATTTCACACATCCAAGAACATAGTAAAAAACCAGAAGAAGCAAGAGATAGAATCGTTCAACTGATTGGAGATTTACCTCGTGTAGAGTTGTTCGCAAGAACAAAGAGTGATGGCTGGGATGTTTGGGGAAATGAAATCGACTGTGACCTAAAAATAGAAGGCTATCGCCCTTATTCTGGAGGTGATAAACGTGTCAGATAACTGGGTAGTTCAAAATCTCCAAAACGCCCTTGAAACTTGGAATAGTAAGTTATCGGAAATATGGCAGCTGCTTACGACATCTCCGCAGGAGTTCAAAGGCGGAAGCATTTGGGCGGTGATGGTCAATATTAACGGAGCAGTTCAAGCAATCGGACTTGCCCTGCTTGTTCTGTTCTTTGTTGTCGGTGTAGTTAAAACCTGCGGTAGTTTTACTGAGGTTAAGAAACCGGAACACGCATTGAAACTCTTTGTGAGATTTGCGATTGCCAAAGGTGTAATTACTTACGGTCTGGAGCTTATGCTTGCCCTGTTCAATATCGTGCAGGGAACCATTTCAACGATTATGACTTCTGCGGGGTTTGGTTCCCCAAATCAAACAACATTACCTGCTGAAATGATAACAACGATTGAGAGCTGCGGCTTTTTTGAAAGTATTCCGCTTTGGGCAGTAACTCTTATCGGCGGTCTGTTCATTACTGTGCTGTCATTCATTATGATTATGACAGTATACGGGCGATTTTTTAAACTGTATATGTACACAGCTCTCGCTCCGATTCCGCTTTCTACTTTTGCCGGAGAACCGTCGCAAAATGTGGGCAAGAGTTTTATAAAAAGCTACTGTGCCGTGTTACTTGAAGGTGCGGTGATTGTTCTTGCCTGCATTATCTTCTCGCTATTCGCTTCTACCCCGCCGGTAGTAAACCCTGACGCAGCTGCGGTTACACAGGTCTGGGCATATGTCGGAGAGTTGGTTTTCAATATGCTTGTACTTGTCGGTGCAGTAAAAATGAGTGACCGAATTATTCGTGAGATGATGGGCTTGTAACAGGAGGTTTTTGGATGAAGAAAAATAAGAAAAATAACGATAAATGGCAGAAGAATTTTCCTGCCGCCTGCGATTGCAGACATTGTGTTTTCTATGGCGGAAAGAAAAACGGTATTGTTATCTGCCTTGCAGATTCTTGTACCGATGATAGTAAAACTCGTCATCCAAAACTGGCATATCGCAGAGAAAGGAGCTTTTAATGGAAGTCAAGATTAACCGAGAAATACGAAACTATACAGAGTCAATGTTTTTTGGACTGTCGCTACGACAGTTCATTTTTTCTGTCCTTGCTTGTGCGGTAGCAGTAGGACTTTATTTCCTGCTTAAGCCTCACCTCGGAACAGAAACCGTATCGTGGGTGTGTATTTTGGGAGCTGCTCCGTTTGCAGCACTCGGATTTGTGAAATACAACGGAATGACTGCTGAGAAATTTATTTGGGCTTTTATTAAGTCGGAATTTCTTATGCCAAAGAAGCTGGTCTTTCATTCACAAAACACCTATTACGAAATGATGAAACCGACAATCAAAAAAAAGCAGAAGGAGGCTTATAAGAACAATGATTAAAACTCTTACAACCCTGCTCAAGCAGGATAAAGAAAAGTTTGTAGTACCGAAAGGAGTACAGGATTGTATCCCTATTACCGCCATCTATGATGATGGTATTTTCCGTGTGGGCAAGGACAAATATTCCAAAAGTTTTAAGTTTACGGATATTAACTTTGCCGTAGCCAGCCGAGAAGATAAAGAAGCAATGTTTCTTGAGTATTCCGAGCTTCTTAACTCTCTGGACAGCGGAGCTACAACCAAACTGACTATCAACAACAGACGGTTGAATCGCTTGGACTTTGAAAAGACCATTCTTATTCCTAAAGTCGGAGATGAGCTTGATGTTTACAGAGAAGAATACAACAAAATGCTTCTTGATAAAGCAACCGGGGCAAACGCTATTGTCCAGGACAAATATGTCACTATCTCTATAAACAAAAAGAATGTTGATGACGCACGAACTTATTTTGCCCGTGTGGGCGCAGATTTGATTGGACACTTCGCAAGACTTGGCAGCAAATGCGTTGAGCTTGAAACCGATGAGAGACTTAGAATTGCCCACGATTTCTTTCGTGTCGGAGAGGAAACCTCTTATCATTTCAATATTAAGGAAACACGAAAAAAAGGACACGATTTCAAAGATTATGTTTGTCCTGATACAATGGAATTTGAAAAGGACTACTTCAAAATGGGCGACCGTTACGGGAGAGTCCTTTTTCTGCGTGAGTATGCTTCCTATATCAAAGACAGTATGGTTGCTGAACTTACTGATATGAACCGAAATTTGATGATGTCCATTGATATTGTCCCGGTTCCTACCGATGAAGCAGTTAGAGAAGCGGAAAGCAGACTGCTTGGAGTTGAGACGAACATCACCAACTGGCAGCGCAGACAGAACTCGAACAATAACTTCTCAGCAACCGTTCCATACGATATGGAGCAGCAGAAAAAAGAAATGAAAGAATTCCTTGATGACCTCACCACTCGTGATCAGCGAATGATGTTCGCTGTACTCACTATGGTTCATACTGCGGAATCCAAAGAACAGCTCGATAACGACACGGAAGCTTTGCTTACCACTGCAAGAAAACACTTGTGCCAGTTTGCTGTGCTGAAATACCAGCAGATGGATGGACTTAATACCGCTATGCCGTTTGGTACAAGAAAGATTGATGCCTTCAGAACTCTTACCACAGAAAGCCTTGCGGTTTTTATTCCGTTCAGAGTTCAGGATATTTACCACGAAAACGGCATTTACTACGGTCAGAATGTCATCAGCAAAAATATGATTATCGCTGACCGCAGACAGCTTTTGAACGGTAACTCCTTTATCCTCGGTGTTTCCGGCGGTGGTAAATCCTTTGCGGCAAAGGGAGAAATTGAAAATATTATTCTTTCTTCTAATGCCGATGTCATCATTATCGACCCTGAGCGAGAATACTCTCAGCTTGTCAAAGCTCTTGGCGGAGAAATTATCAATATTTCAGCAACATCGCCGAGCCATATCAACGCAATGGATATGAACAAGGAATACGGCGACGGAGCTAACCCTGTTATCCTCAAGTCCGAGTTTATTATGTCCCTTTGCGAACAGCTTATCGGTGGTAACAATCTCGGAGCAAAACAAAAATCTATTATCGACCGCTGTACCGCAAGTGTTTACCGCACCTATCAGCAGAACGACTATCAGGGTGCAGTGCCGACCTTGCAGGATTTTAGAGCTGAACTTCTCAAGCAGGACGAACCGGAAGCAAAGGAAATCGCCCTTGCTATTGAGCTGTTTACTCACGGTTCTTTGAATACCTTTGCAAAGCAGACCAATGTGGACACAAGCAACCGCTTGATTTGCTATGACATTCTTGACCTCGGCAAACAGCTTATGCCTATCGGTATGCTTGTTGTTCTTGACTCTATCCTTAATCGTATCACACAGAATCGTGCAAAGGGCAGACAGACTTTTATCTTTATCGACGAGATTTACCTTTTGTTCCAGCACGAATATTCCGCAAACTTCCTCTTTACCCTTTGGAAGCGTGTTAGAAAGTACGGTGCTTATGCGACCGGTATTACACAGAATGTGGACGACCTTTTGCAGAGCCATACTGCAAGAACAATGCTTGCAAACTCCGAGTTTTTGATTATGCTTAATCAGGCTTCCACCGATAGAATTGAGCTTGCAAAGCTGCTCAATATCTCCGACCTTCAGCTTTCGTATATCACGAATGTTGACGCAGGACACGGACTCATCAAGGTTGGCAGTTCGCTTGTCCCATTCGCAAATAAATTCCCGAAAAACACAAAGCTTTATACTTTGATGACAACCAAACCGGGCGAGGGAGCATAACCCTTGCCCTTTTTATTTGATGAGAAAGGATAAAACTTATGAAAGACAAAATCTATATTGTAGTTATATGTGCTTTGAGTATTGTGTTTGCCATAAGCGTTGGCTTTTTAATCAAACATAATCTCGACTCTGCAAAGCAGGCAGAAATCTATGATAATCTGGTTGAAATTGTGGAAACACAGCCGGATGAAACGCAAGAACCTATAAAGTATTCAGAAGATGAAACCTTCATCCCTGAGTATCAGGAACTTTATATGCAAAACAATGATATGGTCGGATGGATAAAGGTTGATGGTACAAAAATCAATTATCCGGTAATGCAGTCAAAGGATAACCCTGATTTCTATTTGAAACACGGATTCGATAAGTCATACACCGACTACGGCTGTCCTTATGTTCAGGAAAACTGTGATTTGGAGTTGCCGAGCGACAACATTGTAATCTATGGTCATCATATGAACGATGGTACTATGTTTGCCGGATTGATGAAATACGCAGATAAGAGCTTTTGGGAAAAGCATAAGACTATCGCCTTTGACACGCTCACACAGCGACAGAACTACGAGGTGATCGCTGTGTTTAAAACGGTTGTGTATACGGACAGTCCGGAAAGTTTCAAATATTACCGTTTTGTCAATGCACAAACACCTGATGAGTTTACCGCTTATGTTGACAAATGCAAGGAGTTGTCTCTCTATGATACCGGTATTACCGCAGAATACGGAGATAAGCTCATAACACTCTCTACCTGTGAATATTCACGAACAAACGGCAGACTTGTTGTTGTAGCAAAGCTTATTACAGAATAATCAAAACGGGAGGTGTAAATCGTGTATGAGTAGTATTATTTACTTAGCTGTGTTGTTCGGTGCAAAGGTTATGGACAACGCACTGAGTACAACGAAAACTATAATGATACAACGAAGTCGGTGGATACTTGCAGGATGTGCAGTAGTTTTATCCGACTTCATTTATTTTTGGATAACAAAAAGGGTTGTGTCTGCGGAAAATGAACTTGCAATGCTTGTTGTTGCAATCGCAGGTGGTGTCGGCTGCTCTCTTGCCTGTTTTTTCAATGAAAAGCTGTCTAAAGACAGAACCTATGTCAATGTTATTATGTCCGATAACCTTGACGAGATGAAAAGGTTAAGAGATTTTTTAGCACAGCACCATATCACCAATGTTGCGGCAGACAGTTACACTCTGAATTGGAACTCCAAAACTATTACCATCACAGCATATCCCGAAACCAAAGCAGAAAGCAGGCTGATTAACAAATTTATTGATGAAAGTGATACAAAATTCAAGAGAGTTATTCAGCCGGTATAGGAAGGAGGGATTGTAGTGCCGGATATAAAAACAAAAGGCAGCAATAAAGGTGTAATCAAAACGCTTGATAAAGCTGCAATCGTAACACAGCGTATGAAGCAGTCCTATATTGCAACAAAAAATAAAGCAGAACATTCGGTAAATGCCAACACTAATTCTGCGGAAGAATATGCTTCAGAAAAGCTTGAAGGCGGTACTGATGAGATTGTTCACGACGGTGCTTATGCTTTTGATAAAGCTGGTCGTAAAAGCGTCAGAACCACGAAGGATAATATTCGCTCTGTGAATGACGGAGTACAGCGTTTTAAGAGACAGCGTGCTGAACGGTCTTTGAGAAAGCAGGCATCACAAAACACCAATTCCGCTATAAAAACCGTTGATAAAGCGGAAAAAAATATAAGGCAGTCTGCTACTTCTTCAGGAAAGAAAACCATTAAACTTGCAGGAAAAGAAACTGCTAAGACTGCTCAGAAATCTGTTAAGACAGCCGAGCAAACAGCCAAGACAGCGATTAAGACAAGTCAACAGACAGCCAAAGCAGCACAGAAAACCGCACAAGCAACTGTAAAGGCTTCGCAGAAAGCGGCTCAGGCAGCAAAAGCAACCGCAAAAGCCACAGCAGCTACTGCTAAGGCAGCTGCAAAGGCGACGATTGCGACCATTAAGGCGATTATATTAGCGGTAAAAGGCTTAATTGCCGCTATTATTGCGGGTGGTTGGATTGCAGTTGTTATAATTATTGTTCTCTGCCTTGTTGGTTTGATTGCAGGCTCCGTGTTCGGAATATTCTTCTCCGGAGAGGATTCCGGGACAGGAATGTCAATGCAGACGGTTGTTCAAGAAATCAATCAGGAATACGATGACCGATTGGAAGAAGAAAAGAATTCTGTCAGCTATGATGTACTTGAAATGAGCGGAAGCAGAGCTGTTTGGAAAGATGTTCTTGCAGTATATTCTGTTAAGGTGAATACTGACCCGGATAACCCAATAGAGGTTGCTACTGTGGATGATACCAAGAAGCAACTTCTAACAGATATATTTTGGGAAATGAATGAGATTTCCTCCAGCACAGAAACGAAAACTCACACAGAAATAGAAGAAAGCGATGACGGTCACGGTAATATCGTTGAGACCGAAACCACAGTCACAGAGACATTTTTATATATAACGGTATCTCACAAAACCGTTGATGAGATGGCTGCGATGTATGGGTTTAATCAAGAACAAAAAGATTATCTTACGGAGCTGCTGAAAGAAGAAAACAATCCGTTATGGTCGCAAGTTCTGTATGGCATCGGATATAGTGACGGTCAAATTGTAACTGTGGCATTGTCACAGGTCGGAAATGTAGGCGGTCAGCCGTACTGGTCGTGGTATGGCTTTGATTCCCGTGTAGAGTGGTGCGCTTGTTTTGTCTCTTGGTGTGCAAATGAGTGCGGATATATTGATGCAGGAATTATCCCGAAATATGCAGGCTGCGTTAATGGCTCACAATGGTTCAAAGACCGAGGACAGTGGGCAGACAGGAACTATGAACCTGCACCCGGCACAATTATCTTCTTTGACTGGGAAGGCGACGGTGTTACTGACCATACTGGTATTGTTCAGAAGTGTGAGAACGGAACAGTTTATACAGTCGAAGGAAATTCCGGAGACGCTTGCAGAACAAGAACGTATGCTGTTGGAAGTTCTGTTATCTACGGATATGGTGTTCCGCAATATTAAATTATTAAGAGATATAACAAAAAAGATGCTACTCCTTTGCGGGCAGCATCTTGTACATACTATTGATTTTTATATTTGTCCAATTCAACTAACATTTTATAAAGTTGTTCTTGCTCAATTTTGCTCTTTGATGCAATGAATTCATAGCATTTTAAAGGAAAATTTTCTGATTCGTTATCACCTAATTTTTCAAACAACTGAGAAAGTGAAATCCCCATTGCTATTGAAATCTTCTCGATGCTTTCCAATGTAGCATTTTTCTCTCCTCGTTCTACTTGTCCAATGTAAGTTGGATGACAACCGGATAATTCTGCAAGTTTTTCCTGACTAAATCCTTTGCTAGTTCTATAATTACGGATACGTTGTCCAATAATTTTTGATATTTCACTCATAATTCCAACCTCCAAATATAGTCTATAAGTATTATTTATACTATTCCACAGACTATTGATATTTAATGTCGAGTTTGATATACTATAGATATTAAATAAATATAATTAGTACTTTTAGTATTTGGATGGTGACTGGATGAAAGAAAAAACTGTTTGCTTTACAGGACACAGGGATATTTCCGGTGTTAAAAGTTTGGTTATTAAACATAAGTTGAAATGTACTATTATCAAGCTAATTGCTGAAGGTTATTGCTATTTCGTAACAGGTGGTGCTTTGGGTTTTGATACGCTTGCAGAACAAACTATATTAGAACTGCAAAAAAATTATCCGCAGATAAAATTGATACTGGTTTTGCCTTGCATTTCACAAGCCAATAAGTGGAGCGAAGAAGATAAAATGGTTTATGAGAGCATAAAGAGAAAAGCAGATAGTGTGGTGTATACTTCTCAAAATTATTTTCGTGGCTGTATGCATAGAAGAAATCGATACCTTGTAGATAGCAGTTCAGTGTGCATTTGTTATTGTACAAAGAAAACAGGAGGAACGGCATATACGATTGATTACGCTCAGAAAAAAAGATTGCAAATAATAAATTTGGCATAGAAAACACCTCTGATACATTCATGGTCAGAGGTGTTTTTAATATCTTACAGTTATAATATGGATAAATGATATCTTCAGCTATAGTTTTTTATAATTCAATATTCAAATATTGCGATTTTATATATTATATAGTATAATAAATTATCTTATTTGTATTAGAAGTTATAACTCTATTCTATGGGAGTGACGAATGTATGATTAGAAACAATATAGAAGTAGATATAAAAGTAAAATGTATAGAAAACGGAATTACACAGGCTAAGCTTGCAGAAGAAATTGGTACTACGAGTCAGTATGTAAACCGCATAATAAAAAAACAAAATGGTGTAGTAAATAAGACATTTGTGCAAATGCTTGAAGCTTTAGGATATGATATCGAATTTAATTATATAAAAAGATATTAATTAGAGATGAGTCTTGAGAAATTTATAAAGTATCATTTTGGCAAAGAATAAATAGAAATCATTTTCTGTTTAAAATACAAACAAACGAAAGTGAGTGCAATAAATACAAGTGGTTATGGAATATTTTATGTGTTTTGATATCGTAGTAAATATTAACAACGCTAAAAAACATTTTTAATAATAAAAAAGTTTCTGCATTATTGAGGGGTAATTATTATGATGATAGATATGAAATATTTTAATGTATATTATTTTTGTCATTTAGCTAATGAAAGTATGGGAAAGTTTGAGTATGCATCTACCAATGCAGAATTTACAGAACAGCAGTTTCAGATTGAACCAGAAGAATTTCCTAGGATTTCTGTGCTAAGAGAATATTGTTCATGGCTAGTTGATAGAGTTTTTTATGAGCAAGCAATCCTTATTTCCAATGACGAAACTTATGATTTTAATCCAATCAGCTGGATTAATCAAGCAATAACAAAATATAAGCAAATAGTGATTTCTACTGAGAATGAGTTTAAATTTGACGAGGATGATTACTTAGAAACATACAACAACTATTTGGAGTACATAAATAAGTATGAAGATGGATTGTTTTATAGTGTAATTTATGATATTGCTACAGAAGTAGAATATATTTTGTTTCAAAATAGAGATTTTTTGCTTAGATTTAACGAGCAACAGGCTGTAGCATTTGAAGATAATCCGAGAACACGAGTTTATATTCCAGAGTGGGTTAAACGTGCGGTTTTATTTAGAGACAAAGGTTGTTGCGTTTTCTGTAAAAAAGATTTAACAGGACTGTACACACTACTGGAAGACAACGAAAAGCAGTTTGACCATATCGTTCCATTACATGATGGAGGAATAAATGATGTGTGCAATATTCAGTTATCTTGTAAAGAATGTAATTTAAAAAAGTCAGATAGTAGCAAAACAAGTACATTGTATCGTAGTGCTTATTGATTTGGAGGTTTGTGAATGAGTATACTTATAGATAACAGCATAACAATTTATGAAGCTCTTGAGCATATCAAAGACGGAAAATATGTTATGCCCGCATTTCAAAGGCAGTATGTATGGAGCATGGAGCAGATTGAAAAGCTGTGGGACTCTATTCTTTTGGATTATCCTATAGCTACTTTTCTGTTCTGGCACGTGGATGATGACAATGTGAGTTGGGATACATATTTTTGCAATTTCCTGTCAGAGGTTACCTTTGACAGCAGAAAACAGGCTGACAGTGTAAACTACGAATTAAGCAATATCAATGTCAAGATGACCGATACAGCAGTTCTGGACGGACAGCAGAGATTGACCTCTTTATTCTTATCACTTTTCGGACATGCCTATATCAGACAAAAACACGCAAGAAAGAAAATAGCGGGCGGTACTGTTGTAAAACTTCTCATCGAACTTAACAAGCACAAGCTGACCGTTGACGAGGAAGAATATAACAGCAAAAAATATGACATCAAGTTTACTGAGAAGGTAGGCAAACTGAGTCCTACACAGTTTGAAATTAGAGAAATCCTCAGTGATAAATTCCGTGATGATAGTACAAGAGAACAAGCCATAGAGTCTGCCATTGCCAATGTACCGGCTGATAGCAAAGAGTATGCCCGTGATATTCTCAATAAACTGTATAATAAGATTTTTGTAGAAAAGTTAATCCGCTATACAGAAATTCAGGATATGAAACAGGATGATGCTTTAGAAATGTTTGTCCGTTTCAACAGTGGCGGCAAGGCACTGAAAAAGCACGAAATTACTATGTCCATTTTGGAGGCATATTGGCCTAATGCAAAAACAGAGTTCGGAAGACTGCTCGTAGATTCTTATGCCGGATTTGGCTCTGATTTTATCGTTCGTTCTGCCCTTATGCTTTATGGTGATGTTGTAAAATCCAATATCAATAAGCAGATTGCAGAGGACTTGAAGAATAATTGGCAGGATTTCAAGAAAGCTCTGAAGAGTCTGGAATCTGTGCTTAAAGATATGAAAATCGAAGTTAGTCGTTTTGCAAGCAGCTGGAATGTGCTTTTGCCTATTATTTACTTTATGTATTACAACTCAGACTACGCAAATAATCTGGATGGCATCAAAGCTTATTTGATTAGGGCTGTTCTGTTCACTTATTTCCAATCTGGAACAACGAGCAAATTGCAGCAGATGAAAAGCAATATCAATAATAATGAATACGAAATTACGATTGATATGTTAGAACAGATGAATGAACTTCGTGTGACGGATGGTAAAATTGATGATATTATAAATTCTGAAAAAGGTAGCCGTGTTGCTGGAGAGGCATTGTACTTCCTTGGCCTTGATTGGATTAGTAAGAAGTTTAAGTATGAACAGGACCATCTGCATCCTTATGACAGATTTGACAGCACAAAGCCAATTTCTGTTTCTATGGATGATTGGCGCAGATGGCGAAGCAACAGAAACAGGCTACCGAATCTGCAATTGCTTGAAGGCAGAAGTAACGGCAGTAAGAATGCGATGCGTCTTGTGGACTACTATAATGACATGAATGATGAACAAAAGGCTGTGTTCCACAAAGAGGCTCTCATTCCGGTCGGTGTTTCTCTTGAATTAGAAAATTTCGAGCAATTTTATGAAAAGCGTAAAGAACTGTTAACTATAAAAATCCGTCAGTTATTGGGATAATTAGAAATAGCTTATGTTTATGAATGGGAGGATTGTTATGGCAAATAAATTTAGAAATACATTTTCTGGTTTTGGACAAGAATTGTTAGATGGTGTTAGAGCATCTTTCCAAAGCCATTTAGATGAGGCAGCTTTTGAAGAGCGAGTAATGGGAATTGAAAATGCTACTTCTGCAATGCTAGAACTTAATATTGAGGAAAATAAAATAATTGAGATGCTACAAAAGTATTGGGACTTGCGATTGAGTGAAGCAAAGATGTTCATTGAGCATCATAAAGGTGAATAGTATTGACAGTTTATAAATCCAAGTAGTTGGAATAAATTATTTTTATAAAATGTTCTGATGTATAAGTAGTTTCTGTTGAAACCAATGTAGCTAGGAGGTATATAATGTATTCAGTTGATATGAAAAATGCTCAATTGATTTTGCGATATAGCGATGTTTTTCCCGGAGAGAAACCAAACCTTGTAGATAAAATAAAAAATATAAATATGCATAAAACAATATCAATTATTAGTGAATTGATTCAAATTAAAGATGCCAAGTGCGAACCTATAAATATATTTGGAATGGAAGTAAGATTCCCCTTTGAAATTATTTTGAAACGTGATTATTGCGGAATGAAACCAGAGTCTCCAAGGGAAATGATGGAAAACATGATGATGAGAAAAAATCAACATATCATTTCTTTGCAGATGCTATTAATTCTTCTAAAAAAAGTAATTATTTACGGCAATTATGAATCTTTGAAAGAACAAAATTACGAAATAACCAATGATGATTATAAGGATATAATTATGATGCAACTTTTAGTTGCTGATGAAATTTCAGAAAAGCATAGAGAGAGAATAGATACAGACCACTTTCTTTATTCAACGTATCATTTGAATTATCAAAGAAATGTTGCAAATGAGTTTTTGCGTATGTACTACATGATGGAATGTTTAAGCCGTAGTCCATATAATTTTTCAGACGATGTGCAATCTGAATATAGAGATTACTACGGAGATTTCACTTCAAAATATTGCATTACGCCAACAGAATACAGCTCACTGCTATTTTGGGAATTACATTACTATTATTCAGATAAAAATTATTTATCGACATCAAAATGCTGGAGAAATATTGACCTGATATATAAAGAGGCAAAGGAAAAAGAGAAGATATCTAAAGTAATAGACATTTTAATGAAAAAACCATGTGAATTAAGAGAATGGGCAATAAAAAGCGAAATGGACGAATGGGACTTTACATTATTCTACAGTTTTCCTTTTATTTCAGACGGACAATCAAATTATATATCCGTTTCTAATGTTACGTTGATAAATGCATTCTTTGAAAAAATTTTTTGGCTTATAAGGGACTGCTATCCACAAAAAGATAGTCGTGCAATGGCTTTTTTTGGACGTTTATTCGAACGATATATTCAGGATGCTACTAAAGATGCCTGTCGTAAGTCCTATACATATATAAATGAATTCCAATATAAAGTAAATAGAGCTAACCGAAAATCGTCGGATGCTTATGTAAGAAAAGAAAATAATTTATTGGTTGTAGAAGCAAAGGGTTTTTCTGTATTAGTTGATTGTATGGCTAAGAACGAAAAGATAGAGAAAAATAATGAAAAATTATTTGTAACACCTGTTTTGCAGGCTGATGAACGTTTGAATGAATTTTATAAATGCAAAAAAGAGTTCGCAGGTGTTGAAGAGGCTTTCGTTATATCAGTCACATTAGATAATATCAATGCTATACCAAATTACTACAATACAATTCATAAAGAGATAAGTGAAAAAAAGAAATGCACACTGGTTCGCTATTATTTTAATCTCAGTATTGAAGAATATGAGATGCTTTTGTATTTAATCGAACAGGATATAGATATTTTTGAGATTCTTAGAGAGTATTTTACTAATAGAGTGCTTTCTCCTTTTAGTAACTATGTAAGAGAAAAAGTTGGTAGTGTTAATATGACAAGATTTATGGAAGAAAATTATAAAGCCGCAACAAATAAGATGGAAAGTATGTTGTCAAAATCGCATTATTGATATATTTTTCAATTCACAAAAGTATGAAAAGTAATTAGATATATTCCCACGCTTATGCTCGCCCTATCCACACAGACCATGTACTGATGTCAAGAGTTGATAGTAGTGTGTGTAAAAAAGAACTTCCCGAGAGTTGAATTTTAAACTTCAACTCTCGGATTTTTTTGTAAGGCAAAACTGAATATGACCACAATCGGAAAACCACAGGATTAAGTTGGCGGCTCCATTAGATAAGTTATAAAGATAGTGTTGTTAATCTTTATTTGATAATCTAAATATAAATAAATATCAGAAAACATCAAAAAATATTATAAAACATTGTTTTGAGAATGAAATATGGTATTATATTATAGAGTTTTTATATCTACTTGTATTATGCAGAGGTGAATAACAATGAGTGAAAATATAAATGAAAAATGGATAAGTATAGAAGAAGCAGCAGAACATTTAGGCATTAAACCTGTAACCGTACGAGATTGGATAAAAAAAGGAAAAGGCATTCCGGCTCATAAAATAGGCAAAAAGTGGAAGTTCAAATATTCCGAATTAGACGCTTGGGTAAAGAGCGGACAGAGTGCCATAGAATAATTAACGGGTAGGTGTAAAATGGCAAACGATATGTTGATTAACGCATTGAAAATAACAAATGGCTATTTAAATCAAAACTATAGCCATAATGAATTAAAAATAATCCGTAGAGAAATCAATGCTATTATAGGAGAGTCACTGAGTGTAGAAGATTCTCTAAACAAGCCTTATTCATATGAGGAGATGCAAGAAATATTGTCTACCTTAAATGAAAAGGAAACTATAAGAAAAAACAAAGGTGTATATTACACGCCATTGGACGTTGTTAAGTTTATATTGATTAATAGTGTAAAAATGGTATGTAGGAGACTACAACCAAACAACCTTCATGTCTTGGATTTGAACGGCATACCATACAGTACATTCTGTTATGATAAGACGGTATATGATCCAACCTGTGGAACTGGTGTTTTCCTATTAGCAGCACTTGAATTGAAGTTAGATATACTTGATTTACATCACACAGATGTTACAAAAGGTAAAATTAATAAAGTAGTTGCATCCATAAAAGGAAATGACTTAAACAGAGACTCAATGACAATTACAAAAATTAGGTTGTTTTTATGTGTTTTGCATAGACACGGCGTATCAAAAATTAAAGGACTTTCAGGTGTTCTTAACAACTGTTATGAATGCTATGATTATGTTGAACAAAAACCTAAAGTTGAAAATAAATATGATATTATTATTGGAAATCCTCCATATGTAGAAGATGCAAAAAGTGATTCAACACCAGAGAAAAAATATGGAAACATATATGCAAATGTATTAGAAAACGCAGCCTTGCAGTTAAAACCGGGCGGTGTTATGGGTTTTATAATCCCACTATCATATGTTTCCACGCCGAGAATGCAGAAGATTCGTGATGAGTTGTATACTACTGTGCCAGAGCAATATATACTCAGTTATTCCGATAGACCTGATTGCTTGTTTACTTCAGTGCATCAAAAACTTTGTATATTGCTTGGTCGAAACAAAACAGGAGAACGAGATGTATATACAGGGAATTATAGATATTGGTATAAAGAAGAACGCTATGATTTGTTCAATACAGCTGAAGTTGTTAAAAACAACTATGTAGAAAATGCATATATTCCTAAATTGGGTACAAGATTGGATACATCTGTATACAGAAGAATAAATGGATTTAATACATCTATTATTAGTCTACTTGAGAAAAATGGAGAGCCTTTATATTTGAATATGCGAGCGGCATTTTGGATAAAGGCATTCCTAAATGAACACGCAGGTGCGGAATATAAAACATTCAAGTGTGAGAACCAAGATTATGCTAATTTCTGTATGTGCCTACTTAATTCTTCTTTGTTTTGGTGGTACTGGATTTGTATATCCGATTGTTGGCATATTACAAGAAAAGAATTGTTGGGATTCAAAGTGCCGGAAATCGATGATTTTACTGAAGTTAATAGACTTGCTGTGGCACTTGAAAATCGGTTGGAAGAAACGAAACTCTATGTTGGTACAAAACAAACTGAATATGAGTACAAACATAAATCGTGTGTTGATGTAATTCATCAAATTGATGATTACGTCAATATGTTATATGGCCTGACAGAAGAAGAAGGGTTGTATATTAAGAATTTTGCTTATCGATATAGAATCGGTGGAGGTGTTGAAGATGAACGTAATTGACCTATTTTCAGGATGCGGAGGACTATCCCTTGGATTTATCAAGGATGGTTACGTGGTTAAGAAAGCGGTAGAATTTGATGCAAACATAGCTAACACCTACAAGAAAAATCATCCGGAAGTAGATGTTATCGTTGATGATATAAGAAATATCGACCAATCAGGCGTATTTAAAGCAGGCGATGCAGATGTAATTATTGGCGGCCCTCCTTGTCAAGGGTTCTCAATGGCAGGAGCAAGGATAAGAACAGGATTTATTGATGACCCACGTAATTATCTTTTTAAGCATTATTTCAATGTAGTAAAAACAGTAAAACCCAGAGCGTTTGTGATGGAAAACGTCAAAGGGATAATGACCATGCAGGACGGAAAAATCTTTAAAGAGATTCTCAGAATATTTTCCGATGCTGAAATGTTGGATGGAAAACCATATAAAATCAATTATAAAATCGTTAAAGCGACAGAATTTGGTGTGCCACAAAAAAGAGAAAGAATGATAATCATTGGAACTCAGGCATCTGAATATGATTTTAATGAGATGTGGGAAAGAACGAAACAGGATATTCTTAGGGAATATCCGCACTACTTTGATACCGTTACAGTAGAGGATGCAATTGGAAATTTAGGCACCACAACAACGGATGGCAATATAGAAAATCCTATTCCGATTACAGAATATCAAAAGTATTTGTCATCGACTGGTAGTGAGTTAAGTAACCACACCAAGACTAATCATTCTCGTGTAGCGGTAGATAGAATGAGTCGAGTGGCTAACGGAGAGAATTATACGGCTTTAGAAGAAACAATAAAGTCTGTTCATAGTGGAGCCTATGGACGATTATGTTGGGATGAACAAGCACCAACGATTACAACGAGGTTTGACACTCCTGCGGGTGGAAGATTCATACATCCTGTTGAAGATAGAACTCTTTCTCCAAGAGAGGCAGCGAGAATACAAAGTTTTCCAGACGATTTTGTTTTCTATGGAAACAAGACATCGATATGCAAACAGATAGGAAACGCTGTGCCACCTAAAGTGTCCTATTTCCTAGCACGTTTAATAAATAAAATAATCGAGACGGAGGTATAAGGAAATGAATTCAGTTTTACAAAACAAACTAAATGAGTTGCAGAATGCAAACGATTATGAGTGTTGGTATTTGGTGAAACAACCTACTGCATTTGATAATATATGTTATCTTGTATCTTTTTTGAAAGAATTCAAGTCAAAAAATACGCCTGAAAATTTGCAGGATTTTATAGGAAAAAAAGTAACTGAGATAAATGCAAGCAAACCAAATGTTGAAATTTCCAATAATTATCGTGCATTGCGAGTTGCTGCTTTCTTCGGATTAATTACCATGACATCTTCAAAGTACGAAGAGGCTATCATCACTGAGGCATTTGAAGAAATAAACAATAGATGTGGCGGTGCTTTTGAAAATAAAGAATTATATGAAGACATCATTCAAAGGCAGATTGAAAAGATGTATATCAGTTCCACTGTCGATGAAGGATACAACGGTGTTCGTCAAGACTTCCGTTTATATCCTGTAATGCTGCTCTATAAGGTATTGCTCGAATTAGGTCGTTCTACAGGAGCATATAAAATTAGCATGACTGAGTACCGTTACTTAGTTGCAACAACAAAGGTGTTTGAAAACTTTCTTGAAACCTTATTACTTATTAAATTATTGAGAGAAGATATCTCTGCAAATACAGAATTTGAACAATATCGTACCAAATTTGATAACAGATTAATACAAGCACTTAAGCAATTATCTACTTTGGTAATTGACCGTGATTCTATCGCAATAAAGTCAGAAGCAGTTGAAGAAGTGGCGAAAAAAGTATTCATCTTTGAAAGCAATCCTAATGTTTTTGCTACTGAAAATTATCTTGGCTTTTTGGGGTCTACAAAATCTTTATTTGAACTTGATGAGTTTGAACTTGAGGATAGTACAGAGGACGGACAGAATGCAGAAACTGTAGATTATGATAAAGTTCCTCGTATTGATAACGGAACGAATGTACTCCTATATGGCGTTCCAGGTTCTGGCAAGAGCTGGACTATTGAGCATGAATACTGCAAAAAAGGTACTAATGTAGAGCGTTTGGTTTTCCATCCAGACTATACTTACTCCGATTTTATTGGTCAGATTCTACCGAATGTGGCTGAAGACGGACAAGTAAGCTATAAGTTTACGGCGGGACCGTTTACTAATATTCTGGCTGATGCTTATCGAAATCCGGATAAGGAATATATCCTTATTATCGAAGAAATCAACCGTGGCAATGCTCCTGCAATTTTTGGAGAAGTGTTCCAATTACTTGATAGAAAAAACGAAATTCAAGATATGGATGATGGTTATCCTATTGGCACAAGCGAGTATGGTATTACAAATGCCAATATAGCTGCAATTGTTTATGGAGATGCAAAGCACAAAGTTCGTATCCCGTCTAATCTTTCAATTATTGGCACTATGAATACATCAGACCAGAATGTATTTACTTTGGATACAGCCTTCCAGCGTAGATGGGAGATGCGCCTAATTGAAAATAACTTTGAACATGTAGACAGAAGGTTAGCAGATGCTGAAATCCTTGATACAGGAATCACATGGGAGGTATTTTGTACTCAGATTAACAAGATTATTGTAGGTAATAATGCCAGAATGACATCTGCTGAAGACAAGCGTCTTGGTGCCTATTTCGTACACTTGCGAGATTTGGAATACAACCCAAGTATGGGTAACTTGTCTGAAGGTGAATACGATAGCCTTCGACAAAAAGAACAGGACAAGACTATTACCGAAACAGAAAAAGGGAGACTTGCTGAAATACGTGCAGCAATGAAACAAAATCGTAAGTTTCCGGAAAAGGTAATCAAATATTTATGGGATGATGCGTTTAAGTTTAACAGAGAGATTGTTTTTGAAACAACAACATACCAAAGTTTGGAACAAGTAATCAGAACTTTCATGTATTCTGAAAAACTTGACCGTTTATCAATGTTCAAAGACAATGTGAGAAACGCATTTACTAATCCCGAAGATTAAGGTGGTGAGTCTGTATGGATTTAGATTCAGCATTATATATGGCGATGGTCGATGATGATATTACTAAGCATTGTCATGTTAACTCAAATGAAGATGGTGACCGGTTTGTAGGCATTAAAGCGGATTCGGATAATGCGATGGTCTATTTCCCTATCGGATATCAGCTTCCTGAAACAGATGCAGAAATTAGAACAGATATCAAGCACTTGATTCAAGTGCTATCAGAGTTTACGACTAAAGAAGACCGTTTGCTTGCAATAAATAAGTTCGCAGCACCGCAGACTGTCGATTTCCCTATCAATGCTTATAAGAGCGTTATAGAATATTATTTTTCTATTGGTGGTAAATATTATGTTGAGGTAGACCCTGCGTACAAAACGAGTGCAACTGGAAAACAGGACTGGCCTAAAACGGTGCGAAATCAAGTACCTTTGGTACAACAAAAGGATGGAGTTAGTTCTTTTATCTATACTGAGTTTACAGTGAGAGCAACAACACCAAACGATTCAAAACAGATAACGCAAATCAATCGTTTTTGCGTATATGAGGCTTTTAAAAAGTTGGGATGGCTGTATGTTCCATATATGCCGGAGCAACCGGGGCCACATCCGGATATAAAAACGTCCATTGTAATTTTGGATACAAAGCTTGGAAATACAAATGATGATAAAAAACGCAACTTGTTTCAGGCAATGAAAGATATGCTCGAATACATGGATGAAAAAACATCTGATAAACAGTTTTATTTTGGTACAGATAATTTCGACTATGTATGGGAAAAGTTGATTGACAGAGCATTCGGAGAAAAGGATAAAAATAAATATTTTCCTCGTTCAAGATGGTTGCTTGACTATGGTAAGTATAAAGAAAAGCGTCCGCTAATGCCGGATACAATTATGATTTACAATGGAAAGTATTATATTCTTGATGCCAAATGCTACAAGTATGGTTGGACTGGTATTCCTGAACACTTACCTAATGGTTCATCAATCAATAAGCAGATTACATACGGTGAGTATTTAGAAAAGTATAAAGGCGTCAATGCCACCTCTCTTTTCAATGCTTTTATCATGCCATACAATATGACTAAGAACTTTTTTAAGCTGGATACCGTCGTTGGGAATATTGGTGAAGCGGTAGGAGACTGGCGTAGCAACAAAAAATATTATGAACGCATACAAGGTATCGTGATGGATACAAGATATTTGTTGTATCATTACACAGGAAATCCGATAAAGGAAAAGGTAGCCTTAGCAGATTGCATAGAAGCAGTTTTAAGCAGAAAACCTGTGCCACACGCCACAGAAGAGACAACCATTACACCATCTCAAGTATAACCCTGCCAAGATTGTGTCAATAGTTGCAGAAGAAAAAGCACAATATGGCAGTGATGTATAATAGAAAAACCTGTACCATACAGTAATTGATACTGTATGGCACAGGCTTTTTTTATTTTACCTGTTCTCGCTTTTTCTTTCTGTATCGGTCTTGGGTAACTCGGTTGCAACATTCGGTACAGCAATATTTGGTTCTTGTTGATGTTGTTTTTACAAGAAAATATCTCTGGCATCGTGGATTTGCACATTGACGGTATAACTCAAGATCTGGTTTCAAATAAAAGATAGAGAAATAAATGGCACTCAGCAAGGAATCCACTTTCCAAGAAGGTGACATTGTCTGCACATCGTATTCCGGAAAAATTCCATTAAGGTTGGCATTGATTTCCTCTCCTAAAATATGTCGAGCAATTTCTATTATAGTTGATTTCATTTCATCGTTCATCGTAGATAAATCTGCAGAAGGATATAGGGTTAATCCTTGAACCATATCGTAAGTTTGTAATTGTCCAAAATCATGATGTAAGTGAAAAAGAAAATCTATGATTTTTCGCTCTATATGAGAACCATTATAATTACAGTATAATTGAGTGATTTGTTTATAAAATGGTGTAACAGCAATTGCTCCATTTATTGATGTGCCACTTACAATATCATTATACTCACTAATGTCCAATTCATAAGATGGTGTGGCAATAGTATCGTAAACGGTATAGGTATCTTTGTTAAAAGCCTCTTGCTGTCTTTCCCAACTAAGTGATATAGCACTTGCTTTAACCATCGTATCCATAAAAGAGTGTCTACAACTTGTATATGGTGCTGACATTGAGTTCATTTTTATCTGAAGTGGTTCTGACAGCATTAAGTATAATGTCAGGTGTGTTATTTTCTCGTAATCTTTATGTATTTCATTGACAGCAGTCATTAATTCCACAGTGGCTTTGATATGTAGAATAAATTCATATAATAATGATGCATCAATACTTTCGTATTCAGCATCACTAACCGGAAATAAAAAACCGTTGCGTTCAAAAAAATTGTATAGGTTTTTGAGTTTTTTGTTAGGCAATGCAATAAGAGAGCCGAGAATATTATCCTCTTCGGTTGTTCCGTTAGCAGCAATTCTGGATAATCCAGTTTTTGCTCTATAGCCGAATAGTAGCGGTCTATCTGAATAGGATTGAAATTTAAAAGTTTTTTTGGGTGGCATCCCTGGAGAGGTGTGTTCTATATCCTCAACGCAATTACAAGCATAACTTTTAAATGTAAACACGTTATTTTCAAAAAAATTTTCTATAATTTGAGGCATAATTTTCCCCTTTCAGTAATTCAAAAGTCATGCTATATAGCATGGCTTTATTTTTTATTAGTAAAAAAATAATGATAAAAACTATATAACATTTACATTGTACACTATAACCCATATAAAAACAACATTGAAAACATTATTAAATAATAAATGTTATGTTTAAATTTGCTATCTTCAATTACTTTTTAACTTGTCCTATACTTAACATAGGTTGAAAAACTTAAAAATTAATATCACAAAGCCTGATTAGCTATAGGGCATTGGGATACAAATATTGAACCAACCTCAGTGAAAACTGCAGGAGGTGCGATAGAAGTACCCTTCTTTTCCTATGCATTTATTTTCAGGCAAAACAGGTCGGTGCTTCTAAAACGCCGACCTATTTTTGTACCCTTTGCCTTTCCGTGAAAACAGGCGGAAAGGACAAGTTTATGCAATTAAAAAAATGGCAAAGTGCGATTGCTAAGTATCCGTAATCTCCGAATTTTTGATTTCAGCTAAATTCAAAAATTCAAATTTTAAGGAGATTACGGAAATGAAAAAATTCACATTAGAACAACAAGAAGAATTATTTGCCAATGAATGCAAAGTTATAAATCTTAAATACGAGTACAAGGGATATACCGGTTCAGAAAGATGGGCAATTATTACTGAACTGGCAGAAGAAGAAATATGGATAAAATATCCTGATGTTATCCGCAGGTACAGCCCTTTCATTCTACTTTCTATTGCTCAGGGCGAAGTGATAACCGAATATCAGAACTATGAAGCAAGAGAAAGAATGAGGAAACTTCATTATGGACACGCATTTGACATAAACGATGGAGATTTTGAAATACATCATCCGGAGTTAGTTGTTGAAGTTGACCCTGTTGAAGAGATAATGCTGCAAGATAATATCAAAAAACTCCAGAAAGCTATTTATTGTTTAAGCGAAACTCAGAAACGAAGAATAATTAAATATTTCTTCTACAATCAGTCGTTTGAAAAAATTGCAGATGAAGAAGGCGTGGATTTTACATCAGTAAGAGAATCGGTAAATAGTGCAATAAAAAAATTAAGAAAATTTTTCTAAAACACCCCCCAGAAATGCTCTCCCATTTCAAACAAGTGAAGGGGTTAATTCTATTCCGGATATGAATTAACTCAGATAACAAACGAAAGCGAGGATTTACATATGAAAAAAGTAGATTTTAAGAATGTTAGATGGGGAGATATTTATTATTGTAACTTAGGTGTTACAAACGGCAGCGTACAATCTGGGGTACGACCAGTTCTGGTGGTTCAAACAAATAGATTAAATGCAAATAGTCCAACTGTTGTTGTTGCAGCTATTACAGCGGTAAAAAAGAAAACAGATATGAATACGCACGTCGAACTCAATACTGATTGCGGCTTGAAAGAGCCATCAATGGTTATGCTTGAACAGCTTCGTACTGTTGATAAAGATATAGAACTGGATAACTTTGTTGGAAGAATTACGGATGACGACAAAATCAATGAAATCAAGCGTGGATTAAAATTCGCTGTTGGAATTCCTGTTAAGCCTAAAGGTGAAAGAAAAGGAATTGCGTTAAGCTTATGCCCACACTGTCGAAGTGAGTTTCAATCTGTTCCTGAAAATATTGTAAAGAGACTCGACCCCTTTCAGGTAGAAAAAGAGCTGTGCGACAAATGTCAGGTTAGATACGGCTATGACTATATGATTTTTAAGAAGAACCATCATCGTTCAAAAGGAGGTGTTGAGAATGTTTAAAGATAGAATTGATGTAATGAATCAGCATCTAAACGATTCTGAAAATATCTCTGGTTTTGAAAAGCGAGTTTATACAGTCGAAGAAATAATGGACATCCTCGATATAGGAAAAAACACTGCATATGCACTTGTAAACTCAGGAGTATTCCACTTTGTAAAAGTTGGAGGTCATTACAGAATTTCCAAAAAGAGTTTTGATAACTGGTTAGACAATATTGATAGCAAAAATTCTGATTGTCAAGTATCCGATTAAATCAATCGCATAATTAACAAAAGCTCCGATTTTAAGTACCATATAGCCAAGTCGATTGGCTATATGGTAGTCAGAGCGACAAATAAAAATCGGAGGTAAAATGATGCAAAGTAAAAACAAAAGCGGTGTAGATAGCCGAAATACATTTAAGCAGACTGAAACATATAATCGAGCATATACGATAGGAGAACTGCAACGTATTCTTAAAGTCAGCAGGACTTCTGTTTATAGGCTTGTTAAAAGCCAGCAATTCCATAGTGTTCGAATCGGTGGTCACTATCGAATATCCAAAAAAAGTTTTGATGATTGGTTTGATGGGCAGAAAGGAGGTTCAAGTAATGGCATTTGTTAATATGTTTGATGAGCGAGTTGAATTATTTAATCTCAGAGAAGAAAACGAGCGTTTAGCTGAGTTATTCAGTGATGAGAAACTTCAGGAAGAAGCTATTTGGGAAGCGTACTCTGTAAAAGAAATATCACGACTTCTCTCTATAACTAACGAAGAAGCATTGAAGTTGATGAACTCTGGATTGTTTAAAACATATCGTGTCGGAAATGAATATAGAGCCTCAAAGAAAAGCGTTGATGACAATATGAAAATAGTCAAAGCTATGCTTACTTATCAAAACAAGAAAACAATGACTGTTCCTGATGTTATGCGTATACTGGGGCTTGGCAAAACCGCAACATACCGTCTTATAAATCAGTGCCGATTTAAAACTTATTTAGTAATGGGAAAAATGAGGGTTGATGTTGATAGCTTTGAAGATTGGTATGCAGGGCAATTCCATTACAAAAAAGTAAACGGAGAAAGACCCGGCAAGAAATATGGAAAAACGCTTTCCCCTTTAACTGTTGCTAAATCACTTGGTATACCAAGAAGTACAGCTAATGACCTTATGAATGATGGTATTGTTGAGTTTATATGGGTCGATGGCAAACGTCGAATAAAAAGAGAAAGTTTCGAGAAATGGTATGCTTCGCAGAACAAATACATCAAAGTAAAGGAAATTGAGGAGGTGGAAGGCTATGTTGATTGAGGATAGAGTTCGTGAATTAAATGGCGGTACATTCTCAAAAAAAAGTTACTCCGTCGAGGAGGTACAAGAGATTTTAGGAATTACCCGACAGACTGTGTATAAACTGATTAAACAAGGTTGTTTTCAAGCGGTGAGACTTGAAAACGGATATCGTATTATTAAAACCAGCTTTGATAAATGGCTGGACAATGAGTAAGGAGGATTGAAATGGCTTCTATTGTTAAGAGAAAAAATCGATACGCTGTTGTATATACTTACAAAGATGATGACGGCATACAACATCAAAAATGGGAAACCTTTGAGACTAATGCAGATGCAAAAAAGAGAAAAACTCAGATAGAGTTTGAGCAACAATGCGGTACATTTGTTGTCCCAACCGCCACAACAGTAGCAGACCTGCTTGAGGAATACTGTTCTGTTTACGGGGTTAATAATTGGGCGATGTCAACTTATCATTCAAAGAAAGGACTTATGTATAATTACATCATACCACTAATCGGTGATGTAAAACTTGACGAGCTGACACCCAGACTTATGGATAAATTCTATCAGAGTTTATTGAAAGTCAAAACCAAATCAGTGCAAAACAAAAAACCGAAGAATGAGTATCTGACAGTACATACAGTAAGAGAAATTCATAAATTTTTAAGAAGTGCATTTAATCAGGCGGTAAAATGGGAGCTGATGACAAGAAATCCGGTTCTCAATGCTACCTTGCCGAAGGCAGAACATAAAAAAAGAGAAATTTGGACAGCAGAAACACTTATGCACGCTCTTGAAGTATGCGATGACGATATTCTTTCCTTAGCTATCAACCTCTCGTTTGCCTGTTCTTTACGAATGGGAGAAATGCTTGGACTTACTTGGAGCTGCATTGATATATCGGAAGAAAGTATGAGGGATAACAATGCCTCTATTTATGTGGATAAGGAGCTTCAGCGTGTAAACAGAGATATTATGGAGGTTCTTGATAATAAAGATATCATCCGTGTTTTTCCGAGAACACTTTCCAATACAAATACTTCGCTTGTATTAAAAACACCTAAGACCAAAACGAGCGTAAGAAAAATATTCCTTCCTTCGACTGTTGCTCAAATGTTACTGGAGAGGAAAAAACAAATAGACGAAATGAAAGAGCTTTTTGGAGATGAATATTTGGATTATGATTTGGTATTTTGTCATTCGTCCGGCAGACCAATGGAAGGTCAGGTAATCAATCGCGCATTGAAGCACCTTATACGAGATAATGATTTACCAGATATCGTATTCCATAGTTTCAGACACGCAAGTATCACCTACAAGCTGAAATGGAACGGCGGCGATATGAAGTCAGTGCAAGGTGATTCCGGACACGCACGAATGGATATGGTTGCAGATGTTTACAGCCATATCATAGATGAGGACAGACGATACAATGCACAGAAATTCGAGGAACAGTTTTATAACGCAAAGGGACTTAAAAATACAGAAGAAGGGAAAACAGCCCCTATGCCAAAGTTTGAAACTGCCGTAGAACTGCTTGACCCAATGGCACAGCTCGATGAAGAATCAGAAAAGTCAAATGAGGAACCAACAGATACTAAAGATGACAATATGGAAATGCTTGCAAAGCTATTAGCAAATCCTGAAACCGCTTCGCTACTAAAAGCATTGGCAAAGAACTTATAAACAGAAAGGCAATCCTAAATGGGTTGCCTTTCTCTTGTTCTAAGGGGCTTGAATTTAAGAGGAAAATTACTATAATATAAATATGTGAATATTCTTTTCTCGAAAGAGAAAGCGTTATCTCACAATGTATTTTCAGCGATTTAAGTACCACTTATTTACTCAATGATATTTCCCGTTTTTCTTTGCAACTGCTAATATCCTGCTAAAATGATGGCAAAAAACCGCATAAAATTAGCAGATTACAAACGAGATTTCGTTGACAGCGAATCCTCGGAAAAGCCAGTAAAATCAAGGCTTTTTAGAGATTTCGAGGGAATATAAAATGACCTTCGGGTCGTACTCCTAAGGGTTAGTTGTGAGTTCGATTCTCGCAGGGGGTGCCATAATAATCATAATAAAAAATTAACCTCTTAGTATTAAATACTAAGAGGTTTTTTATTAATATCTTTACGGATATTAAAAATTATCTTTTTTTTTCATAGATTTTTCTTATGCTCATTATACCGCTAAACAGTAAAATTGCAGATAACAAAAAAGACACAACTGACTTTATTATATCATTTTGAAAACTATTTATACCTGCCCAAATAAGTACTCCAATAATAAAAGTATATAATATGAAAATTATACCAATAAAAGGATACTTAACCCATTTACTTACTTTTTTATCTTCAAAAATAACTGATATTACACATAAAAATAATTCACATATAATTTCAATTATAAAATCCATAAGTACTTTCTCCTTTTTTAAGTACAATCACTAATAATATTTAAGGTATTATAACAAAATAATAATTCGTTTTTATCAATATCGTAAATTGTTAATATATTGTTAAGTTTTGATAATTAATCATTTTTAAGATAAAAAAGATAACAATTATTATTTAATAAACTTATCAAAATAAAAAACAGCCTTATTAGGGCTGTTTTATTTAGTTAAAGAATAATTTAATATCATCTTCTACGCTTTTAATTCCTGCAATTTTAAATTCATCAACTAAAACTTTCGTAACATTAGGGCTAAGGAATGCAGGAAGTGTAGGTCCAAGATGAATATTTTTAACGCCTAAAGATAATAAAGCAAGTAAAACTATAACAGCTTTTTGTTCATACCATGCAATATTATAAACAATAGGAAGGTCATTAATATCATCTAAGCCAAAGATTTCCTTAAGTTTCATTGCAATTACTGCAAGAGAATATGAATCGTTACACTGACCTGCATCTAACACTCTGGGTATACCGTTTATATCGCCTAAATTCAATTTATTATATCTATATTTTGCACATCCGGCAGTAAGAATAACCGTATCTTTTGGAAGAGCTTTTGCAAATTCCGTATAATATTCACGGCTTTTCATTCTACCGTCACACCCTGCCATTACGACAAATTTTTTAATAGCTCCGCTTTTTACAGCCTCAACTATCTTATCGGCTAACTTAAATACTTGATTATGAGCAAAACCGCCTACAATTTCTCCTGTTTCTATTTGTGTCGGAGCACTGCATTTTTTTGCATGTTCAATAATCTGTGAAAAATCTTTTGTCTGTCCTATTTCTCCTTTAATATGTTTACACCCTGGGTAACCTGCTGCACCTGTAGTATAAACTCTATCTTTATAACTATCCTTTGGAGGAACAATACAGTTTGTTGTCATTAAAATAGGTCCGTTGAATGACTCAAATTCTTCTTTTTGTTTCCACCATGCATTACCATAGTTTCCTACAAAGTTAGGATATTTCTTTAATTTTGGATAATAGTTTGCCGGCAACATTTCAGAATGAGTATATACATCAACACCGCTTCCTTGAGTCTGCTGTAGTAACATTTCCATATCTCTTAAATCGTGACCTGAAACTAAAATCCCCGGATTTTTTCCTACTCCTATATTTACCTTTGTAATTTCAGGATTTCCGTAAGCAGTGGTATTTGCTTCATCTAAAAGAGCCATACCTTTTACTCCGTATTCTCCGGTTTTTAAAGTTAATTTTACTAAATCATCAACACTTAAGCTATCATCTAAAGTTAGGGATAACGCTTCTTGAATAAATCTATCTACCTCTTCATCTGTCTTTAATAGTGCATTTGCATGTTTAGAATATGCACAAAGCCCTTTTAATCCATAAGTTATAAGCTCTCTTAACGAACGGATATCTTCGTCTTTTGTAGATAACACACCTACCGTCTTTGCAAGTTCTTCCCAGTCTCCTTCTCCATTCCATAGTGCCGCTTTTGGTAGATTTTCTTTATTACCTAACTTATTTATTAAATCCTCTTTTGTCTTTAATGTTAAAGTAATTCTGTCTTTAATACTGTCTATGTCAAAATTTGCGTTTGTAATTGTTGTAAATAAATTTATAGATACAAGATAATTTATTTCGTCAGATACTTTTTTACCTTCTTGTCTAAGACGTGTTGTAACAAAAGATAATCCTTTGGTTACATATATTAATAAATCCTGATGGGTGGCAACATCAGGTTTTTTCCCACACACTCCAACAGCAGTACAGCCTTTGCATCCTGCAGTTTCCTGACATTGATAACAAAACATTTTATTTTCCATATTTTTTTATTCCTCCATACTAATTGCAGATACAGGACAATTATCAATCGCCTCTTGAACCTTACTTAAATTATTTTCGCTTACATCCTTATAAGCTTCAGACTTCCCATCCTCATTTAAACGAAAAACTTCATCACAGTATGTGCAACATAGTCCACATCCAATACAAAGTTCTTCATCAACAAATGCTTTCATATTAAAAACTCCTTTCTTAAAATACAACAACAAGCAGCATTTTAAATGCTTCTTCACCATATACCGCATGAGGGTGATTAGCAGGCATTACAATAGATTCACCTTCTTTTAGAATATATTCCTTATCATCAATGGTAATCTTACCTACTCCATTAAGACAAGTAACAAAAGCATCCCCGCCAGATTTATGTGTACTTATTTCTTCCCCTTTATCGAATGAAAATAATGTAATGCTTAATGCACTATTTTGGGCAAGGGTTTTACTTACAACCTGACCTTTTTGATAAGATATTTCATCTTTTAATAAAACTACTTGAGCTTGATTTATATTTTTTATTTTTGTATTCATAACTTTCCTCCATATTAGCTTTTCTTAAATATTTTTACTTATTCATGTAGAATATTTATTTTTTATTTGATTTTGTAAATGTATAATACTATAATCAAACCTAAGAATATGTTGTATTTCCAACAAAAGGAGTTTTTATGGATAAATATTTTGATATATTATTAAAATGTCCTTTATTTAAAGGTGTTGAAAAGAACCAATTAAAATCAATGATAAAATGTCTTAAAGGAAAAATTATAACTGTAAAAAAGAATGAAAATATATTTTTTGAAGGAGAATTAACACAAAATTTTGGCATTGTTCTTATTGGGAAAATAAAAATTATAAGAGATGACTATTATGGAAATAGAAGCGTTTTAACAATATTAAAAGAGTCAGAGATGTTTGCGGAAGTATTTGCTTTTGCAGGGCTTAATACTTTTCCCGTAAGTGCGGTAGCAGATAAAGACAGCGAAATAATGCTTTTAAATACAGATAAAGTAATGACAATGTGTTCCGCTTCCTGTCATTATCATAATTTAGTAATCAAAAATTTATTAAAAGAGATGGCACAAAAAACACTATCATTAAATAAAAAAATAAGATATATGTCAGAAAAGACAACAAAGAACAAGCTAATGCTGTATCTTTTAGATCAAGCAAAACAAAACAACAGCTGTGAATTTACAATACCTTTTGACAGGCAGGCTCTTGCCGATTATTTGGGGGTAGAAAGAAGTGCCATGTCGGCAGAAATTGGCAAATTAAAAAAATTGGGAATAATTGATACAAAAGGCTCTTGGTTTAATGTAAAGAAAATTGATGAAGATATTTAAATAATAAAAAAATTGTGTTTTCATATTATAAAAAATTCAATTATATTATTAAATAATATAAAATTATAATTGCATTAATCATAATATTTAAAATATAAAAGTACCCTTTAAATATATTAAAGGGTATTTTTATTCTTCTGTTTCATAAATAATATCACCGGTAAAATAAACATATAAATCCATGGCATAAATCTCATCTTTATGTTTACGTCTTAGATAACCTGAATAGAATAATTTATTATATCCATAAAGTTCATCTACAATTTCAAAACTAAAATCATCATATTTTTTGATAAACTCTCCAATTTCTAATTTTTCACTTTTGAACATTCCATATTCACCAAGACTGTTTTGAATAACCACACTTGAAAAATCAAAATCTACATTTTCAATAATAATACTGCCCGGTATTACGTTGTACGGTTCAATAAGTTTTACATACCCATTTTCAAATTCAAGTTTTATGTTACTATCAATAATTTTAATATTATTAACATACATATCATGTAAGCTATAAGAAAAAGGAGGATTATACTTATATTTTGTTTTCATCTATTTCCCTTAATTTATTGTAATATTTTATTTTTATTATAATTTTTTTATTTTATATTACAATTAACTTTTTCTTAAGAATTTAATAACTTATAATAAATCCCCCTAAATAAACCCTTATCTTTTAATCTCTCCTTTAATTCCATAAACCACGCTGTCTTTTGGGATGTCCTTTGTTACAATGCTTCCCGCTCCAATTATCGCCCCGTCTTCTATGGTAATACCCGGAAGAATAACGACGTTTGAACCTATCCAAACATCATTTCCGATTTTTATAGGCTTTGCAAATTCAAGCCCTCTTCTTCTTTCTTCCTTATTTTTGGGATGAGAAGCCGTTGTTATAACGCAGTTTGGGCCTATGAATACATTATCTCCTATTGTAACTTTTGCCGCATCAAGAACAGTTAAATTATGATTTGAATAAAAATTCTTTCCGATAGAAATATTAAATCCGTAATCACAGTAAAAAGGTTGGGTTATTGTTATTTCACCTTTTATTTCACCTAAAATATTCTCTAAAATACTGTTTTGATTTTCTTTGTCTGATGGTTTTATATTATTAAATTCAAAACACAAATCTGCACATTTTTCTCTAAGCTTTAAAATTTCTTTATTATAATTTGCATCGTAAAGCATTCCTCTTTGTGCTTTTTCCCATTCGTTCATTTTTATCTCCTGTTTTTTTATTTATTATAATATACATTAAAAGATTTGATTTATTTATTATAAGTTTTATAAGGAAAAATTTCCCTAACAAAATTCTTATTTCTACAAAATATCCAATAAAATTGAAATGGGTTTAAAAATTATGTAAAATAAAATTAAATATATAACAAAGGATAAAAATTATGGCAGACAATAAAAAAGAAATGGAAAGAGATGAGCTTCATAGAGCTATATGGGCTATAGCCGATGAATTAAGAGGAGCAGTTGACGGCTGGGACTTTAAAAATTATGTCCTTGGCACAATGTTTTATAGATATATATCAGAAAATATATCAGAATATATAAACAAAGGAGAAAGAGACGCCGGTGACCTTGAATTTGACTATGCTAAATTAGAAGATGAACAAGCAGAAACAATAAGAGAAGATATAGTAAATTCAAAAGGCTTTTTTATTCTTCCAAGCGAACTTTTCTGCAATGTGCAGAATAAGGCAAAAAGCGATGAAAATTTAAACGAAACATTAGAAAAAGTGTTTAGAAATATTGAAAATTCGGCAAAAGGAACCGATTCAGAAAATTCTTTTGCTGGACTGTTTGATGATTTTGACGTAAACAGCAACAAGCTTGGTTCAACGGTTAAAAAGAGAAACGAAAGACTTGTTAAACTTTTAGACGGCATAAACAACATGAAACTGGACAATGTTCAAAATCACGATATAGATACCTTTGGTGATGCTTATGAATATCTTATGACAATGTATGCATCAAATGCAGGAAAATCGGGAGGCGAGTTCTTCACACCGGCAGATGTTTCGACTCTTCTTACGCTTCTTGGAACAGTAGGGAAAAAAGAAGTAAACAAAGTATACGACCCTGCCTGCGGTTCAGGTTCGCTTCTTTTAAAATCCGTTAAAGTACTTGGAAAAGAAAATGTAAGAAACGGTTTTTACGGTCAGGAAATAAATATAACAACCTATAACTTATGCCGTATAAATATGTTTCTTCACGATATAGACTATGACAAATTCGATATAGCCTGTGAAGATACTTTAACAAAACCAAAACACTGGGATGATGAACCTTTTGAGCTTATCGTATCAAATCCTCCTTATTCAATAAAATGGGAAGGAGACAGCAACGCAACCTTAATAAACGACCCAAGATTTTCCCCTGCCGGAGTTTTGGCACCAAAAGGAAAAGCAGACCTTGCTTTTATTATGCATTCATTAAGCTGGCTTGCCACAAACGGAACAGCTGCCATAGTATGCTTCCCGGGGGTAATGTACAGAGGAGGAGCAGAGAAAAAAATAAGAAAATATCTTATTGATAATAACTTTATAGATACTATTATCCAGCTTCCGGAAAACCTATTCTTTGGAACATCAATAGCAACATGCATTATGGTAATGAAAAAGAACAAAACCGATAACAAAACTTTGTTTATTGATGCAAGCAAAGAATGCATAAAGGTAACGAACAACAATAAACTTACAAAAGAAAACATGGATAAAATACTATCAGTATTTAAAGAAAGAAAAGAAGAAGAACATTTTTCTTCTCTTGTGGAATATGAAAAGATAAAAGAAGAAGATTACAACTTATCTGTAAATACATATGTTGAACTACAAGATACAAGAGAAGTAATAGATATTGATGTATTAAACAAAGAAATAAAAGAGATAGTAGAAAAAGAAGAAATTTTAAGAGCCGAAATCGACAAAATAATCAAGGAGATTGAGGGATAACATGAAAAATCAATTTGAATTTTTAATGTATAAAATAGAAGAAGAAAATATAAAAGTAAATGCTTTTATAAAAGATGAAACAATTTGGCTTACACAAAAAGCAATGGCTGAACTGTTTGACGTAGATAAATCAACAATAAGCCGACATTTAAAAAATATTTTTGAAGAAAGAGAATTAAAACAATCCATGGTTGTTGCAGAATTTGCAACAACCACTAAACATGGTGCCATTGAAGATAAAACACAAACTCATATGACAAACTTTTATAATCTTGATGCAATCATTTCAGTAGGTTACCGTGTAAATTCTCTGCGTGCAACAAATTTTAGAATTTGGGCGACAAAAATATTAAAAGAATATATGATTAAAGGTTTTGCAATGGATGATGAAAGACTAAAACAAGGCAAAACCTTATTTGGCAAAGATTATTTTAAAGAATTGCTGGAAATAGTTCGTTCTATAAGGGCGAGCGAAAGAAGAATATGGCAGCAAATAACAGATATTTTTGCAGAATGCAGTATTGATTATGACAAAAATTCAGATATTACAAAAAGATTTTATGCTATGGTGCAAAATAAATTTCATTTTGCAATAACAGGTCAAACAGCAGCAGAAATAGTATATACAAAATCAGATCATAATAAAGAACATATGGGGCTTACAACATGGAAAAATGCTCCTGCTGGAAGAATATTAAAATCAGATGTAACAGTTGCAAAAAATTATTTGGATGAGAAACAAATTAAAAGTCTCGAAAGAGCAGTAAGCGGATATTTTGATTATATTGAAGACCTAATCGAGAGAGAAAACACATTTACAATGGAAGAATTTGCAAAAAGCATAAATGCATTTTTGGAATTCAGAAGATATGAAATATTAAAAGATAAAGGCAAAATATCAAGTAAGGATGCAAAGGAAAAAGCCTATTTGGAATACGACCAATTCAACAAGACACAAAAAATAGAATCTGATTTTGATAAACAAATAAACAAAATGCTTAAAGAAAACGGTGAAAACATATGAGCAAATTAGAACAACTGATAAATGAACTTTGTCCCGATGGGGTTGAGTATATGACAATTAGTAATGCATGTAATATTTCAAGAGGAAGAGTTATATCTAAAACTTATATAAAAAATAATATAGGAGATTATCCAGTATATTCATCTCAAACAGAAAATAATGGAGAATTAGGAAAAATATCTACATACGAATATGATGGAGAATTTATCACTTGGACAACAGATGGTGCAAATGCTGGGTCTGTTTTCTATAGAAATGAAAAATTTAACATAACAAATGTATGTGGATTATTAAAAGTAAAAATTAAAAATTTAAATGCTCGTTTTTTATATTTTTCTTTATTAGTACTTGCAAAAAAACATGTAAAAAAAGGGATGGGCAACCCAAAATTAATGAGTAATACTATGGCAAAAATAAAAATCCCTCTCCCCCCTCTTCCCGTACAAGAAGAGATCGTGCGTATTTTGGATACCTTTACAGAGCTTACAGCAGAGCTTACAGCAGAGCTTACAGCAAGAAAAAAACAGTATGAGTATTATAGGGATGAGTTGTTGAAATTTGGAGATGAAGTTGAAAGAGTTAAACTTGGGGATATTGCTAAAATTGAAAGAGGTGGATCTTTACAAAAAAAAGATTTTATTGAACAAGGATTTCCTTGTATACATTATGGTCAAATATATACTAAATACAGTAAATTCCCGAATAAAACATTTACTTATATATCTAAAGAAAAAGCTTTTAAACAAAAAAAAGCAAACAAAAATGATATTATTATGGCTGTAACAAGTGAAAATATTGAAGATGTATGTAAATGTATTGCATGGTGTGGAGAAAATGAAGTTGCAGTAGGAGGACATACTGCCATTATTTCTCATAATCAAAATCATAAATATTTAACTTATTATTTTAATACACAAATGTTTTTTAAACAAAAAATAAAACTCGCACATGGAACAAAAGTTATAGAGGTTTCACCAAAAAAACTAAATAATATAATTATTCCCCTCCCTCCGCTATCAGAACAACAAAGAATAGTAGACATACTTGACCGTTTCGATACCCTTTGTAACGATATAACAAATGGTCTTCCTGCTGAAATAGAAAAAAGACAGAAACAATATGAATATTATAGAGATAAACTGCTTGATTTTAAGGAACTTTCAAAATAAAAAAGAGGTGAAAACATGAGCTACTTTAACATAGTTGCATCAACAACCGAAAACACCGTAATAACAGAATATAAACCGGGAATACAAACTGCAAAAGCATATCAAAGCGAAGCAGAACTTGAAAAAGAATTTATAAATCTGCTAATGTCTCAAGGTTATGAATATGTAGATATACATACACAAGATGAACTTAAACTTAATTTAAGGAAACAGCTTGAAAAATTAAATAACTATGAATTCAGCGATATGGAATGGGAAAGATTTTATAAAGATTCCATAGCAAATAAAAATGAACATATAGTTGAAAAGACAAGAAAAATACAAGAAGACTATATTCAAGTATTAAAAAGAGACGACAACACATCAAAAAATATCTCTCTTTTAGATAAAAACAATATTCATAACAATCATTTGCAGGTTTTAAATCAATACGAAGTGACAAAAGAAGAAGGGGCAAACTACGATAACAGATACGATGTTACAATTCTCGTAAACGGACTTCCTCTTATTCATATTGAACTAAAAAGAAGGGGAATAAACATAAAAGAAGCTTTTAATCAAATTAACCGCTATCAAAGAGATTCTTTCTTTGCGGGAGACGGTCTTTTTGAATATGTTCAAATATTTGTTATTTCAAACGGAGTAAATACAAAATATTATTCCAACTCCACCAGATATAATGCCATAAAAGAAGCCACAACAAAAAATTCAAACAAAAATAAAACCAGCAATAGTTTTGAATTTACCAGCTTTTGGGCAGATGCAAACAATAAAATAATTCCCGATTTAATAGACGTTGCAAAAACATTCTTTGCAAAACATACAATTCTTAACATAATTGCAAAATACTGCATATTTACATCGGAAAATATGCTTATGGTAATGAGACCTTATCAAATTACGGCAACGGAAAGAATAATAAACAGAATACAAATTGCAAACAACTATAAAAAATACGGAAGTATTGCATCAGGTGGATATATTTGGCATACGACAGGAAGCGGAAAAACCCTAACTTCCTTTAAAACTGCGAGAATAGCCTCTAATTTAGATTTTATAGATAAAGTTATATTTGTCGTAGACCGTAAAGATTTGGATTATCAGACAATGAAAGAATACGACAGGTTTGAAAAAGGATGTGCAAACAGCAACACTTCAACTGCCGTATTGACAAAACAGCTTGAAGACGATAATGCAAGAATTATAATAACGACAATACAAAAGCTTTCAACTTTCGTAAAGAAAAATGAAAAACACGATATATATGATAAACAAATTGTATTAATTTTTGATGAGTGCCATAGAAGTCAATTCGGCGAAATGCACAAAGCAATAGTAAAAAACTTTAAGAAATATTATTTATTCGGTTTTACGGGAACGCCTATTTTTGCCGTAAATGCGAAAGGAATAAATAGTGGCAGCAATTTAACGACAGCTCAAACATTCGGGGATTTACTTCATACATACACAATAGTAGATGCCATAAACGACAGAAATGTTCTGCCTTTTAGAGTAGAATACAACAAGACAATGGACTATGAAGATAATATCAAAGATAAGCAGGTATACGACATAGACAGAGAAAATGTATATATGGCAAAAGAAAGAATCTCACTTATTACAAAATATATCTTAGACCACTTTGACCAAAAGACATATAGGGGAAACAAAACCTATGTTTTTAATTCCCTAAAAAATATTGAACAAGTTGCCACAAATAAAGATAAGAAAATTGAAGAAATAAAACAAAAACAAAGATTAAGCGGTTTTAATTCCATTTTTGCAGTAGCAAGCGTTGAAATGGCAAAGGCTTATTACAGCGAGTTTAAAAAACAGATGAACGAAAATAGGAATAAGCAATTAAAAATCGCTCTTATTTACAGTTATAGCCAAAATGAAGAAGAAGCAGATGGAATTTTAGGAGAAGAAAACAGCGAAGATACTTCCGCTTTAGATACAAACAGCAGAGAATTTTTGGAAGATGCAATAAAAGACTATAACAAAATGTTTAACACTTCCTATGATACAACAAGCGATAAATTCCAAAATTATTATAAAGATGTATCCCTTAGAATGAAAAATAAGGAAATTGATTTGCTTATTGTAGTAAATATGTTTTTAACAGGATTTGATGCAACTACTCTTAATACATTATGGGTAGATAAAAATTTAAAAATGCATGGCTTGATTCAAGCATTCAGCAGAACCAACAGAATTTTAAATTCAATTAAAACATTTGGGAATATAGTTTGTTTTAGAAATCTTCAAAAAGAAGTAGATGATGCTCTTGCATTATTTGGCGATAAAGACGCAGGAGGAATTGTATTAATAAGAAAATTCAAAGACTATTTTTATGGCTATACAAACGAAAAGGGAGAAAACAAACCCGGTTATATCGACCTAATAAATAAATTAAAAGAGAAATTCCCGTTAAGTGAAGAAAGAATAACAGGGGAAGAAAGACAAAAAGAATTTATAATGCTTTTTGGCTCTATACTTAGAATGAGAAATCTTTTAAATTCCTTTGATGAATTTGAAGAAAATGACATAATATCCATAAGAGACATACAAAACTACACAGGAAGATATCAAGATATTAGAGATGAATGGATAAACAAAAAAGATATGGAAAAAGAAGATATAACCAATGATGTTATATTTGAAATAGAACTTATAAAGCAAGTAGATATAAATATTGATTATATATTAATGCTTGTAAAAAAATATCATGAAAGTCACTGCAAAGACAAAGAAGTATTAATTAATATACAAAACGCAGTTGATGCAAGTTATGAATTAAGAAGTAAAAAAGTTCTAATTGAAAACTTTATTGAAAGAGTAAATGAAACAGACAATATAAACGAAGAGTGGAAAAATTTTATAAAGAAAGAAAAAGAAAAAGAACTTGATAAAATAATTAAAGAAGAAAACTTAAAAGAAGAAGACACTAAAAAGTTTATTCAAAATGCGTTTAGAGACGGATATATAAAAACAACAGGAACGGACATTGACAAAATAATGCCTCCTGTATCAAGATTTTCTAAAGAGGGAAACAAACGAAAAGAGAAAAAACAAAAGGTTATTGAAAATCTAAAAGAATTTTTTGATAAATTCTTTGGTATAGGTTAAAAAACAAAGATATAAAATATCTTTGTTTTTTTTATATACTATTACATAAATTTATAATATAATAAAAAAAGAGGGAACAAAAAATGAGAAAAAGAATTATACTGCCTTTATTATTAATATTCTATCCTTATATTCTTCTTTTTATGTTTGGACTAATAGACGAAGATAATCTGCTTTATGTTCTTTTCCCATATTTTATTTTTACGATTATCTTATACATAGCAAATATAATAAATGCATGTATATTAAATGAAGAAAATGGATTTTATAAACTTGCTTTTTGGAATATGCTAATAAAGCTTATACATATTCCTTTCTTTATTTTAATATTTATAATTGGAATGATATTTTTAATGGCTATGGTAGTTCCAGCATTATTTATCCTTTCTCCGATAATTTGTTTTATTCTAGCATGTCTTGATTATATATTAATCCTGGTATCTTCTTCATACGGAATAAATGCTATTACAAAAATGAGAAATGAAAATATTTTATCAAAGAAAGAAGCTGTTATTTATATAATAATGCACTTCATTTTTGTATTAGATGTAATAAGCGCAATAATAATTTTTATTAAAGCAAAAAAAGAAAAGAAAAAAAGATAAGTTTTACTTATCTTTTTTTAATGCTTTTTTTCTTTCTTTTAAAGATATTCTATTTGAACTGTTATATAAACCCACAAGTTCAAAAGAAGTTCCAAGCCCATAAAACAGTCCGCTTACAAATTGGGCTATGTTTTCCCTAAAAATAAAATCTAAATAAAGAATATAATTATTTAAAATTGCAAGAATAGTAAACAAAATTCCTAAGAATAAAAATCTGTTTACTTTTTTTGCTTTAGATGACTGTTCTTCCATAGAATAATTAATAAGCCTTTCCACAGTATCCTTTAACTGCTTTAACTCATCAATATTCATTCTTCTTCCATTTAAAAGCTCACTTATTGTTATATCGAATTCTTCACAAATCATATCAAGCAAAGATAAATCCGGCATTGTTTTTCCGTTTTCCCACCTTGAAACAGATTTGTTGCTTACATTTAACTTCTCGGCAAGCTGCTCTTGAGTTAAATTCTTTTCTTCTCTTAGACTTTTTATAAATTTACCAATCTGAGATTGATTCATGTTAATTCTCCTTTTCTATCCTATCTTTAATCTCATTATGATATTTTTATGTTTTTTATAAAGGACAGAGGGTGAGAATTCATGTTAATTTGTAACTTTTACTCCGTCTTTATATTCTGCTTTGTGATTTTCGTCTATATATATTTCAAATGAAGCATTTTTCCCATATTTTTCAAGTAAATCTTTCTCTATTTTTTCCATGCTATCAAAAAGATGTTGTTTTTCTTCTTCGGTTAATTTATCCAATTTATAGTCATAGGAACGTATATAAATAAAAAATTCATGCTTATCATAATTTAGATAATCTTTAGCACTTACATCTTTTACGTTAAACCATTCCTGTTTTATTAAATCATCATAAAATTCGGGTTCAGGGTTACCGCCGTTATAAGATATCTCTATGGTTAAAGCCTCTCTTTCTTTTTCGCTTAAATAAGGTGCTATGCTCTCTTTCATAACTTTATCCCCGCAAATAGAAAAAGAAATATTCATAAATTCTAATGTAAGAGCTTGTTTTTTTGAATATCGTTTTTTGCTGAGAAAAGAATATTTATCGTTATTTATTCTATAGGTATGGTCTGAAATTATTGCCATTTCTCTTTTATTGTCAGCATTCATATAAGTTATATTCCACTCATTGAACTTACCCGGTACACTGTGAGATAAATAAGGAGCAGAATGAACTACTATATATTCATCATATATTATACTTTCCTTTGTTTCTTCTGATACACTTTCCCAATTACCTTTACCAAAGAAAATATCAAACTCATCACTAAACTTTTTAGGCCAATTGGAATTTATATTTTTAAATGTAAAATATCCGGCAATAAGTAAAATTGGAATAATAACTATAATAAGTTTTTTTAATACCTTCATTTCCCCACCTCGTTATAATTAAAGTAATAATATATACTTAATCATATTTTACTTTATAAACAAAAAAAATAAAAGGACCAATTAAGGTCCTTTTATTAATATCTTACGACTAATTTATCGTCTTCTACATCTACCTTTAATGTTGTTCCGCTTTCAAAGTTATTTGCTAAAATTGCTTTAGCTATTAATGTTTCAACATGACTTTGAATAAATCTCTTAAGAGGTCTTGCACCAAATATTGGGTTATAGCCATTGTCGATTATAAATTCTTTGGCTTTATCACTTATAACCAAATGTAAGAATTTATCTTCAAGTCTGTTTTTAAGTTCTTCCAACATAAGGTCGACAATCTTAGATATTTCTTCTTTCTTAAGTGGTTTATAAATAACTATTTCATCTAGTCTGTTTAAAAATTCAGGTCTAAAGTGTGATTTAAGAAGTTTATCTATATTATCTTTTGTTTCTTCTGTAATATCGCCGTATTTTTCTGTACTTTCAAGCAAGTATTCACTTCCAAGGTTAGATGTTAATATAATAATTGTATTTTTAAAGTCGATAGTTCTTCCTTGTGAGTCTGTAACTCTTCCGTCATCAAGGATTTGAAGTAAGATGTTAAATACATCAGGATGAGCTTTTTCAATTTCATCGAAAAGTACTACACTGTAAGGACTTCTTCTTACTGCTTCCGTAAGTTGTCCCCCTTCATCATATCCTACATATCCCGGAGGTGCACCTATAAGTCTAGACACACTGAATTTTTCCATGTATTCACTCATATCGATACGTATGATATTTTGTTCATTATCAAATAGTGTATAAGCAAGAGTTTTTGCAAGCTCTGTTTTACCTACCCCTGTTGGACCAAGGAATAAGAATGAACCTATTGGTTTTGATGGGTCTTGAATACCTGCTCTTGACCTGATTATCGCATCGCTTACAAGTCTCACTGCTTCATCTTGTCCGATTACTCTCTTGTGAAGTGTATCTTCTAGGTGAAGAAGTTTTTCTTTTTCGCTTTCAACAAGTTTAGATACCGGAATATGAGTCCATTTTGAAACAATCTTTGCGATTTCTTCTTCCGTAACTTTATCTCTTAAAAGAGTAGAATGTTTTTCTTTTGATTTTTCTTCTTCGGCTTTTAGTTCTTTTTGAAGTTCTGGCAATTTACCATATTTAAGTTCGGCTGCTTTATTAAGATTGTTTACTCTTTGAGCCTGTTCTATTTCTCCGTTTACTCTATCTATTTCTTCCCTTAATCTTTGAGCTTTTCCGATTGTATCTTTTTCTTTCATCCATTTTGCTTTCATGGCGTTGAATTTATCGGTTAGTTCAGCGATTTCCTTGTTGATTTCTTCAAGACGTTTCTTTGCAAGTTCGTCTTTTTCTTTTTTAAGAGCTGTTGCTTCAATTTGATATTGCATAATCTTTCTGTTTACTTCATCAAGCTCTGTTGGCATTGAATCCATTTCAGTCTTGATTAAAGCACAGGCTTCATCGATTAAGTCAATTGCTTTATCAGGTAAGAATCTGTCTGTAATATATCTGTTTGATAAAATTGCTGCAGAAACAAGAGCTTGGTCTGTGATTTTTACGCCGTGATATATTTCATATCTTTCCTTAAGACCTCTAAGGATTGCAACTGTATCTTCAACACTTGGTTCTCCTACCATAACAGGTTGAAATCTTCTTTCTAGTGCAGCATCTTTTTCGATGTATTCTCTATATTCATTTAAAGTAGTTGCACCTATACAGTGTAATTCCCCTCTTGCAAGAAGTGGTTTTAATAGGTTGCCGGCATCCATTGCACCGTCAGTCTTACCTGCGCCTACTATCGTATGAAGTTCATCAATGAATAGAATAATTTTACCTTCGCTTTTCTTGATTTCATCAAGTACGGCTTTGATTCTTTCTTCAAATTCACCTCTGAATTTTGCACCTGCAACAAGAGCACCCATATCAAGAGAGAAAATACTTCTGTCTTTTAGGTTGTTTGGAACATCTCCTCTTACAATTCTAAGAGCAAGACCTTCTGCGATTGCTGTTTTACCAACACCAGGTTCACCTATTAAAACAGGGTTATTCTTTGTTTTTCTTGATAGTATTCTTATTACATTTCTTATTTCATCGTCCCTGCCGATTACAGGGTCAAGTTTATTTTGTTTTGCAAGTTCCACCAAGTCGGAACCATATTTTTCAAGTACATTATATGTGTTTTCAGGATTTTGATTGTTCACTGTTCTCCCTCCTCTCACCAAAGACAAGTTCTTTGTGAAGTTATCTTTTGTAACATTATATTTTCTAAATTCATCTTTTATAAAGCTTCCGCCTTCATTAAACATTGCAAGGAATAAATGTTCAACGGAAACATATTCGTCTTTCATATTCTTTGCTATATTTTCTGCAAGACGAATAACTCTATTTAAGTTGTTGCTTGCGTATAAGTTATCTACGCTGCTTGATGAAACCTTCGGAAAAGATTTTATTTTGTTTTCTACTTCCGATTTTAATCCAGATACATTAACCTGCATTTTTTCAAGAAGTTCAGGAATAAGCCCTCCTCTGTCATCAAGTAATGCGTATAATAAATGTTCGGCTTCCATAACCGAGTTATTGTTATCTATAGCTAAATTCTGTGCATTTTGAAGTGCAAGAAGTGATTTTTCAGTATAGTCATTTGCATTCATTTTAAAACCCTCCTTTATGTTAAATAATCATTATATAATTGCATGAACCTTTTGCATTAAAGTAACATATTCTTTTTCAGCATCGGAGCATGCGTCATCAATATATGGAAGATCATTTAAAAATACTTTTAACACGCTGTCAAATACCTTTATATATTCTCCGATTAAAACTCCAAGGTCAACTTTGTCAACACCTTGTTCCTTTGGTAAAACAAATTGTCTTGTATATTTCTTTTCTTCTATCTTGTAACATAAATTATCCTCCAGTATTCCTCTAATATATTTTTCTTCAAGCTTTGAATAAAAATTCAAAAATCTGTTCATATCTCTTATTAAAGTCTGATTTGTCGTTCTTAAAGTAACTTTAAGCTCTCCAAATGAATACTTTGAATTGTCATATAACTCTACTCCGTATTTTATGGTTGGTCTGTATTTATATCTAAGAGAGCTGGTTATATTCATAAAATAAGGAGATGGATTAGCTAAAACTTGAAAAGTATTCATTTCCTTAAACATATTCTCAAGGGATGTAAATATTCCTTCAACCTGTTTTTGAGGTGTTGTATATGATACATAATCAGCCAAAATTTGATTTATTAAATTAGACCTGCTTGTACCCATTTTATAAGCCGCTTCATCAACTTTTTCTACGACTTCATCCATTAATACTAAACTATATACACTTTTTCCCATTTTACCTGCACCTTTCCTTTATTTTGGCTAAATTATATACCTGATTATATAATTTGTCAATAGAATTATATAATTTTAATTACAAATTAATAATTTTATAATATTTATTTATCTAAAACCTTTCAAACAACCAAAACCCTTTTAAATAAAGGGTTTTAGCTTAATTAAATGTATTTTTTTACCTTTAATTTTAATATTTTATACCTTAAATTTGACAAAAAATATAAAAACTTGTTTGGAAATTTAATAATTTTTTTTAAATTTTAACAAAAATAAAACACCCTGAATATTAACTTCAGGGTGCTTATTAATTAAAGTTTTTCTTTAAAGAATTCATATATTATATCGTCTGAATAAGGAAGTCTTTCATGAGTATATTCGCAGTATACTTTTAATTCCTTATTACATTTTAATTTATTGTATATTGAAAATTGTGTTATAGGCGGACAAGTTGTATCAAGAAGCGCCGTAAAGAATAATACATCACATTTTACTTTATCCGCAAAATTTTGAACATCTATGTAAGAAAGTCTTTCAAAAAATTCATCTTCTTTTTCGTGTAATGTATCGTATTTTCTAAACCAATTTTTAAATTCAACATACACATCTTCACACATATTCATTTCAAAAACCTTTTTAAAGTCTGCAAGGAAAGGATAAATAACAGCACTAGCCTTAACATTTTTATTAAATGCCGCAACAACAAGACTTAATGCGCCCCCTTGGCTTTTTCCTGTTGTGCCAATTCTGTTTTCGTCTATGAAATCCATATTTTCAAATAGAACAAAAGCTTTTACGGCGTCAAGATAAATATTTCTGAAAAATAATTTTTTCTTGTCTTCATCCATTACGCCTCTTATTATTTGACCATAAAGAGTAGGTCCGTCAGCAGTGTAGTTATCTTCGCTTTTTCCACCTTGTCCAGGAACTTCAAAAGCTAAAAAGGCCATATCATTATATGCATATGGAACTTTTGAATAAATACTGTCTGCATTTGATGTATAACCATGGAATGACATTACTCCCGGGATTTTTCCTTCAATGTGTTTAGGTTTAACAAGTTCACAGTGAACTCTTTCCCCATTCATTCCTTTAAAATACATATCGTATACTTCGATATCTTTCATTGGGAAATCCCTCTTCTCAAGAGTATAAGAAAAATCAGTTTCCTTTAAATCTTTTACTCCTTCTGCCCAGTATTTATCAAAATCCTCTGCTTTTGGAGATATCCCCATATAATCTTTGTAGTTTTCAACTGTACTTTTAAGTGGCATAATTTTCCCCCCTATAAATTAATATTATTCATTTTTGTATATATTTTTTTTACATTTTTATATATTTTTAAATATACATTATTATAAATGTCATCATATTTTTTTGCATTTTCTTCATTTGGAGAAAATGTTTTTGTCTGTCTTACCATATTTTCTTTTGCTTCATCAAAATCTTTAAAAACCTTAAGACCTATAAAACCTGCCATAGCAGCTCCTATACCGCTTGCCTCATAGGTTTGAATTTTATAAACTTCTTTATTTAAAATATCACTTATTATCTGACATATTATGTCGCTTCTTGACCCTCCACCTGATAATGCTATTTTATCTATGTTAACTTTAGATACTTTTTCAATTCTCTCTATTCCTTCTTTTAAGGAATATCCTATTCCCTCAATTATTGCCCTGTAAATATGCATTCTAGTATGTTTATCATTAAATCCAAGTATACTTCCTTTTGCTTCGGGACGAAGAATATCTTGTCCCCAGTAAGGTTGAAGAATAAGACCATCACAACCTACGGGTATTTCTTTTAACTTTTCATCCATTACATCATATATATCTTTACCGGTTTCTTTACATATTTGTTCTTCCTTATAAGCAAATTCTTTTATAAACCATGTAACAAGCCAAAAACCTCTATATAAAATAATTTCAGGGTTATATGTATTTGGAATCACACTGCAAAAAGGAGGAACAAACCTTGTAAGTTCATAATATCTGCCTGTGGTTACCTGTATCGTAACCTGACTTCCCAAAGATATACTGCCTATTCCTTCTTTTATACAACCTACTCCGATTGTTTCGCAAGCTTTGTCGCTTCCGCTTGCAACAAGAGGAGTTCCTCTTTTTATTCCCGCTCTTTCACAAACTTCATCCAATATACTTCCTATTATTTTTGTCGAAGGAATCACGTTTGCGAGCTTCCTTTGGTCTATGTCAAAAAGCTGCCTTTTAATTCCGTAAGATTTATCATACTCCCTCTTTTTGTAATCAAAAGGAATGTGACCGACCGTTCCCGCATCACTTTCTATGTACTTACCCGTAAACTTATAATTTAAAAATTGAGGCAACAACAAATATTTATATGTTTTATCCCATACATTAGGTTCATTTTCTATAATCCAATTAAACCTTGCTTCACTCATTAAATTTTTAGTCATGGCTCCCATACCAACTAAAGAAAAAAGCATTCTATATAATATATTAGGTTTTTTATAATTTTTTGCTTTTCTTCTGTCAAGCCATGAAATAGCATTTCTTAAAGGAGCTCCGTTTCTATCTACCAAAACAAAAGTATCTCTTTGAGTAGTTATGCTTATCCCTTTTATCTTAGAATATAGTTTTTCGTTTTTACTTTTTAACTTAAGTAAAAGAGAAATTATTTCCTCAAAAAAGTTATTTGCGTCAAACTCTATAATACTTCCTTTTTCTTTTGTTATGTATTCATATTTTTCTTTTTCTTTTATTAAAATTTCGCCTTTATCATTTATAAGCATCGCTCTTATGCTTTGAGTTCCGCAGTCTATTATTAAAACGATATTCTCCATTATTTCACCTGTTTTGCATTATTAATGTAAAATTTATAAATATTATATCATATTTAGTAATAATAAAATATATTTAAGAACTATATGAAATTTTAAATGTTAAACTTTTTAATTACAAAATATTGCAACAAACGTTATGGAAACCGACAAAGAAAGAATGTTAATAAAAAAACGTGGTTTCAGCAAAATAATTTACATTATATTACACGGGTTTCGGATTAAATATTATAAAAATTCAAATAAAAAATCCCTTTGCCCCGATTGAGACAAAGGGTTCAAGGAGCGCCATATATGTAATGGTACACACCATGAAAAGTAAGCAATTTAATTATATTATAAATACTATAAAAAATCAATCAAAATGAGGAATGTTAATAATTAAAATAAACTTAATTACAAAACCTTACAAAATTGTAATGTTTTGTAATTTTAATCGATGGATAAAAAATTTAATCCTTTCTATAATCAATTTAAAGAAAGGAGGATAGACATGAAGAAAAAAACAGCAATCATACTTTTATGTTCAATATCGTTAATAATTACAGGATGCAGTATAAACAAAAATCAATTAATAAATAAATATAATGATATACTAAATCTTGTAGGGAAAAAATTTTTAACTTCCGATGAAGATTTAATGGGAGAAAGAATTTTTTATGTAGACACAAACACCGGCAAGTATACTTCCTTATATAAAGATGAAAATATAAAAGAAGTAATATTCGGTTCCGTGGAAGTAAATAGAAAGAACAAAAACATTAATATAAGCTACAAAGCAGATATTCAAAAAGGAAAAGCAAAGCTAATCGTAAAAAATGATTCAAAAACAAAAATTATAGCAAGTTTTGATATAGAAGGACCGGAAAGCGGGGGAAGAGATTTATCCCTAACGGATGGTGAATATTATTTAAGCATTATAGGTGAAGATTTCAGTGGAAAAATTGAAATCACCACAAAATATATTTAAGGAGAAAAAAATGGGAAAAGTATTAAGAGTTGAAAATATAGAAAAATATTATGGCAATAAATCAAATCTTACAAAAGCCATAAAAGATATAAGTTTTGATGTAAATAACGGAGAATTCGTTGCAATAATGGGTTCAAGCGGAAGCGGTAAAACAACATTATTAAATGTTATATCAACAATAGACAAAGTAACAAGCGGCGATATTTTTGTTGGAGATATAAATATAACAAACCTAAAAGGCAAACACCTAAACGAATTTAGAAGAAACAGACTCGGTTTTATATTCCAGGATTTTAATTTACTGGATACTCTTACGGCATATGAAAACATTGCCCTTGCACTGACCATTCAAAAAATGAGAGTAAGCGAAATAGAAAAAAGAGTAAAAAACATATCGAGAGCCCTTGGAATAGAAGATGTGCTTGATAAATATCCTTATGAAATGTCGGGAGGACAAAAACAAAGAGTAGCATGTGCAAGAGCAATTATAACAAATCCTAAACTTATTCTTGCCGATGAACCAACAGGAGCATTAGATTCAAAAAGTGCTAAAATGCTTCTTCAAAGTCTTGAACTTCTAAACAAAAAACTTAAAGCCACGATTTTAATGGTTACACATGATGCTTTTACCGCATCAAAAGCACAGAGAGTTTTATTTATAAAAGACGGAAAAATATTTAATGAAATTCTAAAAGGAGACAGCAGCAGAAAAGAATTTTTTAACAGAATAATTGAAGTTGTGACACTTCTTGGAGGTGAGCTTAACGATGTTATTTAAGTTATCCATGAAAAACATTAAAAAAAGCATAAAGGATTATGCCATTTATTTCATGACACTTATTTTAGGTATTGCAGTATTTTATGTATTCAATTCCATGGATGCACAAGAACCAATACAAAATTTTGCAAAATCATCCTATGACGTTGTTGGCTTAATGGTAAAAATGCTTTCCGGATTATCTGTTTTTATATCAATCGTACTTGGTTTTTTGATAATATACGCAAATAATTTTTTAATAAAAAGAAGAAAAAAAGAATTTGGAATATATCTTATTCTTGGAATGGGTAAGGGGCAACTTTCAAAAATATTATTTTTGGAAACTCTTTTTATAGGTATAATATCTCTTTTTGTGGGCTTAATACTTGGAATTTTTGCTTCCCAGTTTATGTCTATAATAGTTGCCAGTATGTTTGAAGCGGATATGAACGAATTCAAATTTGTTTTTTCCTCTGGGGCACTTTTTAAAACAATATTATACTTTTCTTTAATGTATATATTTGTAATGATATTCAATACTTTTGTAATAAACAAATATAAATTAATAGACTTAATAACGGGCAGTAAGAGAATCGAAAAAATAAAAATGAGAAGTCCTTTTCTTTCTGTATTACTATTTATCATTTCAATCATTATGCTTGGATTTGCATATTATAAAGTTACAATAGGCATTAACGATTTAGAAGTAAATGAAATAGTAAAATACATAATAATCGGAGCAGTTTCAACATTTTTATTTTTCTTCTCCCTTTCGGGATTTGTTTTAAGACTGGTAAAATCATGTAAAAAACTTTACTACAAAAACCTTAATATGTTTGTTTTAAAACAGATTAACTCGAAAATAAATACTACTGTTGTTTCCATGAGCATAATATGTTTAATGCTTTTTACAACAATATGTATGCTTTCATCAGGGCTTGCAATGAACCAGTCTCTTACAAGCGAACTTACAAAATATAATCCCGTTGACATAACAATATCAAAAACAATGATGTTACCAAATAACGGAGAGTACTCCCCTTCTGCCGTTGACTTTTCAGAAAAAAGCATAAATGAAGTACTTGAAGATATGGGATACGATGTAGAAAGCAACTTTAAAGACTACATCGAAGTAAGCACTTATACCGCAGACACAGTTACATTAAAAGATACTTTAAAAAGTATTATAGATGAAATAAAAAAAGAAACCCCTACGGCACAATTTGATGCAGCAGAAAGCATAATGAAAGTTTCCGATTATAATAAAATCGCAAGAGTTTTTGGGAATGAAGAAATAAGTCTTAAAGAAGGAGAATATGCAGTAGTTTGTAACTATGACATGATGACAGGTTACAGAAACAAAGCATTAAAGATGGGAACAGAAATTACAATAAACGGCAAAACTTATAAACCTTCTGTAAGTGAATGTTACGATGGATTTATCGAAGATTCAATTCAAGCAATAAATTTAGGTATAATAATTGTTCCCGACAGTACTAAGTTTACAAGGGAACAAATGGAAATAAACTACTTTAATGCAAATTATAATTTAGGAAATGAAGAACAAAAAGCTGATTTTGAAAATAAACTTACAAAAGAAATAGATGAAAACAGTGGGTTTAAAGATATAGATGTATATTCAATCAAAATTGATACATCTACAAAAATATATAACTATGAATCATCAAAAGGGCTTGGTGCCACAGTTACTTTTATCGGTATATATCTTGGAATAATATTCCTTATTACATCTGCGGCTATACTTGCATTAAAAGAACTTTCGGAAAGTGCTGATAATATTGAAAGATATAAGATTTTAAGAAAAATAGGAACCAGCGAAAAAATGATAAATAAAGCTTTATTTATGCAAATAGGAATATTCTTTATACTTCCATTACTGCTTGCAGTAATACACTCTATATTTGGTCTAAAATTCTCCGATTATATTCTTTCAACAATAGGGCATATGAATATTCTTCCTTCTATAATTGTAACGGCAATAGCAATAATTTTAATATACGGAGGATATTTTCTTATTACATATTTTTCAAGTAAAAAAATAATAAAAGAAAAATAAAAAGAGGCTTAAGCCTCTTTTTTTAAGTAATATTAAATAATCATCGTATATAATTCAAATCAAATTATATAGTATAATTAAATAATATATTGTACTTACATTTAAAATAAACTAAACTTAAAACAAAATATACAAGGAGAAAACCAATGCTTTACTATGATACATATTATTCACCTGTGGGAAAGATTACCCTTATAAGCGATAATAAATATTTAATAGGTCTATATATAGAAGGTCAAAAATATTTCATGAATAAAATAAAAGAAACCCCTTTAAAAAACGAAGATATAGAAATTCTAAATAAAACAAAATTATGGCTTGATGATTATTTCAGCGGAAGAAAACCAAATATTGTAGATTTAAACATAAAACCAAATGCAAGTGATTTTCAAATGGAAGTACTAAATATTCTATGTGAAATACCTTACGGAAAAACTACTACATACAAAGAAATATCTGAAAAGTTAAAAATAAAAATGAACAAAAAAAACATGTCGCCTCAGGCTGTTGGAGGAGCGGTTTCTCATAATCCCATAAGCATAATAATTCCTTGTCATAGAGTAGTAGGATCAGACGGCAACTTAACGGGATATGCAGGAGGAATAGAAAAAAAAATAAATCTTTTGGAATTTGAAGGTGTGGATACAAGTAAATTTTATATAAAATAAAAAAGAGGTTACCCCTCTTTTTTTATTAGTAATTAAAACTATCCATATTTTTATAATTAAGCATTTGACCATAAATCATACTATATAATTCAGGGCTGCTTTCAACCATCCATGTTCCGTTTTCTTTTATCATATTAACTTCACCAGTAACGGTTATAATTTTGCCTTTTTCATAAATTTTATTTATCTCTTCCTCGTATAACTTTTCTATATGCTCGTTTATTTTTTCCTCACTAAAATTAGCCATATCTTCTGATGAATAATCAAAAAGTCTATCCATTATATTGTCCATTAAAGTAGAATAGTCGATATTGGTAAACTCTACAGTTAACGTCGCAGTGCTCTCATTTTGTTTTACAGAAACAATTTTATATGATAACTTTGATGTTAATTTATTTTGTGTATCTTCATCTAAATTAGTATTAGTAACATAATTCATATATTCTTCCTCTGCAAGACCTGATTTATCAAATAATTCCTTAGCATCTCTCTCCATTGTCCCTATTTCAAAAAGCTTCTCAGGATTCTCACCTGTTGTAATAATATGTATATACTCATTAAAGGTCTCTTCAGGTCCCATATTAGAGCATGCGGATAAAGAAACAAGCATTAACAAACTAAACACAACGCATAAACATTTTAAAATTTTCTTTTTCATTTTAATTTCCCCTTTTATCATTATATATAAATTATATAGTATCTTAAGCGTACATACAATATATTTTATGACCTTTCAGCCTTATAACTGGCTATAGATAAAATCTATTTCTAAATAACAATTTATATATTTACTTATAACAAAATATTTGATAATATTATTTCTACATTAACTTTTACACAGGAGATGACTAAATATGGACATTACAAATAAAAAACAAGGCACAAAGTGCGTTCAAGGCGGATATCAGCCTAAAACGGGAGAACCAAGAATTCTTCCTATAATACAATCAACAACATTTAAGTATTCAACAAGTGAAGAAATGGGAAAACTTTTCGATCTTGAAGCAGAAGGATATTTTTATACAAGACTTCAAAATCCTACAAACGATATGGTTGCAAAGAAAATATGCGAACTTGAAGGAGGGGTTGCAGCAATGCTTACTTCTTCAGGACAAGCTGCTAACTTTTATGCAATAATGAATATTGCTCAGGCAGGAGATCATATTATTTGCTCAACTGCAGTATACGGAGGTACATATAACCTTTACGCTCATACAATAAAGAAAATGGGAGTTGAATGTACTTTTGTAGATCCAGACATATCAAAAGAAGAACTTGATAAAGCATTCAAAGAAAACACAAAAGCTGTTGTAGGAGAAACAATCGCAAACCCAGCTCTTGTAGTACTAGACATTGAAAAATTTGCTAATGCGGCACATGAACACGGTGTACCTTTAATTATTGATAATACTTTCGCAACACCTATCAACTGCCGTCCTTTTGAATGGGGTGCAGATATTGTTACTCATTCTACAACAAAATACATGGACGGACACGCAACATGTGTAGGAGGAGCAATAGTAGACAGCGGAAACTTCGACTGGGATAAACATAAAGACAAATTCCCTGGACTTACAACTCCTGATGTAACATATCACGGTCTTGTTTATACTGAAAGATTTGGCAAACTTGCTTATATAACAAAAGCAACAGCTCAATTAATGCGTGATTTAGGCTCAATTCAGTCCCCTGAAAATGCTTTCCTTTTAAACTTGGGACTTGAAACACTTCATCTTAGAATGCAAAGACACTGCGAAAATGCTTTGGCAGTTGCAAAATTCTTAGATAATCACGAAAAAGTTGCATGGGTTAATTATCCGGGACTTGAAGGAAACAAATATTATGACCTTGCACAAAAATATATGCCAAATGGTACATGCGGTGTAATTTCATTCGGATTAAAAGGCGGAAGAGAAGCATCAGTAAAAATGATGGACAATTTAGAAATGACAGCAATTGTTACTCATGTTGCAGATGCAAGAACATCAGTACTTCACCCTGCAAGTCATACTCATCGTCAAATGAATGATCAAGAATTAATTGAAGCGGGAGTTCAACCTGATTTAATAAGATTATCAGTTGGTATTGAAGATATTGATGATATTATCGAAGATTTAAATAAAGCTCTTGAACTAGTATAAAAAATTATTATTGCAATCTATCAAAAAATAATAAAGTAATTTTTATAATAGAAAAGAGGTTTAAATATGGCTGTTATAATACCAAAAGATTTACCTGCGGCAAAACAGCTTGACAGGGAAAATATATTCGTAATGCATCAAGAAAGAGCAGAAACACAAGACATTAGACCACTTGAAATTGCTATTGTAAATTTGATGCCTACAAAAATAGTAACAGAAACACAGCTTCTAAGGCTTATAAGTAATACACCTATACAGGTAAAAGTTGACTTAATTAATATGAAAAGCCATGTAAGTAAAAATACGTCTTACAAGCATTTAAAAACATTCTATAAAAATTTTGATGATATAAAACATAAAAAATATGACGGTATGATTATAACGGGAGCACCTGTGGAAAAACTTGAATTTGATGATGTAAACTACTGGGAAGAACTTCAACAAATTTTTGATTTCGCAGATAAAAATGTTTTCTCCACCATGTTTATATGCTGGGGAGCACAGGCAGCCCTAAATCATTACTACGGAATAGACAAAAAAGATCTTCCGGAAAAAATGTTTGGAGTATTCGAGCATAGAGTTTTAAGAAGAAGACCGATAGTAAGAGGATTTGACGATGTTTTCTATGCGCCTCATTCAAGACATACCCAGTGTCTTATTAAGGATATTAAGAAAGAAAAAGACCTTGAAATTGTTGCAAGCAGTAAAGAAGCAGGTGCTTATCTACTTGTAAGCAAAGACCAAAGAAAAATATTTGTATTTGGACATAGCGAATATGATCCAAATACATTAAAAGAAGAATACGAAAGAGACAAGAAAAAAGGTTTAAATCCTAAAGTTCCAAAACATTATTTCCCAGATGATGACGATACTAAAAAACCAATAGTCAGATGGAGAGCACACGGAAATATGCTTTTTTCAAACTGGTTAAATTATCATGTATATCAAACTACACCTTTCGATCTTGAAAAACTTAACCAAATAGATAAAGAGTTTGGTTTTATAGAATAAAAAAATAAAAAGCAGCTTTTAAAAGCTGCTTTTTACTATATAATCTGTAATAGATTTTTAGAAGTATTGAGGGGATTAAGGGGTACTTCTAAATTTATCTATGCTAATCAGCTATTGAACAAGTTTTAATAACTTTCGCAATACCTTTTTCATTTAATGAAATTACTTTCATTTTATCAGAATTAACTACTATTTCTGAAAAACAGTTACTGCAAAAATATTTCTTTCTTCCAATTTTACCAATTTCTTTACTAGAACAATAAGGACACTTCATATAAACACTCCCTTTTCTCCTTATATGCCATTATTATATGATTAAAACCTTTAAATTACCTTAAAAAATTAAAAATTGTAAAAAAATTTGTTAAATTTAATTTTATGAATTATAATATTAAAAGCAGAAAGGAAAGATTAATATGAGAGTACTTATAGTAGAAGACGAAGTTACGTTGGCTAAACCTTTGGTTGCTCTTTTAGGGAAAAACCAAATTCTTGCAGATACCGTTGAAGACGGCGAATCAGGTTTAATGCTTGCAAGAAAAATGATATATGACGTTATAGTTTTAGATATAATGCTACCTCAAATGGATGGACTTAGTGTTTTAAAAACTTTAAGAGAAGAAAACAACTATACTCCGATTCTTCTTTTGACGGCTCTTGACAATATAGACGACAGAGTAAAAGGTTTGGACCTTGGGGCTGATGATTACCTTACAAAACCTTTTGACACAAAAGAACTTATAGCAAGAATTAAAGCTTTGTCAAGAAGAGGAAAGGGAAGTATCTCTGATGATATAATAAGCATAGGAAACGTAAGCCTAAACACAAACGATGCATCTCTTACGGTAGGAGAAAGAAAGGAAAACTTAACTAAAAAAGAAGCAAATCTTCTTGAAACCCTAATGAGAAACAAAGACCATGTTTTATCAAAAGATTATATACTTGATAAAGTATGGGGAATTGACAGTTATGCAATAGATAACAGCGTTGAAATATATATACATTACTTAAGGAAAAAATTATCAAGCGACGCAGATATAAAAATAGTAACAAACAGAGGTCTTGGTTATTCCTTAAAGGAAAAAAACAATGATAAATAAAATAAAAAATAAATTAATTTTTATAAATACTTTTGTTTTACTGGTCATTTTACTTTCAATGACTGCTTTTATTTACCTGCTTTCATCTTATTCCTTTTCTGAGTCTTCCGATAATGAACTTATTAATATGGTATATCAAGCAAAAAGATATACAAAAAGCAATTTAAAAAATACAAGTGATTTATCTTATAATGAAGAATTAAAATATTTTAAACAGCAGATTAATGCAGGTAAATGTAAAATCGTTATTTTTGACGAAAACTTAAATCAAACATATAGCTATGGCAAAATGAACGTTGACGAAAATATTTTTGCGGATATTGCTTACTGCTATTTCTATGATCCAGACGATAAAAACATAGAAATAAAAGAACAAGACGGAAAGTATGTTTTTACAAACTATTCATATGGCAATGTCTCATTTAGAAGCTGCACAACTCTTGTAATTAACGATAGCGGAAATATGCAGCTTATTTTAATGGCAAAAGATAATACAGAGCAAAACTCAAATCTTAACATAATTCTTTCAGCTTTGATTATTGCAATAATAGTGGGCGTAATTATATCTCTTCTTGGAGGATTTTACACTGCCGACAGAGCTTTGGTTCCAATTAAAGATACAATAGACAATCAAAAACAATTTATCGCTGATGCATCCCATGAGTTAAGAACGCCTATTGCGGTAATTAAAACAAATCTTGAACTTATACAAACAAATGAAGACGAAACGGTAAAATCACAGGAAATGTGGTTTGAATATGCAAAAAGTGAAATAAACAGAATGGATAAAATGGTTGGAGATTTGCTTACTCTTTCAAAAGCAGATTTAGGTCAAATCCCATTTAACAATAAAGAATGTGATATAGTACACCTTGTAAAAGACGCAATAGAAAAAATAGAACCTATTGCAATAAAAAAACAAATAAGAGCTTATATGTACTGCTCATATGATAAAGTTATCGCAAATGTTGATGAAGATAAGTTTACACAGCTTATGATGATACTTTTAGACAATGCGGTAAATTATTCACATGAAAATACAAACATTATAACGGCTTTAAAAGTAGATAAAGCAAAAAATAATATTACAATTAAAGTTAAAGACCAAGGCATTGGAATGAAAAGAGAAGAAATCAAAAAAGTCTTTACAAGATTTTACAGAGTAGACAAAGCCAGAAGCAAAAGAAAAAATGGCAGCGGACTTGGTCTTCCAATAGCTAAATGGATAGTTACAAACTTAAATGGAAATATAAACATTGAAAGCATTGAAAATAAAGGAACTGATGTTATAATAACACTTCCTTTAATATCTTACGAGGAGAATGAAAATGGACTTACTTAGTATGTTAAATGATAAACAACAGAAGGCCGTTACCTGTGTTAACGGACCTCTTCTTATTCTTGCGGGAGCAGGAAGCGGAAAAACAAGAACAATAATTCATAGAATTGCTTATATAATAGAAAATGGATATGCAAAACCTTGGGAAATTCTTGCTCTTACATTTACAAATAAAGCAGCAGGAGAAATGAGAGAAAGAATTGACTCAATGGGAATTCCTTTCACTTCTGATATATGGATGGGAACATTCCACTCAATTTGTGCAAGAATTTTAAGAATGGAAGGGGATAATCTAGGGTTTACAAGTAATTTTTCAATATATGACGATGATGATACAAAAAGACTTTTAAAAACAATACTTAAAGAGCTTGATATTTCAGATAAAGAATTTCCGGTAGAAAGCGTTAAAGCTCAAATTTCTTTACTAAAGAACGATCTTGAAACAAGCGACGACTACATGGACGAGCATGGAGATTTTGACGAAGGATATACAGAAGCAAGAATTGCACAAATATACAGTGAATATCAAAAAAGACTTTTAAGTGCAAATGCAATGGACTTTGATGATTTGCTTTTAAATACAAATATTCTTTTTGCAAAATGTCCTGAAGTATTAAATAAATATAGAAATAGATTCAAATATATTCTTGTAGACGAATATCAAGATACAAATATTTCTCAGTACGCAATAATAAGTAAAATGGCTGAAGGTCACAGAAATATATGTGTATGCGGTGATGATGACCAAAGTATTTACGGTTGGAGAGGTGCATCAATAAGAAATATCTTAGAATTTGAAGATGACTTTGAAGATGCCAAAATAATAAGACTTGAACAAAATTACAGATGTACAAAGAATATTTTAAATGCCGCAAACGGTGTAATCGAGCATAATAAAAAGAGAATGGGTAAAACTTTGTTTACCGATAATGAAGAAGGAGAAATCATAAAATATCTTCATGCAAATTCGGATTTGGAAGAATCTTCAATTATTGCCAGGGAAATATTCTGCTTAAATGAATATCATGACATTCCATATAGTGACATAGCAATTTTATACAGAACAAACGCACAATCCCGTGTACTTGAAGAAGGTCTTATGAGAAGAAATATCCCTTATCAAATTGTTGCGGGAACAAAATTCTATGACCGTATGGAAATTAAAGATATTCTTGCATATCTAAAACTCTTAGTAAATCCAAAAGATGATATTGCATTTATTAGAGTAATCAATACTCCAAAAAGAGGAATAGGTCCTGCAAGTATAGAAAAAATAAGAGATTATGCTTTCATGAAAGGCATATCCATGTATGAAGTTATAAAAGATATAGACACCTGCCCTTTATTTAAAGGAAGCGTAAAAGAAAAACTTATTTTATTTAAAGATACAATGGAAGAACTTGAAAGAATAGCAAAAGAAAACTCTTTAATGGATACTGTAATAAACACAATTCACTTAAGCGGATACGAACAAATGCTTAAAGAAGGAAAAGTTGAAAACGCACAAAACAGACTTGAAAACTTAGACGAACTTGTAAATGCTGCGGGAGATTTTGAAAATAACGAAGAAGATGGTTCTCTTGAAGCTTTCCTTGAAAATGCAGCACTTGTTGCGGGAGTTGATTCTTATGATGAAAACAGCTCTAAGGTACTGCTTATGACTCTTCATAATGCAAAAGGACTTGAATTTAACATTGTATTTATGCCGGGAATGGAAGAAAATTTATTCCCTACATACAGAGCCGTAAACGAAGAAAGCGAAATGGAAGAAGAAAGAAGACTTTGCTATGTTGGAATAACAAGAGCAAGAAAAAAACTTTATATGTCTTCAGCCGAAACAAGAAGAGTTTACGGAAGAAACGAAATGAGAAATCCTTCAAGATTTTTACTTGAAGTTCCCGATGAACTTATTGAAGGAATCAGTGCAATAAAAGAATCAAATAAGGAAAAAGAAATTATTAATAACAATGTTAAAAAGATGTATGACCCTTATGCAAATACAATAAGACAAACACAAAATCTTTTTAAACAAAACAATACATTTGACGAAAAACTTAGCCCGGGAGACAAAATAGACCATAATGCATGGGGAGAAGGTACTGTTGTAAGCATTGAAGGAAGCGGAGATGACATGAAAATCACAGCAGCATTCCCTGGAACAGGAATAAAAAAATTCATGGCATCAGTTGCAAAATTCAAAAAAATATAAATTAAAGTCTTTACTTAAAGTAAAGACTTTTTATTTTTATCTTTTAAAGATTATTTATTTATACTATACTTTAACTATATTTAATTAAAAAAGGACAGAACATGGATATTAGTTTAATTTTAGCAAAAGAAATTTTAGAACTTTTTATAATAATGTTTTTAGGATATATTATCGTAAAAGTAGGAGTATTAAAATCAGAGGACAGCAAGAGTATATCCGCAATACTTGTGTATCTTCTAACTCCCTGTATGATAATAAACTCATTTATGATTGAATATGATGAAAAAATAAAAACAGGTTTAATATTTGCATTTATAATTTCTATATTGGTTCATATTCTTTTTATCATTCTTACATCAATGTTAAATAAAATATTTAATTTTAATGTAGCGGAAAAAGTAAATATAATTTATACAAATGCGGGGATATTGGTTATTCCTCTTATAAGTTCCATTTTAGGAAAAGAATATGTAATATATTCTTGCGCTTTTATTGTTGTTCAACTAATACTTCTTTGGACACATTGTAACAGCCTTCTTAAAGGAATAAAGAAAATTGAAATAAAGAAAATAATTTTAAATGTAAATATTATTTCTATATTTATAGGAATGTTGGTATTTATATTTAGAATAAATCTTCCAAGTATTATAACTGATACCGTAGATACATTAGGTTCTATGATGGGACCTATTGGAATGTTAATAGCCGGAATGGTAATGGGGGAAGTTTCCATAATAAATCTATTTAAGAAAACAAGATATTATTTTATATGTTTCTTAAGGCTTATAATATATCCTTTAATTACATTATTTTTATTATATATAACAAATGCATCGAGTTATATTATAGACGGAAAAAATATCTTAATGATAGTTTATCTTGCATGTGTTACTCCTTCCTGTGCAACGGTTACTTCAATGATACAGCTATACAACTTAGATGCAAAATATTCAAGCAGTCTTTATGTTTTAACGACACTTTTATCTATTATTACAATTCCTATTATGATAGGTATTTATAATGTGTTAATATAAATATTTGTATGATAACTCTTGACAAACATCAGACAAGTTACTTATAATCAATATACACTTAATGTTTTCGGAGAAATATCATGCAAGAAGAAAAGAAAAACTTAACACAAATAACTGCTGATAAATTAAGAGATTTAATTACAAAAGAAAAAATATATAAAACGGGAGAAAAACTGCCAAACGAAAATTCCCTTTCAAAAAAACTGGGAGTTAGCCGTTCTACCCTTCGAGAAGCTGTTAAAACTCTTGTTTCAGAAGGTATTTTAGATGTTCAAAGAGGCAGGGGAACATTCGTAAATGATACTTTAAACAGATATGCAAAAAGCGATATGGGGATAAATTCTTTTTCTGATATGAAGATTACCCTTAGAGACTTATACGAAACAAGAATGATATTTGAACCAAGTGCGGCTGCTCTTGCATGTAAAAGAGCAAGCGACAAAGAAATAGAAGAAATATTAAAACTTGGAGAAAAATGTCAAAATTTAATTTTGCAAAATCCAACGGCAAAAGAAAGAATAAAATCGGAAAATGACTTTCACTGTGCAATAATAAAAGCATCTCACAACGAATTTATAAGTTCATTTATGCCGGTACTTACACAAACAATAGAAAAAACATTTGCCCTAAACTATAATCTTGACATTATTGCAAAAGATGCATACAAAGACCATGCTATGATAATGAATTTCCTAAAAAAAAGAGATTCAGAAGCATTAAAAAGTGCGGTTACCATACATTTGCATCATGCTTTTTGGACAGAAGAACTTTAAAGACTTCAAATATATGAAGTCTTTTTTTATTAAAATAAATTATAATAAAACATAAAATATACAGTAATAAAGCTTGGAATAAAAATTTTTTAAAATTTTCAGAAAAGTCTTGACAATATTAGGAATACCATTTAAAATAAACATCATACAAGTAATATAAAGTTGTCATACAAATACGGAGGTTTTTAAAATGAGTGATTTTAAAATATTTTATCAAGAAGATTGTAATCTAGGATTATTAGATGGTAAAACAATCGCTATTATCGGTTACGGTAGCCAAGGTCATGCACACGCATTAAACCTTAAAGAATCTGGATGTGACGTAATTGTTGGTCTATATGAAGGCTCAAAATCTTGGGCAAAAGCAGAACAACAAGGACTTAAAGTATATACAGCTGCAGAAGCTGCAAAAAAAGCTGATATCATCATGATTCTAATCAACGATGAAAAACAAGCTGACATGTATAAAAAAGATATCGAACCAAACTTAGAAGAAGGAAACATGTTAATGTTTGCTCATGGTTTCAATATCCACTTTGGATGTATCGTTCCACCTAAAAATGTCGATGTAACAATGATTGCACCTAAAGCTCCTGGTCATACAGTTCGTTCTGAATATCTAGAAGGAAAAGGTACTCCTTGCTTAATCGCTGTTGAACAAGATGCAACAGGCAAAGCTCAAGATATCGCACTTGCATATGCAGCAGGTATTGGTGGAGCAAGAGCAGGTGTTCTTGAAACAACATTCCGTATTGAAACAGAAACTGACTTATTCGGTGAACAAGCAGTACTTTGCGGTGGTTTATGCGAATTAATGCAAGCTGGATTCGAAACATTAGTTGAAGCTGGATATGACCCAAGAAATGCTTACTTTGAATGTATCCATGAAATGAAATTGATCGTTGACTTAATTTACCAATCAGGATTTGAAGGAATGAGATATTCTATTTCTAACACAGCTGAATATGGTGATTACATAACAGGAAAGAAAATCATCACAAAAGAAAGCAGAGAAGCTATGAAAAAAGTTCTTTCAGATATCCAAGATGGTTCATTTGCTAAAGAATTCTTACTTGATATGTCTGATGCAGGAAGACAAGTTCACTTCAGAGCTATGAGAAAATTAGCTGCTGAACATCCATCAGAAGAAGTAGGTAAAGAAATCCGTAAATTATACAGCTGGAATGACGAAAGCGACAAATTAATCAATAACTAATAAAAAAGCACCTAACGGTGCTTTTTTTAATACATTGTTTCAATAAAATTTATTCCTGTTTTTGTTTTAAATATTTTATTTTTAATATTTTCTATACTTTCCTTTTTTAAATTATCTTCATAAATATTAACAAGAAAATCTGCTTCTACCAAAATCTGATAATCAATCCCATCAATATTATCATAAGTATGATGATTACCTATTAAATAACATACTCTATCTATTACTTCCCTGTCATATCCAAATTTTTCAAGCATTTTTTCTGCTTCTTTTGGACCTTCTTTTTCCTGCAGCTTTCCGCTGCATTTACCATACTTTTCTTCGCTTACTTTTATTCCTATATCGTGTAAAATTGCTGCAGTTTCAAGAATAAATAAATCTTTTTTATCTATATTTTCAAGAATTCCTATTGTTTTTGCAAGAGAGTGTACCTTTATTAAATGCTGTATTCTCTTTGGGTCATGTTTATTATAGTCAATCATTGCTCTTATAAGAATTTCTTCTTTCATTTTATCTCCCTCCTAAGCTTTAGATAATTTTTTCTTTTTCATCTTCTTTTCTTTTTCATTTAAAGATACAATTTTGAAATATACATCTTCAAGGGTTGGATCAAGTATATCCATGCTTATTCCGTTTAAAAATTCCATTCCTTCTTTTATGTTCATTCCGCTCTTACTAATATAATCTTTTATATAATTAACCTTTGAAGTTATATCAGTATAAACTTCAAAAAATTCATTTGACATAATATCGTTTTGTTTTATTCTGTCTCTTACGTTTAAGATAACATTTTCGTCTTCTTCATCTATGCTTACCATTATGTCATTGCAAAATTTAAGAGCATTATCAAAGGATTTTCGTACGTTTTTTCTCCAATTATTATAAATATCTTGTGCGGTATTTTCATTATCTGCAATATATTTATCGAATTTTGAAAGATAATCTATATACATATTATCTCCAAATGACTCTGTTTCGGAATTTGTCATTATATAAGTTTGTTCTTCATGTTTTCCAAATAAACTTTCATATACGTTATATCCTTTTAAGTATGTATTTTTAAGGCTTACGTCTATATAACTGAAAATATTTTTATTTGCAAGTTTCTTTGCTTTTTCGGAAACATAGAAAATCAAATATATATCATAATTTTCCTGCCAGTTTTTAAACATTTCTACTTTATTGTTTATATTTTTATCTTCATCTTTATCATAATTAATAAAATCAAGGAAATTATTGAATGTACTGTCAGTAACAGTATATTTTGCATTTTCAAGTAGTTTTTTACTTACTATGTTAAAAATGATTTTATCAATATTTCTTCCGCTGGTTCTTACCGGTATATATTCAACGTTCAAATCTGTTTTTTCGTTTATCTCTTCAAAAGCAGGTTTTAATACTCTCTCATTAAAATTTCTATAAGAAGAATATTTTCCCCCTTTTATATCATAAAAACTCTTTAGAGTATCAAGAGAAAAACTAACTTCCTGATTTCTTTGACATTTATATAAATTTGACTGACAAAGAAGATAAAGTTTCATTGTATATTTACATTTGAATCTTGAAATATATTCTTTTATAAATTTAAAGTAATAACCGCCCTTAGAATATATATCTAAAAAATACGGTTTCATTTTTTCAGAGAATTCAAAAATAAACTGTCCGTCTTTATAACTGCACTGAGAGAATAAATTCTTTTGAGTGTAGCTGTCAGTATCTAAATCCTTTATCATTATTTGAGCCGTAAGGGTTTTAGATGTAATATTCTCCTTTTCTCTGTAAAGATAATCTTTGTTTACGTTGTTTCTTTTTGCAAATTCACTAAGCCCTATTCTTATAACTGAAAAATCATCACTGTCAATATCGACTCTGGAAAGTGCTTCTATAAATAATTTCTGAGAAACCAAAGGCATATCATATCTTGCCTCGGCAACAACGTTAAGCATTGTAACTTGAGTTACAAAACTGTTTTCCAAATTGATTAAATCATTTTTTTCGCTCATTCTAAATCCTCGATTATATCTTTACTACTTACTTTTTGTATACACTTTTAATACTTTACATTACTTGTCAAAAAATGTCAACAAAATTAACTTACTTTTTGTATACTTTTAACTTACTTTTTGTACCTTTATTTTAATGGATAAAAACCATACTTACTTTTTGTATACACTTATTAAATTAATATCAAAAATAACTTACTTTTTGTACTCTTTTTAAATTTATTATAAAAATAACCTACTTTTTGTATACTTGTAGCTTACTTTTTGTATCTATTATCAAAACGATTTTAAAAACAACTTACTTTTTGTATACACTTTAAAATTTATTTTAAATTCAGCTTACTTTTTGTACTTATTAACAAAAATTTTATAAATTTCACTTACTTTTTGTATACTTTTATCTTACTTTTTGTACTCTTTTTAAATTCGTTATAAAAACAGCTTACTTTTTGTACATTTTTAACTTACTTTTTGTAGTTTTTAATATTAATTTAAATAAAAATTGCTTACTTTTTGTATACACTTTAAAGATATTTTAAATCCTAAAAATGTAATGTAAATAAAAATACTCTTTTTGTATGTTTATAATTAAATAAATTGTTAAAGTTTATTATAAATACAATCTATTTTATCCGTTTTATCGTTATTTTTCTAATTTGAAAGTGCATATTTCTATGTTTTTCAACTTAAAATAGCTTTTTTAAGGGCTTTTTTACGAAAAATGCCTACTTACTTTTTGTATTTATAATCCTTACTTTTTGTAGCTTTATAGCTTACTTAAAGATTTTTTAAAAAGAATATTTTTATAATAAAAACTTACTTTTTGTAGTTATATAACTGATTTTTTGTAGTCTTATAGCTTACTTTTTGTATTCATTAAATTGTCGAAATACCTATTATAAAAGGATTTTTTGTTCCTTTAAATAATAAATACAGAGGAAGAATATAAATAACTAAGAAGATATTTAATATACCTCATATATATAAAAACCGGTGGTTATATGCTACTTTTTCACAATTTGTTGATAAGTTGTGGAAAACTTGATAACCTTAATAACACCTATAAAATACAGCTTATTTTTATTATACATAAATATACATTATTAATGCATACTCACAATATAGAAAAGAAATTAAATTTATGATATAATTTATAGAATATAATTATAAAAAAAGAGGTATAAAAATATGATATACGTAGATGCTTTTGGCGGAGATTATGCACCTGATGCAATGGTAAAAGGTGCCGTACTTGCAGTAAAAGAATTTGATAGAGAAATAACTTTGGTAGGACACGAAGAAAAAATAAAAAAAGTATTTGAAGACAACAACTTAAGTATGGATAAAATAAGTATTATCCATGCTCCTGAAGAAATTACATGTCATGATGAAAGCGCACTTGCCATAAGAAGAAAAAAACAATCTTCACTGGTTGTTGCGGCAAACAAGATAAAAGAAGACCGTAACAGTGTTTTGGTTACAGCAGGAAGCACAGGTGCTGTTTTATCTGCGGGAGTTTTAGTAACAGGAAGAATAAAAGGGATAAAAAGGCCTGCCCTTGGTGCAGTGTTACCTGCAAGAAAGAAACCTGTACTTTTAATGGACTGCGGTGCAAATGCAGATTGTAACAGTGACTATATAGAACAATTCGCAACAATGTCAAGCATTTATATGGAAAACGTAATGGGAGTTAAAAACCCTAAAGTTGCTCTTGCAAACATAGGCTCAGAAGAAGAAAAAGGCGATAAACTATATAAGGAAATACATCAAATATTAAAAAACAACAAAGAAATCAACTTCGTAGGTAACGTTGAAGGAACTGAAATAATGAATAGCGACAACGACGTTATAGTATGTGATGGTTTTACGGGAAATATTATATTAAAAACAATTGAAGGTATGGGAAATTTAATGAAGGACATACTAAAAGATGTATTTTTAACAAATACAAAAACAAAATTAAGTTATGTTCTTGCAAAAAGCGTTTTAAACGAAGAATTAAGCAAACTTTCATCTAAAAAATACGGCGGTGCTCCCCTTCTTGGAGTAAACGGAGGAATAATAAAAGCTCATGGAAACTCAGATGAAATAGCTTTTAAAAACGCAATTAAACAAGCCATAAAATTTGAAGAAAACGAAGTTTTAGAAAAAATAAAAAATATCTATGCTAAATAGAAAATATATGATATAAGTATATATATAATATTAAGTAAATGTATGGAGGTTTATTGTAAATGATTTTTGAAAAAGTCAGAGACATTATTGTAAAGCAGTTAGAAGTAAGTGAAGAAGCCGTTACAATGGATACTTCTTTTACTGATGATTTGGACGTTGACTCTTTAACATTGATCGAATTAATAGCTGACTTCGAGGATGAGTTCGATATCGAAATAGAAGAAGATAAACTTGAAGATATGAAAACAGTTAAAGATGTTGTTGATTATTTAGAATCACTATAAAAATAAAAAAGGGCTCCGTAAAGGAGCCTTAAACTATTTAAAAAATTAAAGGAAACTTCTGTAATTTTTTACATGGTTTACGAGGGAGAAAATGGAAAATAAAATTTATAAATTGGAACAAAAACTTGGTTATACTTTTAAAAATAAAGATTTAATTAAAGTTGCTCTTACACATTCATCAAAAAGCAATGAAAACAAAAATCTCGAAAACAACGAACGACTTGAGTTTTTGGGAGACGCTGTGCTTGATTTATGCGTGGGAGCATATCTTTATAATACACTAAAAAAAGATAAAGAAGGCGTTCTTACAAAACTTAGAGCATTAATCGTTTGTGCGGATTCTTTATATATTGCAAGCGAAAAACTAGACCTTGGAGAATTTATTCTTCTTGGAAAAGGAGAAATGATAAGCGGAGGCAAATATAAGAAAAACATCATTGCAGACTGCTTTGAAGCTGTGCTTGGAGCAATATATTTAGACAGCGACTACGAAACAGTAAGCAAAATTGCTCTTAACCTTCTTTCTGGCATAACAAAAAAGGCAATTGACGGAAAACTTACTTATGATTATAAAACTTTGCTTCAAGAATATATTCACTCAAAAAACATAAAAGACTTTTCTTATGAATTAGTTCAAATAAAAGGTCCGGAACACGATCAAGTGTTTACTTCAAAAGTTGTAATAAATAACAAAGACATGGGTGAAGGGGACGGAAAAAACAAAAAAGAAAGCGAACAACACGCTGCTTTTGCTACACTAAAAAAATTAAAATTAATTTAGGCGGTAACAAATGTATTTAAAAAAAGTTGAAATATACGGCTTTAAATCCTTTGGACAGAAAGTCGAGATTTTATTTGACAATCCCGTAACGGGAATAGTAGGTCCAAACGGAAGCGGAAAAAGTAATATTGTAGATGCAATAAGATGGGTTTTAGGAGAGCAAAGAGTTAAATCCCTAAGAGGAGGAAAGATGGAAGATGTCATCTTTTCCGGAACTGAAGAAAAAAGAGCTCTTGGTTACGCTTTTGTAAGCATAACAATAGACAACTCTTCGGGGATTTTACCAAGTGAATACAGCGAAGTAAATGTTTCAAGAAGACTTTATCGTTCGGGAGAAAGTGAGTATTACATAAATAAAAACTCCGTAAGACTTAAAGACATTCAAGAACTTTTCATGGATACGGGTCTATCTAGAGAAGGATACTCAATAATTTCTCAAGGTAAAATAGAAAGCATTGTAAACAACTCTGCGGTAGAGAGAAAATTAATGATTGAAGAAGCCGTAGGGATAGTTAAATATAAAAGCAGAAAAAACGAAGCTATTAAAAAGCTTGATAAAACACAAAATAATCTATACAGAATTTTAGACATAATTTCAGAGCTTGAAAAAAGAATTCCTACTTTAAAAAGAAATTCCAAAAAGGCAAGAGAATATATAAAATTAAGCGATGAACTTAAGGGAATAGAGCTTAATTTATTCGTTCATAAAGCAGATAAATACAAAGAAGAACTTTCAAAAATAGAAGAAGACGAAAAAATAATGAGAGATACTTTAACAAAACAAGAAGAGAGTATCTCTGTTTTGGATGAAAAATACTCTAAATTAAAACTTGAAGTAAATTCTTTTGATGAAGAAATAAACAACGCAAATAAAGAAATACACGACTTCATTTCAAATTACGAAAATTCTAAAGTTGAAGTTGAAGTAAACAAAAATAAAATATTAACTCACACAGAAAATATAAAATCCTTAAAAGACGGAATATTAAAACTTGAAGAAGAAAAAGAACAAGCAGTCTTATCTTTAAATGAAAATAAGGAAAATAAAGAAAAACAAGAAGAATTATTTACAAAATTACAAGAAGAATTTTCTAAGTTAAAACAAGAAGTGGAAAGATTAAAAGGACTTTCAGACGAAACAGAAAGTGCAATTGAAAAAGAAAACATAAATCTTAAAACAAAAGAAAGATTACTAAAAGATAAAGAAAGCCTTCTTGCAGACAGCTTTAACAGAATCGAAAACAATAAATTCATCATTACAAAACTTGAAGAAGAAAACAAAGAATTAAAGGTAGAAATAGAAGAACTTGAAAAACAGGACTTTACTTCAAATAACCTTAAAAACGAAGAAAAACTTGAAAAACTCGACGATGAAAACAACAAGCTTTTAGAAGAAAGATATTTAATAGAAGAAGCAAAAGCTGACTACAAAGAAAATCTTCTTGAAAAATACAACAAAGTAAAACTTCTAAAAGGACAAAGAGACATTTTAACGGGATATGAAGAAAACAAGGAAGGTTATAAATTCGCAATCAAAAAACTTTTTGAATTTGCAAAAAACACAAGCCTTTCTGACGAAGTGTACGGCACTTTAGGGGATCTTATTTCCGTACCCGATAAATATATGGATGCAATACAAAAATCCCTTACATCTACCGTTGAACACGTTGTAGTTAAAGATGAAAGCACAGCTGCAAGAGCAATTAAAGCTTTAAAAGAAAACAAGTGGGGAAGAATAACATTCCTACCTCATAACATAATAAAACCAAGAGAAATATATAACTTAAACTCTGTAATAACAAATGCAAAAGGATTTGAGGGTGTTGCAAGCGATATTGTAAAATATGATAAGAAGTTTGAAAATATCGTTAAAAATGCTCTTGGCACACTTCTTATATTTGATAATCTAAAAAATGCAAATGACTTTGCAAAAAAAAGTGCACATAAATATAAAATAGCAACTCTTGACGGAGAAGTTTTATTCCCGGGAGGAGCTTTGGTAGGTGGACAAAATAAAAACAATGACCGTTCACTTTTATCAAGAAAAAACGAAATTGAAAAACTAAACAAACAAATAAAAGAAGCGGTAAAAGATTATAACGAATACTTAAAACAAAGCGGTTCTTTTGATATTAAACTTAAAGAAAAAGATGAACAGTTAAAGTTAAAGGCCGATGAAATAAACGAACTGACTCTTATCATAAGCAAGGAAGAAGACAAGAACAGAGAAGCTGAAGAAAATCTTGAAAAGAAAATAAAAACATTTGAAGAAAACAAGAAAAGAATAGAAAACTTAAAGACTTCAGATGAAAAAATCCTTCTTATGAATGAACAATCAAAAGAAGAAATTGAGCAATTAAATAAAGAAATTGAAGAAAAGAAAGACGAAATATCAAAGATAGGTCTTGGTTTATATAAAGATAAATATCTTGATATGGCAACAAAACTAAATAAAGAGGAAATCAATCTTTATAAACAAGAAGAACAGTTAAGCAGAATAAACACGGCTATTTTTGAGCTTAACAAAAACATTAAAAATATTGAACTTAGCACATCAGAAAGTTTAAAAGAAATTGAAGAAAACGAAGAAAATATTTCTTTATTAAATGAACAAATAAATAAGGCTAAAGAGCTTGATAAAGATTACGATGAACTAAAGAAAAACTTAGACGATAAATATGCTTCTTTAATTGAAAAGAAAAAACAATCAAATGAAGAGTTTGAAGAAGTTAACCACAACTTAAAAAATCTTCAAGAAGAAAGATATCGTTTAAGCGAGCAAATACAAAAGCTTGAAAATAAAAAAGACAAAACAAATCTTGAAATGGATTATCTTCAAAAAGGAATAATAGAAGATTATAACCTAACATACGCACAAGCACTTGAATATAAAAAGCCTATTGAAAATATGCTTGAAACGGAAACAACAGTAAAGGACTTAAAAGCAAGCATAAAAAAACTGGGAAACATCAATGTTGAATCCATAGAAGAATATAAAGAAGTAAAAGAAAGATTTGAATTTTTAAGTGAACAAAAAGATGACCTTGAAGATTCAAAAGGAGAACTTCTACACATAATAAAAGATATGAACTCTAAAATCGAAGAAAGATTTTTAAGAGAATTTACCAACATAAACAAAGAGTTTGAAGAAGTATTCAAGCAGTTATTCAACGGAGGAAACGCTAAACTTATTTTAACAAATCCCGATGATATAATGGAAAGCGGAATAGATATTGTCGCTTCTCCTCCAAAAACAAAACTTAAAAACATTTCTTCTCTATCCGGAGGAGAAAAATCCATGACTGCAATAGCTTTGATATTTGCAATACTTAAATTAAAACCTGCACCATTCTGTGTTCTTGACGAAATCGACGCAGCTTTGGACGATGCAAATGTTGCAAGGTTCTGCAAATATTTAAAATCAATAATTAAAGACAACCAATTTATTGTTGTAACTCACAGAAAAATAACCATGAGCATAGCCGACGTACTTTACGGAGCAACCATGGGAAGTGAAGGTATAACAAAAATCGTAAGCGTAAAATTAAAAGATATACATGAAGGCGGTGAAATAAATGTCAAAAGATAAATATAATAAAGGACTTGATAAAACAAAAAAAAGTTTACTATCAAAGTTAAAAGATGTATTTTCATCAAACAAAATAGATGATGATTTATATGAAGAATTAATTGAAGTACTTATTTTAAGCGATATTCCTTTTAATGTAAGCGAAGAAATAATCGAAAACGTAAAGGAAAATGCCACTAAAAAAGATGTAAAAGACATAAACAAACTACATGATTTAATTAAAGAAGAAATTAAAAACAGACTAAAATTAAATCTTTGGGATAAAGAAATTAAAAAACCAGCTTTAATACTTTTCATAGGAGTAAACGGAGCTGGAAAAACAACAACAATAGCAAAACTTGCAAATAAATTTTTAAAAGAAGATAAAAAAGTAATTTTAGCGGCAGCAGATACTTTCAGAGCCGCAGCAAGCGAACAGCTTGCAACTTGGGCAGAAAGACTAGATGTTCCAATCGTAAAAAGCAAACAAGGTCAAGATCCGGCAAGTGTAATTTATGATTGTCTTGATTCTGCAAAAGCAAAAAATATGGATATTATTCTTGCAGACAGCGCAGGAAGACTTCAAAACAAAAAGAATTTAATGGACGAACTTAACAAAATTTACAGAGTCTGTGATAAGTTCAAAGGAGATTATAATTTATATACAGTTCTTGTTTTAGATGCGGGAGCAGGACAAAACAGTGTAATTCAAGCACAAAGCTTTAATGAAAGCGCCAAGGTTGATGGTATAATAATGACAAAGCTTGACGGAAGCGCAAAAGGCGGGGTAATAGTTTCCTTAGCAGGAGAAGACAAACCTCCTATGTGGTATGTAGGCCTTGGAGAAGGACTTGAAGATTTAGAAGAATTTGATGTTGATGATTTTGTAGATGCAATAATATAAAATAAAAACTCTGCTAAATGCAGAGTTTTTTTAATCCAACATATATTTTTTTAAATCTTGACGTTGATTTATTCCAAGCTTTTGAAAAGCTGAAGACATATACTGTTTTACGGTATTGGCAGATATATTCATATGTTCTCCTATCTCTTGATTTGTCCACCCTCTTGCAGCAAGCATTGCAGCCGCAAATTCCGTAGTGGTTAAATTATCCGCAACATCTCTTCCTGTTATCGGATTATGTACTTTTCTCCATCCTTCTGAAAAACGATAAGTAATATCTATTATTCTTTTAAAATCATCAGGCCAGTCTTTTTTTATTACAGACTCAAGCATTCCTCCAAGAAGTCCGTGGTGTTCTCCAAATGCTTCGATTAAATCATCGGGACGTGCCAAATCCCAGGCAATAAGAAGATGTTTTTGTGCTTTTTTTACATTTTTTATGCTCATATAATCCATAACCGCAACTAAATGTAAATATATAGAAGAAATAGGATATGTTTCTTTTTGCAATGCAATAGCAGTTTCAACTATACCTATGCTTCTTTCATATTCTCCCTGTAAATATCTATAATGAGCATGAACATATAGCGCAAACATTCTAAGCCCTTCAGGAAGAAAATTAATATATTCTTTCATTGGCGGTATTTCATTTGGAAGAGGAAGATGTAATAAAATCGCTGCTGCCGTGGCAATAAATGCACTTGCATCTTTTAATAGTGGAATATCTTTTTTACTTGAAGCTGTTTTTTTAAGTATTGAAAGAGCATATTTCGCTTGTGTTATATTACCTAAGGAAAGATTTGCATATGAATAAATAAAATAAGCAGAAAGACTTAAAGATAAATCGGAACTTGTTAGATATAATTCTGCCATTTTTGCGGCTTTTTCAGCTTGTCCGCTAAAATAATAATATTCGCATAAAGCAATATCCCTCGAATCTCCTTTTTTAATATTATTAATATATTTCAAACATTCACCTGGCTTAAAAGGAGTATTCAATAAAGGCATAAGATTTGATGTATCTATTACTTCCTGTTTTGTTCTTCCATTATTAATGGGATTGGAAGCATTTTGTGGAATTTGCCATACATTGGAAACCTTTTTTGCTCCTTCGATTTTTCCTTCTAAACAATATCTTTGCACTACCCTTATTGAAACATTCCAATTTTGTGCAACTTCTTTTACAGTTAAATATTTCATTTCATACACCTCCCAGTATTATGAAATAATATTTATTTGTATTCATAATTATGTTTGATTATATTATATATCTTTTTTTAACTTTTTCAATATTGCCAATTAGAATTTTAATAAATAAAAACCCCATATAGTAAACTACATGAGGTTTTTATTATTTGTTTATATTTAATTTACAATGTTAAATTAATCATCATAAGCAGTAAAGCTACCGTTTATTGTTTCATAAGAATTACCTACGTTTTCTTTTATACCATTTATTTCATATGTGTATTTTTGACCTTGTTTTAAATTTTTATCAAGAAATAATTCAATATCATCTTCATCACATATAATTCTTGAATTTTTACTTGAATAAGTATTTCCGTTTGAATCTTTGATTATGATATAAGCATCTGATTTTAATTCGATAAATTTATCAAAGTCAAATGATACTTCTTCATCTTCTCTGTCAAAATCGACATCTCTTACTTTTAAGTTTGATTTTGTGTTAGTTGATGTTTGTTTTTCTGTTTCAAAAGTTACTTTTAAATTTGTATAAGAGCTATCATTATATGCTTTTATTCCTTGAATGTCAGCTGTATAATTTGTTCCGTCTTTAATTCCTTCAACATAAATTTCTAAATCGTCATCATCTCTATCAATAATCTTTGCATTGTAACTGTTACCGCCGGCATCTGTAAGCGAAGTTATGCTTGCATTATCATCCCACATAACTTTTGTTGTAAAGTGAACGTCTATTATATTTTTATTGTCATCATCTTGTTTAACTGAACTTACTTCTATTAATGATGTATTTTCATCTGCTAAATTTGTAGCATCTGTGCTTGTAGTTTTTAGTGGATTTTCCATATAATTCATACTTAAATCTTTTGCAAATACGCTTGCACCTACTAAAGCAATACCTACTATTGTTACCATAACCAAAACTGTTCTTTTTCTCATCTTTCTTTCCTCCATTTTTTTTCGTTCTTTTCTTTTTTCTACCTAAATGATAGGAAAGAAAAATTAAAGTAAAATTAAAGAATTTATTTTTTTAAAATTATTTTAAAAGTAGTTCCAACATTTTCTTTGCTTGTAACATTTATTTTACCGCCCATTTTTTCTATTATGGTTTTTACCATTGATAAACCAAGTCCAAGACTATTCTCATTATCTCTTGAAGGATTAACCTGATAAAATCTGTTCCAAATTTTATCTATGTTCTCACTGCTTATTCCAATTCCGTTATCTTCAACATAGCATATTACTTCTTCATTTGTTTGAGATGCTTTTATATTAACATATCCATTTTCTTTTCCGTATTTTATGGCATTGGATACAAGGTTTATAAATACCCTCATTATAAGTACAGTATCTAAATATATATTTATATCATCTTTTATATCCATATTTAACTTTATATTTTTATCCTCTGCCTTTATTTCCATTTCTTCCAAAACGCTTTCAATAAGTTCGTTTAAATTGATTTTTTCTCTTTGAATTTTTATTCTGTTAAAATCAAACCTTGTAAACATAAGAAGTTGAGATATTAAAGAAGAAAGTTTTTCGCCTTGTTTTTTTATAATTTCAAGAGCTTCTCTTTGTTCTTCTTCGCTTCCTTCATACAAGGCATAGTCACAAGATGCAAGTATTACGGAAACAGGAGTTCTAAGCTCGTGAGAAGCGTCTGAAGTGAATTTTTTTTCATTTTCGAATGATGTTTCAAGTCTTTCAAACATCTCGTCAAAAGTGCTTGCCATTATGCTTATTTCATTTTTAGATTTTGTTTTTAAATTTATTCTTTTTGATAAATCATCTCCGTTTGAAATATTAACGGCAGTATCGACTATTTTGTCAATAGGTGATAAAGTTCTTTTTGTTATAAAATATCCAACCACTGACGAAACAATAAGAATTATTGGTATTAATATTATAAATATTGTCATCATGAAAGTACTTAAGGTTTGAAGTGTAGAAATTGACATATATCCTCTCACAAATACTCCGTCAATATTGGTCATTTTATCATATACATACCAGTTATTGGATTCTCCATCATATTCATTTACTCCGTCATTATATGAAGCATTATTTATATCTGATGGAACATTACCTCTAAGAAGCTTATCATTTTTATATATGGCTATTTCTACTCCGTCTTTGTAAAATTCAAAATCATCATCGTAAATTTCTTCATAGCCTTCTTCATTTATTTCCTGAACACATTCATTAATTTCATTTTGCAGAGTCTGTTTTAATGTAACATTTGTAAATCCGTCCATGCTTACTGATAAAAATACAAATGTAAAAATAAGTATAAGGGCTATTACGAATATATACCAAAAATTAAGTTTAGTCTTTAGTGATAAATTTCTCATTATTCTTCCTTTAAAACATATCCTATATTTCTTTTTGTATGAATAAGTTTCTTTTCATACCCGGTATCCATTTTTTTTCTCAAATATCTTATATATACATCAACCATATTTGAAGCACCTTCATACTCATAATTCCAAACGTTTTGCTCAATTTGTTCTCTTGATAAAATCATTCCTTTGTTTTTTATAAGAAATACAAGTATTCCATATTCTCTTGAAGAAAGTTCAATCTCTTTTCCTGCTCTTTTTACTGTTTTACTGTTACAATCCACTTCTAAATCTGCCACTTTATATACATTGGTTTTGTTTTTTGTATTTCTTCTGGTTACTGCATAAATTCTTGCAATAAGTTCGGAAAAAGAAAAAGGTTTTACCATATAATCATCTGCCCCAAGATTAAGCCCCGTTACTATGTCTTCGGTAGAATCCATCGCGGTTAGTGCTATTATATAAGTTTCAATTCCTTTATCTCTTATTCTTCTTATAACATCAAAACCGTTAATTTTCGGTATCATAATATCCAAAATCACAACATCATAATCGGTATTTTCAATATAATAAACAGCATCCTCGCCGTCAAAACAACTGTCAACACTGTATTTTTCCGCTTTTAACCTTTTAACTATTAAATTATTAAGGTTTTTTTCATCTTCAACAACAAGAATTCTCATAATTTTCTCCTTTCTTTTTTATTATTTATGCTACTTTTTTAAAATTAAAGTCAGATTAAAATTAAAAATATTTGCTTGCTTCTTTAATGCTTAGATTTGCCATTTTATCTTTGTATTTATTGATAAAGTTACTTACCCATTCCTTATTAGTCTTTGAATAATCTCTCAAAGCCCATCCTATTGCTTTGTTTATAAAAAACTCATTATTTTCAAGATTGTTTACTATTATTGTTTCCAAAAGCTCGGTATTTGTCTTTTCTTTCCTTAAAAGCTGATGAATTATGCTTACTCTTCTGAGCCATATATTTTCATCCTTACTCCATTTGATGATAATTTCGTTTATGCTCGTATCTTTTAATGCCATGTCTCCTATTAGTCTGTCAATCATGTCGCTTGTATCCCACCAGGATTTTGTAATTATGAGATTTTTTATAAAAGGAATGTCTTCTTTTGTTAAAAATTTTTTCTTGTTTATCAAATAATCTATGGATAGATATTGAAATTCTCTGTGAGCATCTTCGTAACACTTGTTTACAAAATCATAGTCAATATATTCCTGACTTTTTATTTCCTTAAAATAAATCTTTTCTATTTTTTTCAATTCACTTCTGGGAATACCTAGAAAGTCAAATTTATTTTTCATATACTTAGCCATTTTAACGGAATTTTCTTCATTCCTTTTTTCGTATAAAACTTTAAAAATATCCATGATTTTCTCCTTAAATATTTATATAACAATATTAACACATAAATAAAAACATGAAACATTATATTAAATTATTAAATTGAAATAAGAAATAAATTAATGTAGAATATTAAGCGCATAATAAAGAAAGGCGTTAAAAATGGAAAAAAATAAAAAATTAGGACATCTTCTTGCAATATTTACAATAATGATATGGTCGACAACTTTTGTATCAACTAAAATACTTTTACAAACTTTTACCCCTATGGAAATTTTATTTTATAGATTTACTTTAGGGTTTTTGTTTTTATTTCTTATGTATCCAAAAAGACTTAAACTTAAGGATAGAAAAGAAGAAATATATTTTATCTTTGCGGGACTTACGGGAGTAAGCTTATATTATCTTTTGGAAAACATGGCCCTTACTTATTCCAATGCTTCAAACATAGGTGTTCTTGTTTCCATAGCTCCGTTTTTTACGGGAATGCTTTCTTGGATTATATTAAAAGAAAAAATAAATAAAAACTTTTTTTACGGTTTTATTATAGCAATGACCGGAATTATTTTAATAAGCATTAAAGATATGAGCGGAGTAAAAGTATATCCTATAGGAGATATACTTGCTATTATTGCAGCTTTAATATGGGCTTTTTACTCTCTTTTAAGCAGAAAAATATCAACTTTTGGATACAATATGATTGCTTCAACCAGAAGAATGTTTTTTTACGGGCTGATATTTATGATATTAATGCTTCCGTTTTTTGATTTCACCTTTGATTTAACGTTATTTAATTCTAAAGTATTAATATTTAATATTTTATTTTTAGGACTTTGTGCCTGTGCACTTTGCTTTGTAACTTGGAATATATCAATAAAAATCTTAGGTACGGTAAAAACCAGTGCTTACATTTATATAACACCAGTAATAACAATTATTGCCTCGTTTATAATATTAAAAGAACCTATAACCCCTGTTATGATTATAGGAACAACACTGGTTTTATCGGGACTGTTTTTAAGCGAGAAAAAATAAAAAAAGAACACAAACTGTGTTCTTTTTTATTGCTCCATTTGTTTTCCTAAAAATATTGAACCTGTTTTTGCAAGCAGACTTGCCTGTTCAACGGAAATATTTTTGTCTTTACTTAAAAGTACTATGGCTCCTATTGGATCTCCGTTTGCAACAATAGGGGAGATAACTTCATATTTATGTTCGTTTTTTTTGTCCTTTACTATATCCACTTCTCCGTTTAAAGAAGTAACAAGCTGTCTTTTTGAAATTATCTTATCTAAATCTTTGCTTATTTTTTTATCCATAAGCTCTTTTTTGTCTCCCGTTGAAGCTGCAACTATATTTTCTCTGTCACAAATTACGCTTGTTATTTTTGCACTTAAAAATAGACTGTCTACATATTCCTGAGCAAAGCTTGAGAGTTCTCCTACCATGGAATATTTTTTTAATATTACTTCTCCGCTGTTATCTGTATATATTTCCAAAGGATCTCCTTCTCTTATTCTTAAAGTTCTTCTTATTTCTTTCGGTATTACAACTCTACCCAAATCGTCAATTCTTCTTACAATACCTGTCGCTTTCATTACTATCTCCTTTATAATATTTTCATATATATTTTTTCTAATTTTAGAAATTTTATACTTTTTATCCTTAATTAAACATAAAATAATATATACATATCAAAAAAATTTGATATATATATTGACAGTTTATAAAAAAATTATATTATACTCATATCAAAATATTTTGATATGAGGTAATAATATGGAAGACTATTCAAAAGATATAAAAATTTTTAAAGCATTATGCGATGAAAAAAGATTAAAAATAATAGATTTATTAAAAAGCGGAGAGAAATGTGCTTGTGTTTTAATAGATAAAATGGATATAGGGCAGTCTTCTCTTTCATATCATATGAAAATATTATGTGAATCAGGCATTGTTCAAAGCAGACAAGATGGTAAATGGACACATTATAAATTAAGCAAATCCGGAAGCGAACATGCAATAAAAAGACTTAGAGAAATAACAATGGAAAATGAAAACACTACGAATTGCTGTAAATAGTCATCTAAAAGATGACTTTTATTTTAAGCAACATATCAAAATTTTTTGATATGAAAAATTATAAGGAGAATTAATATGATTCAGTCAGTATTATTATTTATTCAAAATCAAATTCTTTCAATGAAATGGTTAAATACATTAATAGGAAATTTTCTTACTCTTTTGGGAATTGATTTAAATGGAAGAATGGGTGGAAGCCTTCAGTTTTTTATTTATGATGTTATAAAAATAACTATACTACTTTGTACTTTAATTTTTATTATTTCATACATTCAAAGCTATTTCCCACCTGAAAGAAGTAAAAAAATACTCGGAAAATTTAAGGGAATAAGAGCAAATATAATTTCTGCCTTACTTGGAACCGTTACTCCTTTCTGCTCATGCTCTTCAATACCTTTATTTATGGTCTTTACATCAGCAGGACTTCCCCTTGGAGTTACATTTTCTTTTTTAATATCATCTCCAATGGTAGACCTTGGAAGTTTGGTTTTGCTTATGAGCATTTTCGGTTATAAAGTTGCAATTTTTTATGTAATTATAGGGCTTATTCTTGCAGTTATTGGAGGAAGCATAATTGAAAAAATGCACATGGAAGAATACGTTGAAGATTTTATTAAAAATGCAAAAAGCATAAACGTAAAAATTCCGGATCGCTCGAAAAAACAAAGAATGATATTTGCAAAAAATCAAATGACATCTACATTTAAGAAAGTATTTCCTTATATATTAATAGGTGTTGGAATAGGGGCAATAACTCATAACTGGATACCTGAAGATATAATAACCGGCATACTTGGAAGCGACAATCCTTTTGGTGTAATTCTTGCAACTTTGGTAGGAGTACCTATGTATGCAGATATATTCGGAACAATTCCAATAGCAGAAGCACTTTTATCAAAAGGAGCACTTCTTGGAACAATTCTTTCTTTTATGATGGCAGTTACAACACTAAGCCTACCTTCAATAATAATGCTTAAAAAAGCCGTTAAGCCAAAACTTCTTATATTGTTTATATCAATTTGTACTTTTGGAATTATTTTAATAGGCTATATATTTAACTATATGCAAGGATTTTTAATATAAAAAATAAAGGAGAGAAAAATGAAAATATTAAAAAAATCATGTGGATGCAGTACTTGTAAATGTGAAAATAATGACAATAATGAAAATAAAACAAATGGGCAAATTAAAATATTAGGATCTGGATGTAAGAACTGTATTAATCTTGAAAATAATGTTTTAAAAGCTTTAGAAGAACTTAACATAAATATGAATGTTGTACATGTTAAAGACTTTGTTGAAATTTCAAATTATGGCGTAATGTCTACACCTGCCCTTGTTATAAATGAACAAGTTGTATCACAAGGAAAAGTATTATCAAAAAAAGAAGTAGAAGATATTTTAAAAGAAATAATATAAAAAGAAATAATTTTAAACAGTAAAATATTATTATAAAAATATAATAATCAATCATATAAAAAAGAAAGACATAAAAGTCTTTCTTTTTAATTTGTACTAAGTTTAATTTCCTTATTCTTTATTATTTTTAATTCTTTAGATACAACTGCAGTTGTTGTTATGAATGCAATAAAATCCGCAACGGGAGCAGCAAAAAGTATACCGTTAAGTTCAAAGAATAAAGGAAGAATTATTATTAAAGGAATAAGGAATATTACCTGTCTTGTCATTGATAATATAAGCCCTTTTATAGGTTTTCCGATAGCAGCAAAGAAATTTGATGAGATAAGCTGAACACCATTTAATACAACCATAAATAAAAATGTTCTCATAAACTTAACCGCAAATTCATAGTAAAGGGCATCTCCCGAACCGAATATTGAAATAATTTGATTTGGGAAAAATTGAAAGGTTATAAAACCTATAAAAGATACTACAAGATTACAAAGTATTGCAAGTTTATAAACGCTTATTACTCTGTCATATTTTTCTGCCCCATAATTAAAACCTACTATAGGCTGAGTTCCTTGAGAAATTCCTATGATTACTGCAAGTAAAATTGCATTTGTTTTCATTACTATCCCGCAGGCAGCAAGAGGAATTTCCATTCCATATATTGATCTCGCACCGTAAAATGTAAGGGAATTATTTAAAACTATTTGTACAAAAGTAATCGCCACTTGGTTTAAACTGTTACTCATACCAAGAGAAGCAATTTTAACGCATTCTTTAAAATGAAGCCCAAAACAATCTCTTGTTAAATGTACGTGCTTGAAATTTTTTATATATAATATTGCCATAACAAAAGAAAATACTTGACCTATTACTGTAGCAATTGCCGCACCTGCAACTCCCATATTAAATACAAAAATGAATATAGGGTCTAAAATTGTGTTTACAATAGCACCTACAAGCATACACATCATTGAATATTTAGGACTTCCGTCTGCTCTTGCAAGATTGCTCATACCGTTTATTACAACAAGAAGCGGCATACCAAGAGCAGTTATTCTTGTATAAGATATGGCATAAGGCATTACTTGTGTTGTAGCACCAAAAGCTTTAAGCAAAATAACTAAAAATATTTCAATTAAAAATGCATAAAGTATACCGAAAACAAACATCATTGAAATTGCACTACCAACAACTTTTGCGGCCTTTTCTTTTTCTCCCGCACCAAGACGAAGAGAAAATCTTGAAGCTCCTCCGACTCCTATTAAAAGAGCTATTGCAAGACAAATAGTTGTTAAAGGATATGCAACGTTCGTTGCGGCATTACCCAGATAACCAACACCTTGACCTATGAAAATTTGGTCAACAATGTTATAAAGAGAACTAACAATCATCGCTATTATACTTGGAATTGCAAAACCTTTTAAGAGTTTTGGAATTTTTTCATACCCAAGAGGATTAGCGGTATTGATACTTTCCATATCACACCTCCAAATGAAAATAACAATAAAACAAATAACTTTCTTATTTGCCAAAATATATAGAAAAATAAGTAAAAAATAAAAATTTATTGTAATATCACAAGATTATACCAAAATTAGTTTTTTAATACAATATAATAATAATAAAATATTTATTTTTTAAATTTTATTATTTTAAAATTATACCTGTAAATATGTTATTATATAGGTGTTAAATTTATAAAAATAAAGGTGGTGTCTTTTTGTTAGCGGTAATGTAATATATTTGTATATTTAATAAAGATAACTTTGTTATCTTTATTTTAGTGTCCTTTATTAGTATCAATTTTTAAATTAAATATAAAAGGAGAACAAATATGAATAAAGATTATATTATTAGAAAAGAAACCAAAGAAGATTATAAAAATACTGAATTTTTAACAAGGGAAGCATTTTTTAATGTTTATACAAAAGGATGTGTAGAACATTATGTACTACATAAACTTCATAAAAACGATGATTATATTAAAGATCTTTCTTTTGTAGTGCAAAAAGATGAACAATTAATAGGGCATATAGGATATTCAAATGCTAAATTAATAAAAGAAAACAAATTTAAAGATGTACTTACTTTTGGTCCTGTTAGCATAATACCTGAATATAAAAACAAAGGAATAGGTAGTGATTTAATAAATTATTCAATAAAAAAAGCAAAAGAAATGGGATATAAAGCAATTATAATATATGGAAATCCTCTTTTATACCATAGGTTCGGTTTTACACTTGCTTTAAAATTCGATATAAAAACCGAAGACGGTAAAAACGACGTTCCTCTTTTGGCTTTAGAACTTGAAAAAGATTATCTTAGTGATGTAAAAGATTTTAGATTTGTTGAAAGTGAAGATTTTAATATAAACGAAAATGACTTTATAGAATTTGAAAAAAATTTCCCTTACAAAGAGAAAAAAGAAACTTATTCTCAAAAAGAATTTGAAATACTAAGCAGTTTAATGTGGTAAAAAGAAAGGAGCATAATGGATTTAAGCAATATTATAACACAAATGATTGTTTTGTTTTTGGTAATGACTTTAGGATATATCTTAGAAAAAATAGGGTATATGGATAAACATGTATCAAGTAAGTTAAATATACTGATTTTAAATGTAACAACCCCGTGTTTGATTCTATCATCCGTAACAACTGGCGAAATATCATATAATAAAAGCACTGTTTTTCTTATTTTACTTATTGCTTTTTTAATGTATTTAATACTTCCTTTTATAGCAATATTATTAAATAAAATATTAAAAATAGAAAAAGAAAATTTTGGACTTTATATGTTTATGACAATATTTTCTAATATTGGATTTATGGGATATCCTGTAACAAAAACAATATTCGGAGAAAGTGCCGTATTTCTATGTAGCCTTTTTAATATGGTATTCGGCATATTTGTTTACAGCCTCGGAATTTATCTATTTAATATGGATAGTAAAGAAAAAACAAAATTTGATTTCAAAAAAGTCATAAACCCGGGAATGATATCAAGCGTTCTTGCAATAATTATTTTTATATTTTCTATAAATATTCCATCTTTCTTAAGCTCAACTTTTGAAATGGTAGGGAGTATAACAAGTCCTCTTGCAATGATTTTAATAGGCTGTTCATTAGCAAGAATTCCTGTAAAAGAAATATTTAACGAATATAAATTATATCCTTATACAATAATAAAACAAGTATTAATTCCATTAGCTTCAATGTTTATTTTAAAACATGTTATTACAAATCCATTAATTTTAGGACTTACCATAATAGTAATGGCAATGCCTGTTGGAAACATAACCGTAATGTTTGCAGGTAAATATGAAGGAAACGCTGCTCTTGCATCAAAAGGAGTATTTATAACAACTATATGCTCCTTTATTACAATTCCGATTCTTTGCTACATATTATAAAAGACCGAGAAATCTCGGTCTTTTTTATTCATATATTTCTTTTAATTTATCAACTATATCGTAAGCAACTTGATTTATTGATTGACTTCCGGCAACAAGAACAAAATCCCCCGGCTTAGCATTTTCTACAATATAATCTCTTATATCTGAAAATTCACTTATTACTCTTGAAGGTATGCCGTATTTTTCAACTACTTTTTCGGCTATATCTTCAGAATATATATTCCATTCGTTATCTTCTCTGTCTGAGTAAATATCGTTTAATATAAGCTCGTCTGCACCTTTCATTGCATCTACAAACTCATCAAATAAAAGGAATGTTCTTGAATAAGTATGAGGTTGGAATATTACGAATAATTTTTTATGTTCATAATTTTTACAAGCATCAATAGTAACTTTAAGTTCTGTTGGATGATGAGCATAATCTTCTATTACAGTAATATTGTTTACAACTCCTCTTTTTTCAAATCTTCTTTTTGCACCCATAAATTCTTTAAAACTGTCATTTACGATTTTTTTGTCAATCATAAAGAAATCTGAAACTGCAACAACGCTTAAAGCATTAAGTACGTTGTGTTCTCCCGGTATATTAAGTTCAAAGTGATAATAAAATTCACCGTTTTTATATACATCAAATCTTGGTTTTCCAAGTTCGTTATATGTTATATTTTTAGCAACAAAGTCATTATTTTCTGAAAGACCAACTTTAACTATTTTACATTCAAGTCCGTCTAAAATATCAAGAACGTTTTTATCATCTCCGTTTACAACAAGTAAACCGTCTTTTGGAGTAATTTTTGCAAACTTTTTAAATGATTCTTTTATTTGTTCTATACCACCTGTAAAATAATCAAGATGATCTCTTTCTATATTTTGTATTGTTCCTACAAAATGTCTTGAATGAAGGAAACTGTCTACGAATTCACATGCTTCTATTACAAAATAGTCGCTGTCCCCAACTCTTGAGTTTCCGTTTATTTTTCTTAAAGTTCCTCCTATTGAAATTGAAGGATCAAGATTTGCATTTAAAAATACCAAAGACATAAGGGAAGATGTTGTTGTTTTTCCATGAGTTCCGCTTACAGCTACGGTTTTTTTATAATATTTACTTATAAGTCCAAGGAAAATTGAACGTTCTATTTCAAGAATACCTTTATTTTTTCCCTCAACTCTTTCAGGATTATTTTCTCTGATTGCAGCAGAATAAACTATTAAATCTATATCGTCGGTTATATTTTCTTTATTATGTCCTATAATAACTTTAATTCCGTTCTTTTCTAATTTTTCGGTATAAACACAAAGTCTCATATCTGAACCTAAAACTTCTTTACCGTTTATTTTTGACATTAAAGCAAGACCAGACATACTGGTTCCGCCTATTCCAATAAAATATATCTTTTTTATATTTTCTAAATCTATATTCATTTTTTCACCGCCGTATTGTTTTTATATAAACTTTAACACTTATTTATTTCATTATATGCTTATTATATACTTAATATATTTTACTATCTTTCAATGATTTTTACAATATTTATTTATATTATAATTATATTAAAAAAATCGGCAAATATTTAAAGTAAAAACATCATGTTGAAAAATTATGAAATCCTTTATTCATAGGTATGTAATCGTTATTGCAATTCTTAAATTTATAATGTATAATATATTTAACAGAATAAAGGGAGGAAAGACAAATGCAAATCACAGACATTAGGGTAAGAAAGACATATGACGAAGGAAAGATGAAAGCGATCGTATCTGTTACTTTTGATGATCAATTCGTAATTCATGACATCAAAATAATTGAAGGAGACAATGGGGTATTTATTGCTATGCCTAGTAGAAAAATGCCTAATGGTGAATTCAAAGATATTGCACATCCGATAAACCTTGAAACAAGAGTCGAAATGCAAAACAAAGTTTTGGAAGCTTATGAGGATAAACTAAAAGAGCTGGCCGAAGAAGCAGAATAATTATTAAGAACGAATGCCCCTGTTTAAGGGGCTTTTTTATATAAAAAAAATTAAAGCCTCTCGTTTTGAGAGGCTAAATGGATTCATTAAGTAAAGATTTTATTATTATTTCTATTTTGTTGTATTTACTCTTGCACTATCAGGTCTTGTCTTTATAAAGTTACTGATAGGTTTATATACAATAAAAGTTATTATGCAGTTAATACCGGCTTTTAAAATATTAAAAGGTATTACCGCAACAGGAAGTGATGCTTTTACAGCTTCTAATGGCATACCGTAAAAATTAGTTGTAATTACCAAGTTTGCCGGAATCATAACAAGAACCATTGCTATAGCTCCAAGAACAAGCCCTAATACAGCACCTTTTCTTGTTTTGTTTTTACTGTATACAAATCCTGCAACTCCTACAAGTGCGCTGCTTGAGATTATGTGCATCAAAGCACCTACCCAGCCGTTCATAGCACTTACGGTTAGTGCTTGTATACAGCTTGAAATTATAACGGATATTATTCCTGTTACAGGTCCGAACATTAAACCAATAATAAGAAGTGGAACATCCATTGGTTCATATTCAAGCCATGCAGCCGATGGCATAATTGGAAATCGTACAATAAGCATTAATACGATTGACAATGCAATAAGCATTGAAACTGTTACAAGTCTTCTAGTGTCTTTCATTTTTTTTATACCTCCTTAAAATTTAAGGTATACATAAAAAAATAGTAATCACCCTTCAGGAAATTACTAAAAAAAATACTTTATGTATCCTCTCTCATCCGGACTTTACCGTCGGTAAAGGAATTTCACCTTTTCAGCTTTCGCTCGCAGACTATAACTGCCGGTAGGGAATTTCACCCAACCCTGAAGATTGTTCACCTTATATTATAATATTTTTTTCAAAAAGTCAACATAAAGTCGCCATAGGTTACTTTTTAAATTTAATAAAATCATGTAAAATAGAAAAAAGAAATTTGATTTTGGCTAAATTTAATTTATGTAATATTAATAAACGGAGGTGAATAAAATGCAACTTAGGGAAGCTATAAATAAAAAAATAATGACGCTATGTGAAGAAAGCGGATATTCCATAAATTCACTTGCAAACATGGCAGGTATTCCTCCTACTACTCTTTACAGTATGTTCGATGGAAAATGTAAAAACCCGGGAATAAAGACAATTAAAATCTTATGTGACTTTTTTGAAATAAGCATAAGGGATTTCTTTAATGGTGAATTATTTAATGATATAGACAAAGGTTTTGAATAATCATTTATATTTTAATTATCAATAAAAAAGAAGAGAATATATTCTCTTCTTTTTTATGTATTAAGAAAAATGTAAGTTACTATTTGCTTGCTGCGTCAATTTCATCAAACATAGCTTGTGTTCTTGAAATACCAAGTCTTGAACAACCAGCTTTTAAGAATGCTTCAGCATCAGCAACTGTTGAAATACCGCCGGCAGCTTTAATTTGAACTCTTGTTGTATCGATATTTGCTTTCATGATTGCGATATCTTCAAGTGTAGCACCACCTGATGAGAAACCTGTAGATGTTTTAACAAATCCAGCACCAGCATCAGAACAAATTCTTGAAGCTTTTGCGATTTCATCTTTTGTTAATAAGCAGTTTTCTAAGATAACTTTGATATTAGCAGGAGAAGCATTTACTACTGCATGAACATCGTTAAATACTGTATCATAATCACCTGATTTTAAAGCTGAAACGTTAAGTACGATATCAACTTCTGTTGCACCCATGTTGTATACTCTTTGAGTATCAGCAACTTTTGATTCTGTAAGTTCTGCACCGTTTGGGAAACCAACACATGCACATACTGCTGTTTCAGAACCTTTTAGAATATCATAAGCCATTTTTACTCTTGATGGAGTAACACATACAGTTCTACATTTCCATTCTTTTGCGAATTGGATTCCTTTTCTTACTTCATCATAAGTTAATTGTGGTTTTAATAAAGAGTGGTCATTTACTCTTGCTAATTCGTATTTTGTTAACATATTAATTTTCTCCTTAAATTTTATTTATATTTTATTTTAATTAAAAACTATTTTCCAGGTTCGTAACCATCTTGTGTAATTACGATTTTGTTAAAGAATTCTTTTCTTTCAATTAATTCAAATGCATCTTTTACATCATCAACTTTAAATCTATGAGAAATAATTGATGTTAAGTCAAGTAAACCTTTCTTAGCAGCATCTATTGTTGCACAGAATTCTTCATATTCAGGTGTAAAGTTATAGCACCAAGAACCTTTTATTGTAAGTTCTTTTCTTAAAATACATTTATCATAAGATTTATCAAGAACATTTACATCTCCGTGTGGAGTACCTATACATGTAAATGTACCGTGTTTCTTTAAGCATTGTATTGCTTGGTTAAATGTTATTGGAGAACCTGCTGCTTCTATACATACTTCAGGACCATCTTCACCAGTATATTCTTTAATTTTTGCAACAACTTCTTCATTTGTCATATTTAATGAGTTAATTGTATAAGTAGCGCCTACTTTCTTTATTAAGTCAAGTTTTTCATCTTTAATATCAACTGCGATTACCATTCTTGCTCCGCAGATGTTTGCCCATTGAACCATATAGTATCCAACAGGACCTGTACCAAATACTACAACTGCATCGTTAACTTTGATACCGGCTCTTAAAGCACCGTGTAGTGAAATAACAGCAGGGTCGATTTGGCAAATCATATCCCAACTAAAGTCATCAGGACATACATAACATTGTGTAGCTTTTACTGCAACGTATTGACCAAAACCTCCGTCACTTCTTGAACCTGTGTAGCCGTATGTATCACATAAATTTATATTACCATTTAAGCAGTCTTTACATTTTCCGCATCCTGTCATAGGGTTTACGTCAACTCTTTGACCTACTTTTAATTCTTCTCTTAAGTCAAGGTCTTTTACACCTTTACCGATTTCAACTATTTCACCACCGAATTCATGACCTAGTGTTGTAGGGAAGTGATATGTACCTGTTGAGAAAACTCTACCTAAGTCAGAACCACATATACCTGCACAGTATACTCTAAGTAATACTTCGTCATCTTTTATTTGTGGAATATCCACTTCGTCACATCTTATGTCGTTGATAGCATGAAGTCTGCCAGCTTTCATTTTGCCTTGCATTTTTTTTCCTCCTAAGAAACTTAAAAATATTTATATTTTATTGACATCACTTAATTGATATGTTAATATTTATTTGTTCATATGAACACTTTAAATGCTCATATGTTCAATTTCAACCGTATTATATAATAAAAGATTTTATATGTCAACCACTTTTATAATTTTAGGAGAAAAAAATGTTAGATAATAATACCCTTTCAAAAATAGCAAAAATGTACTATCTTGACGGCATGACCCAAAAGCAAATAGGGGACAGCATGGGTATTTCAAGAATAGGAATATCAAGAGCACTTAAAAGATGTATAGATGAAGGAATAGTCGAAATAAAAATAAAAGAGTTTACTCCTTTAAACGATTTGGAGGAAGCATTAAAAAATAAATATCCTAATGTAGACTTTAAAGTTGTTCCATATTTTAAAGACAGTAAAAAATTAACTCGTTCTCTTGCAGACGGTGCCGGTGAAGAGTTAAAAGATATGGTAAAAAAATATAATAATATAGGTATAGGCTGGGGAAACACTTTAAGTCATATTAATATTGAAAGTGACATAAAATACCCTGAAAAAACTTTTGTTTCTCTTCTTGGAGGATACGGAAATGTATCAATAGACCGTCATTCAAATCAAATTACCGCAAAAATAGGTGAAGTATTCGGCAGTAAAGCAATGGTGCTTCTTGCGCCTTCCATAGTAGACAATAAAAAATTTAAAGACATAATAATAAATGAAGGTTCAATAAAAGAAGTATTCGATATGTATAAAAAATTAGACTGCGTTATAACATCTCTTGGTAATCCTGCAGACGACAATGCAACAATACATAAATCAGGATACTTTAAAGATGAAGATTTAAAAGAATTAAAACAAAGAGATATATGCTGCGATATTGTTTCTTCAATATTCCTAGATAGAGACGGTAACGAAGGAGCTTTAGATATACTTGACAGAATCATAGGAATAAGCTGTGACGTTTATAAAAAAGTACCTTACAAAGTAGCTGTTGCAGGTGGAGAAAGCAAAATGTTCGCAATTTATCTTGCAGTTAAAAGCGGATATGTTAATAAATTAATAACAGATGAAAATACGGCAAACTATCTTCTAAATAAATAAAAAAAGAGATTAATTAATCTCTTTTTTTATTTCAATATAAGTTTTATAAAAATCATATATTTTATTTTCTTCCCTTGCAGAAGCTAAAAATCTGCTTATAATATACCCTGTTTCGTATTTTTTCTGCACTTTTTATAAAAGACTATTAAGGTTATTTGGATAATCTTTTACTACTTCTTCTTTCATCAAACAAACGGCATATTTATTGTTATTTTTCTGCCATATAATATCGTTATTATTTTTAGGCTTTATTACGGTTATTCCCCTTTGTTCTTTATCGGTAGCATTTGAATGTTGAACTCTGGAATATAAATATGGATTTTTTATATACATTTTTATTTTTTCTTTTTGTGTAAGTTCAAATGATACAATACACTCAGTATCTATATCAGCAATTATATAATCCTTATCCTTTAATTCATTTATTATATTTAAAGCTTTTTGATGTTGTTTTAATCTTTGTATTTGTCTATTAATTAAAGCTTTTTGATTTTCAAGTTCTTTTAAATGTTCACTACAAAAAAACTCTTGTTCTATAATATTTTTATTTTTTTAATTTAAAATATCTTTTAAAGGAATTCCCAAATTTTTATAAAAAACAATATCGGAAATTTTCATTAAATCAGGAAGGGAATATTCCCTGTAATTATTATCTTCTTTTCTTGGAGACAATAACCCCTTCTTTTCCCAAAATCTAAGTGTTGAAGTTGGAATATTAAAAAATTTAGATATATCTCCTATTGAAAAAACATCTTTCATTTTTATTCTCCTAAAAGTTTTAATATATTTTATCATAAAAACCATTGACCTTAAACTATGTTTAAACTTTATAATTTACTTCGAGGTGAAAAAATGAAAAATATTTTAATGTTTAAGGATGTAAAAAATATAAATTTCTATAAGGTTTTAAAATTTATAATACCAACATATCTTACTGCTTTATTTACTACTTTATATACAATAGTAGACGGTATATACGTTTCACAATATGTAGGAACAAATGCACTTGCTGCAATAAACATAGTATATCCAATAGTTAATTTATTAACCGGAATTGCAATGATGTTTGCAGTAGGAGGAAGTTCTCTTTCTTCTATATATCTTGGAAAAAACGACAAAACAAAAGCAAATCAAATGTTTCAATTTTGTATTGTTTCAAGCTTAATAATAGGAATTATTATTTCCTGGGTAATACTTCTTTATTTATCGGATATATTAGTTTTTCTCGGTGCAACAAGTATAACGTTAGATTACTGTGAAATATATATAAAAATTTGGCTGTTTGGAACAATAGCCATTATGCTTAAAGAAATCTTTGTTTATTTTATAAGAATTGACGGAAACCCAAAAATAAGTTTTATAGTTTCGGCATCTGGAGGTATTTTAAATATTATTCTCGATTATATATTTGTAGGTAAAATGTCACTTGGAATTTTTGGGGCAGGAATAGCAACAATACTTGGACTTATCCTTTCAATGATTTTGGGAATAATTTATTTTATAAAATATAGTAATAATATAAAATTTAAAATAGAAAAAATAAAATTAAACTTTCTACCTCCTTGCATTGTAAATGGTTCTTCTGAATTTATAAATCAGCTTGCAATAGCAATTACAACTGTTGTTTTTAATAAAACAGCTCTTACATATGCGGGAGATGACGGTGTTGCTGCTGTTTCTATAATAATGTACGTACAATTTATTTTCCTTGGTATTTATACCGGATATTCAATGGGTATATCTCCGCTTCTTGGTTATAATTATGGAAATAAAAATAAAGACGTACTTATTAAACTGGAAAAATATTCATATAGATTTTTTAGCATTATACCAAGTGTTTTATATATAATATCTTTTATATTTGCTCCTTTGGCAGTATCATTTTTTGCAACAAAAGGAACAAATGTATACAACTTAGGTGTAATGGGAATGAGAATATATTCCATAGGATACTTTTTCTCGGGACTTAGTATTTTTACGGCAGTAAGACTTACTTCCTATGCAAAAGGTCAATACTCAGCGGTTATAACCTCTCTTAGATCCTTTATACTTTTAATACTGTTTTTAAAAATTCTTCCTTTATTCTTTGATTTAAACGGAATGTGGATGGCTGTTCCTTTTGCTGAAATAACAACTTTTATTATTACGTTGATTTTAATATTTAAAACTAAAAAAATACCAAGACAAATATAAAAAAATCATGCATAAGCATGATTTTTTATTTTAATTTATATCGTTGAAATTTTGTAAATATCTGCATTATTGACGTAATAATGATTATTCCAAAAGATATAGCCGCAGCTTCTTTCATTACAAGAGAAAAATAATATATAAATTTATCCATATTGCCCGTTACCAGATTATACATTGTATAGTATAAATCTCCTCCGGGAATTAAAGGTATCAGTATTGGAACCAAAAGAACAATAACGGGAGTTTTTATTTTTCTTGCTAAAATTTCCGAAAATAAAGAGAGTATGGTTGTTGTTATAAAAAGAGTTGTAACTTTACTTCCGTTAAAACTAAAGAAAAACAAATAACAAATCCAGCCTATGGCAGAACCAATACCTATAATAGAAAGTTTATCTCTTTTTATATTAAATAAAATCGCAAAACCAAGAGAACCTATAACCGCCATAATTATCTGTATAATACCTTGTAACATTTTAACCTCCTATAGGAATTAATATAAAAGCAAAACCCATTGCAATAGCTATTGCCTTTAAAATTGATTCCAAAACTCCAAGAAGACCGGAAATAATATCCCCGTTTATCATATCTCTTAATGAAGATGTAAGAGTAAGTCCGGGAATAAGAAGCATAATATTTCCTATAATAATCTTGTCTATATTTTCACCTATACCTATACTATTTAAAACAACAGCACAAAGAGCGGTTATTAGTGAAGAAAGAAGGCTGGTTACAAAATTGTTTATTTTTAATTTGTTTAATGAATTAACCGTAAAATACATTACTCCTCCGGTTATCATAGAAGCAATACTATCCATTAAACTTCCACCGAAAAATACTGAAAAAGCACCTGAGACAAAAACATAAGAAAGAAATATAAGTTTTTTATTGTATTTATTAGTATTCCTTATTTTATCTATTTCTTTTTTTAACTCATTCATGCTTAATGTTTTTACACATATGTCTCTGGATAGCTGGTTTACGTATTCAACTTGTTCGAGGTTTGTTTCATATTTTTTTATTCTTCTTGTTTGAGTAATTATATTACTATCTGAAAATTTAACAGTCAGAATAATAGTAGAAGTTATTGTAAAAATATCTACTTTTTGTAATAAATAAGCTTTTCCTATTCTGTTTAAAGTATCTTCAACCCTGCTTACTTCAGCTCCAGAAGTAAGCAGTATCTCACCCAAATCCAACATATATGAAACAAGTTTTTCTTCTTGCATTTTAAATCCTTTCGATATTTATTGGGTTATTATATTATATTAATTTTTAATATGTTTTTGTATATTAATTAAAAAATTTTACATATAAATTATCTTTATTAATATAATTTTTTCTTAAAGTTTTAATATAAATTTTTTATATTAAAAACTAATATAAATTATACTCTTATTATAAAGTATATATTATCCTTTCTAATTTTTTATTTTTCGACCTTATATATTTCCTATAATTGTCAATAATATATAAAAAATAGATTTAGAGGTATTATTATGAATTCATTATGGGAAAACACCGTTAACTTACCGATGTATGAAGAATTAAATAAAAACATAAATGTAGATGTTGCAATAATAGGGGGAGGAATATCAGGAATTCTTACTGCTTATAAGTTAAAAAAACAAGGAATAAAAGCAGTTATTTTTGAAAAAGACAGAATATGTCAAAAAACTACGGCTTATACAACGGGAAAAATTACTCTTGCACACTCACTTATATATGAAGAACTTATAAGTAATTTTGGTACTTATAAAGCAAGGGAGTATGCATATTTAAATAAAAAAGCAATAGAAGAATATGAGAATATAATAAAAGAGGAAAACATAGAGTGCGATTTTGAAAAATGCAATGCTTATTTATATACAAAAGAAGATGAAAATAAATTAATAAAAGAATATAATGCCCTTTTAAAATGTGATATAGAATGTGAATATATAAATGAAAGCTTACTTCCTTTAAAATTTAAAGGTGCCATTAAATATAAAAAACAAGCAAAATTCAATCCATTTAAATTTATAAAACACATATTAAAAGACCTTACTATATACGAAAATACTTTTATAGAAGAAGTAAAAGCCAAAAGAAAAACTCTTTTTACAGACAGCGGATACAAAATAAAAGCAAATAAAATAATATTTGCATGTTCTTTTCCTTTTTTAAATGTTCCGGGATATTATTTTTTAAGAATGCACCAAGAACTTTCATACTTTTTAATTTTAAAAAATACAAAAAAATTAAAAGATATATATTTAAATGTGGATGAAAAAGGATACTCTTTTAGAGGTTACGACGATATATTATTATTTGGAGGAGAAAAACACAGAAGCGGAGAAAACAAAACAGGTGAAAAATATCAAAATTTAAGAGATGAAATAAAAAAACTATATCCTGGATTTGAAGAAATAGGACATTATGCAAGTGAAGATTGTATGACTATTGATAAAGTACCCTATATAGGTTTGTTTTCAAAAGCATTTAAAGATGTTTATGTAATTACAGGTTTTAATAAATGGGGTATGACGTCTTCAATGGTTGCCGCAAATATAATAAGCGATATGATACTTAAGGGATTTGATTATAAAGATAGTATATTTTCTCCCGAAAGGTTTGATACAAAAGGAATAAAAAAATCAATACTTAAAGAAGGTCCTTATTCAATAAAAGGAATAGGAAAAGAATTTTTAAATATTCCAGATACTACACTTAAGTCTCTTCCGTTAGGTCATGGAGGAATAGTAGAATATAAAGGAGAAAAAGTAGGAGTATATAAAGACGAAGAAGGAAACTGTTATATAGTTCCAAGCAAATGTCCTCATTTAAACTGCGAACTTTCGTGGAATCCTGATGAAAAAACATGGGACTGTCCATGTCACGGTTCAAGATTTGATTATATGGGAAATATTATTTATTCTCCAAGTATTTATGATTTAGAATGTATAGAAAAAAAGGTTAAGAAAGAATAACTTTCTTAACCTTTATATTTAAAACAATCTATTTCATGGTCGTTTATTATTCCAATAGCTTGAAGATATGAATAAATAATAGTACTTCCGACATACTTCATTCCTCTTTTCTTTAAATCCATTGAAACTTTATCTGAAAGAGGACTTGTTGTATTAAAATTATCATCTTTATTTTTTATTATTTCTCCATTTGTAAAAGACCATATATAATTAGAAAAACTCCCGTATTCTTCCTGTATTTTTACAAATATTTTTGCATTTGATATTGATGATTTTATTTTGTTTTTATTTCTTATTATATCTTTATTTTCTAAAAGTTCATTTATTTTATCTTCATCATAATTTATAACTTTATTATAATCAAAATTATCATATGCTTTTTTAAATGCTTCTCTTTTTTTAAGTATTGTTATCCATGAAAGACCGGCTTGAAAAGACTCTAAAATAAGCATTTCAAAAAGTATTCTATCATCATAAACAGGAACACCCCATTCATTATCATGATAAGCTATATAAATTTCGCTTTTTAAATCTACCCACTTACATCTTTTTTTATTATCCATTATTATATGAAAAGTTCGTTTTCCTTTCTGCCTTCACATGCTTTTTTTAGTTTTTTTCTTGCAGCCATTAACATAACTTTATTTAAATTTCTTGCATTATAGTCGCATACTTTTATACATCTCATACAAGAAATACATTTATCTTTATCTGTTTTATCAGGTTCATTAAAATCAATTGCACCAACAGGACACTCAGCTGCACATTTACCGCATTTTATACAGTTCTTATCTGCTTTTGGAACCATTGGAATAGCACCATATTTTTTATAAGGATTATTACCGGGTACTTCAATTTCTTCAAAATTATTACTTTCAATTTTTTCTTTTATTTTTATAGCATAATCTTTTATTTCATTTACATCATTTTCATCAGGTCTGCCTTTTGCAAATTCATTCATAATAGAATGTTCACAAACTACTCCCATTGCAGCAACAACCTTAAACCCATTATTATTTAAAATATCCTTAAGCTCTATTAAGGTATCTTCATAAGCTCTGTTTCCATAAGTAGTAATTATTATGCAAGGAGTATTATTTCCTTTTAATTTACTTATTCTTTCCCTCGCAGTTGAAGGAACTCTTCCACCAAAAGAAGGAACGCCAACAATGCAAATTTCATTTTCATTAAATTCATACTTTGAATAATCTTCGTCTTTTTTTGATAAATCTAAATTACAAGTATCATCACTTATTGTGTTTCCAACTGTTTCTACAACCTTTTTTGTAGAAAATGTAGGGCTGAAATATACATTGTTTACTTTTTTCATATTTATCTCCTTTATTTTATATATTCTTCCAAATCTTTAAAAAATCTAATAAGAGTTTTTAAACTGCTGCTTTCTTTATTTATATAATAATAATTTTTTGTTCCTTCTTTTCTCATATCAACTACATTATTCTCTTTTAATACTTTTAAATGATGGGATATTGCAGTTCTTGAAGCTAAAACTTTATCAGATAATTCACAGGCTCTAAAGCCTTTACCATCACAATTTATCATCATATAAACGATTATAGCCTGCCTTGTTTCATCTCCTAAAGCAGAAATAACATTTTTACAATCCTTAAACTCCTTTATTACATTTTCATTACATTTTTTAATCATAAATAAACCTTCCACAAATATAATTATTATTATAAAATAAAAGATTTTTCATATCAATTCAATATTGGTTAAGTAAATCGAAACAATAAAAAAAGACAATATAAAATTGTCTTTTTATTTTTTCTTTACTCTATCAAAGTAAGGACTCTTACCGCTTATACTAATTGGAATACCTTGCCATAATATATCTTTTTCTTTTATAAAGTCCATTTCTTCAAATACTTTACCTATAGAAAACATTACTCTGCTGTCAACTCTGTTATCAGCTGCAACAGAAACTGCAGAACCAATAGCAATACCAAGGTCTATTGTATTAAAAGCACATCTTCCGCCATGTTCTTTATTTTCTTCACAGTTTTTAAATCCGCAGAAAGAACAATGAGGAAGTCCTTTATAAGATTTTTTTACACCTATTAAAACAACTGCACCTGATGCTCTTAAATTTTTAGCATCTCTTACATAATGTCCTTCAGTTTCACCAAATTCTCTAAGATAAACTTCATCCATTTTATCTGCAAGTTTAACTTTTTCACTGCCTGTCAAAACAAGGGTAATAATATCATCTACACCTTTTGTTTTTGGAGCCGTTCTTGCCGCAGCACACATTTTTGCCGCTGTTTCCATTAAAGCTTTTTCTTCCATTTGTCTTTCTTCGTAAAACATTTTTTTATCTCCTTTATATAAAAATTTATAAATTATCTATTATTTCAAAAATTTCAAGAGATTTATTATAATTATCCATTCCCAAAATTTTTTCAATATTATCTTGAGCTTCATGCCATAAAGGTATGGCAATATCTAAAATTTCTTTTCCTTTTTTTGTAACTATAACTTGTTTATTTCTCTCATTCTCTTTTGAAATATCTTCTATTATCCCTTCTTTAAACAAAGTTTTTAAATTTCTTACAACAGTTGTTCTTTCAAGTCTTACCTTAGATGCTATATCACTTATTGAAGCTGGCTGTATTTTTAAAATATTTTTTATTAAAGAAAACTGATTTAAAGTAAGAGAGCTTTCCTTTAAATAATCGTCATAATATTTTGTTATGTTATTTGCAGCTCTTCTAAAATTAATACAATAACATCCTTTACTTTTCATAAAAATTTCCTTTCGTGTATATACACTATAACATAAAATATAAATGTTGTAAAGCATATAAATATTTAATTTTATCTTTAATATATAAAAATTTTCATTATAATATACTTATTAATTTATATAAAAGAGGTAAATTATGAGTGAAAAGACAAATGTAATGAGAATTTTATCTCAAAAGAAAATTAACTATAAAAGTTATTCATATGATCCAAATCAAGGTTTAAGCGGAAACGATGTTGCAAAATCTTTAAACCAAAATGAAAATCAAGTCTTTAAAACACTTGTTACAGTAGGGAAGAGTAAGGAACATTATGTTTTTGTAATACCTGTAAATAAAGAATTAAATCTTAAAAAAGCCGCAAAAAGCGTTAGTGAAAAATCAATATCAATGATTAAAGAAAAAGAACTTCTTCCTTTAACAGGGTATATACACGGTGGATGTTCTCCTATTGGTATGAAAAAGTTTTTTACAACTGTTATAAACGAAACGGCAAAAGATTTTGAAACAATAATATTTTCTGCAGGAAAAGTTGGGTATCAAGTAGAAGTAAATATTGAAGATTTAAAAAAAGTTATTAAATTTAAACTTGACGATATAGTATAAAAAAACAGCACTTTTAAGTGCTGTTTTTTTAGTCTGATAATTTCTTTTGATTATATACAAATGTAAATATTGTAAGTAAAACAACTACGTTAACCAACATTATAGATACACCTGAAAAAGTAAAGTTATTTGCTATATCAAATAATATAATCATAAGTTCTCCACTGTATAAAAATGAAGCTATAGCAGTTATAATAGCATTTGATGAACCTACTGCCAATAAAGGAATAAATGCAAATATTAATGAAACAGGAAGAGTTGCTCCTGCAATATTTGCCCCACTCTTAACTAAAACACCAACAATAGCTCCAAGTATTGTCGAACATAAAATACCAATAGCAATTACAAGTAAAAACTTAGGTATATAAACAGGATCTAAGTGAAGTAGTGGTAAAAATAAACAAGATGTTATCATATTAATTATAAAAACAAAACTTCCAACACCTAATAAATATTGCATAGGTCTTATGTTTGATAAAATTAAAACTCTTAAAGTATTTTTATCTTTTTCTTCGGCAATTAAAGCTGCTGTAACCATTAAAGGTATCATAGAAACATGCATCATTAAAAATACCAAAGGATTTGTTCCTGCATTCCCTTTCATAGCCATTGATATAACATATGTAAACACAGGGAAAAGTAAGAAAAGAAATACTATTCTATTACTTTTAAAAGCATCTTTTATTTCTTTCTTAAATATAGCTTTTATTTTTCTAAATGAATTATTACTTTTTGCTTTTTTCATTATATTAACTTCCTTCCCGTAAGTGAAATAAATACAGTTTCTAAAGTTGGTTCTGATGAATGAATTGAAACAACTTCATTATTTCTAAAGTGATCAGCTATTTTATCTGCACATTCACTATTATTTTGATAAATAACTTCTTCGCCTGATTTTAATAACATTTTAACTTCGTTTTTATCATTATATTTTCTGCAAAGTTCATCGGGAACTCCGTATTCAACAATAACCCCTTCATTAAGAAGTGCAACATGGTCGCAAAGTTTGCTTGCTTCTTCCATATTATGTGTAGTTAAAAATATTGTTGTTCCTTTTTCTTTAAGTTCAAATAATAAATTATGTATTTTTTGAGAAGTTAAAGGGTCAAGACCGCTTGTTGGTTCATCTAAGAATAAAAGTTCCGGTTGATGAAGAATAGCTCTTGCTATTACAAGTCTTTGTCTCATACCTTTTGATAGATTTCCTGCTTTTTCCCATTTATCATCAGCAAGATCTACTTTATCAAAAATATCATGAACATCTTGTCTTGACATACCATAAATATCAGCAAAAAGAAGTATATTATCAAAACAAGTAAGTCTTTCGTATACACCACTGTCATCAAGAACCATACCTATTTTTTCATAATCTTCATTTTGAAGTTTTATACATTCTTTTCCAAATACTTCAGCTATACCAAGATCTGATGTTATTTGTCCTGTAAGAATTTTTATTAAAGTTGTTTTACCTGCACCTGATGGTCCAAGAAAACCGAGAATTTCTCCTTTTTTTACATTAAAAGTAACGTCTTTTAATGCTTCTTTTTCTCCAAATTTCTTATTAATGTGTTCGAGTTTAATAACTACATCTTTATTTTTATTCATATATTACCTCGTTTGATCTTTACTTTTATTTGATATTCCAAATAAAAAAACTTATTTTAAATTATATATGTTTTTAAATAAGTAGTCAACAACTTATATAATTAAAAAAGACCTTAAAGGTCTTTTTTAATTATATGATTATCTATTATAGAACGTATATCTTTATATAAATATTTCTTTAATACATCAAGGTGTACAGGTTCACTATATAAAATTACATTATGACATGTTGAATTAACAAGTTCTAATATTGTATAAAACATAAATTCATAATTATCAAATTCATAACCTGAATTTTTTATCATCTCATCAAAATATGTTTTAAACTTACTATCTTCACTATTTTCTATTATTACTTTTTTAAAAACGCCCCAGCTTAAATTTTTCGATATAAAGCTTAATATTACAGGATTATTATTTAATGTATCAACTATATAATCTACAAAAAACAAAACTTTTTCATGAAATGAATTTATATCTTCTTTATCGAGGGCTCTTTTAGCCATATTAAAAATTTCATTTGATTTATTATATATAAGTATATCTTTAATCTCATATTTATTTTTAAAGTATAAATAAAAAGTCCCTTTTGCAACCTTTGCCTTTTTTGTTATATCGGATACAGATGTATTTTCTATTCCTTTTGTAGTAAATAAAATAAAAGCACAATCAAGAAGATTATCCAATTTTTTTCTTTTCTTATCTTCAATAATACCCATAATAATCTCTCCTTAATAAAAAAGTAGCACATTAAAAATATTTTGTCAATTGATTAAATTATAAAAAATGACTAATAGTCAATTTTTTATTTAAATAATATTGACTATTGGTCATTTTCGTATTATAATCCCATATAATAAAAATGACTAATAGTCATTTTTATTATAAAAGGAGGAGAGCTAATGAATAAAATATCACAAAAAATAGTAAAACATAGAATTCTTATTTTATTAATTGCTGTTTTACTGTTAATACCTTCTGTTATAGGGTTTATAAACACAAAAATAAATTATGATATCCTTTCTTATCTTCCAAAAGATTTGGAGACGATGAAAGGTCAAGATGTGCTCATGGATGAATTCGGTAAAGGCGGATTTTCCATGTATATAGTAAAAGGAATGGATAATAAACAAGTTGAAAATTTAAAAGAAAAAATAGAAAAAGTAAACCATGTTGACTCAGTAATATGGTATGACGATATCTTGGATTTATCCGTACCAAAAGAAATACTGCCTGATAATATTTATAGCACTTTTAACAATAAAGATGAAACTTTAATGGCTATATTCTATGATACTTCAATGGGTTCAGACGAAACTATGCAGGCGGTTGAAGATATAAGAAATATTTCAAATGAAGAATGTTTTGTAAGCGGAATGTCTTCTGTAGTAACGGATATAAAAAATCTTATCAACCATGAAACGGTTGTATATGTAATAATTGCCGCTATACTTACTGGATTAATTTTAGGTTTTTCAATGGATTCTTTTATGATACCTGTATTTTTCTTACTTAGTATAGGTATTTCAATAATATACAACCTTGGAAGTAACTTCTTCTTTGATGATATATCTTTTATAACCAAAGCTCTTGCCGCTGTTTTACAGTTAGCTGTTACGATGGACTATTCTATATTTTTATATCACAGATACCAAGAAGAACTTGCTAATTACCAAGGTAAAAACGAAGCTATGGCTCATGCAATAACAAATACTTTTACATCTATAGTAGGAAGTTCAATAACTACAATAGCAGGATTTTTATCCCTTTGTTTTATGACATTTACTTTAGGACTTAATCTTGGAACAGTAATGGCAAAAGGTGTTGTAATAGGAATAATATCTTGTGTAACTATTCTTCCATCACTAATACTTACTTTTGAAAAATCTATTAATAAATTTAAACATAGAAACTTTATGCCAAGTTTTGATAAGCTTAGTAATTTTGTCATAAAAAATTATAAAGTATTTGCAATTCTATTCTTAGTAATATTGATACCTTCAATATACGGATACAACAATACAAAAGTTTACTATAACTTATACGATACATTACCTCAAACATGTGAAAGTATAAAAGCAAATAACGAAATAGAAAAAACATTTAATATAGGTTCAACTCATATGGTTCTTCTTGATAAAGATATTTCAAGAAAAGAAAGTTATGAATTAACAAAAAAAATAGAAAATATTAATGGAGTAAAAGATGTTTTATCAATGGATACAATAATTGATCCATCAATGCCTGATGAAATAATACCAAATGAATTAAAAGATCAAATTGAAAGTAATAACTATAAACTAATGATTATTAATTCTAACTATAAAACAGCATCAGATGAAGTAAATAATCAAATAACAAAAATACAAAATTTAACAAAATCATATGATAAAAATTCAATGTTTATAGGTGAAGCTCCTTGTACAAAAGATCTTATTGATGTTACAGACCATGATTTTAAAGTTGTAAATTATATATCAATAACCGCAGTATTCTTAATAATACTTACAGTATTCAAATCAATTTCAATACCGGTAATTTTGGTAACAATAATCGAATTTGCAATATTTATAAATATGGGACTATCCTTCTACACCAATACTACAATTCCTTTTGTTGCATCAATAGTAATAGGAACCATACAACTTGGAGCAACTGTTGATTATGCAATATTAATGACTACAAGATATAAAGAAGAAAGAGAAAAAGGAATGGCAAAAAAAGATGCGGTATTATTAGCTTTAAAAACTTCAACAAGCTCAATTATCGTAAGTGCTTTAGGATTCTTCTTATCAACTCTGGGAGTTTCTTTATATTCAAAAATAGATATGATAAGTGCAATTTGTACTCTTTTATCAAGAGGCGCAATAATAAGTATGTTTGTAGTAATACTAATGCTTCCTAGTGCACTTATGATATTCGATAAATTAATAATAAAAACAACTTATAAATTTAACGTAAAAGAAGGAGAATAAAAAATGAAAAATAAAAAGAAAGTATTATCTTTAATATTATCATCTTTATTTGCTTTATCAATTTGTACTCAAAGCGTATTTGCAAAAGATTCAAACGTAAGTAAAGAAGAAAGCGTTTATGTTATATCAGATGCCGACGGAAACGTTAATAAAGAAATCGTAAGCGTAACATTAAAAGGCGGTAAAAAAGGAGAAAAAATAGAAGATAAAACAAACTTAAATGATATTGAAAATTTAAAAGGAAATGAAACTTTTGATAAAAAATTTTCAGAAGTAGTATGGAATTCACAAGGAAAAGATATAACATATCAAGGAACTTCAAATAAAAAACTTCCTGTAAATATTAAAATGACTTATTATTTAAACGGTGAAAAAATATCTGCAAAAGATATTGCACATAAAAGCGGTAAAATAAAAATAAGAATAGACTATGATAACGTAACATTTGAGAATAATGCTTTTATGGCAGTATCAGGAATGATTTTAGATTCAAGTAAAATAAGTAATATAAAAGTTACAAACGGAAAAAGTGTAGATGAAGGAGAAAATACAGTTGTAATGTGTTATGCTTTTCCGGGACTTGATGAATCTATTTCAGTAAGAGGTTTTGATATTCCTTCATATGCAGAAATAACTTTTGATGCAAAAGATTTTACAATGGACGGAACAATGAGTTATGTAACAAATGAAGTTTATAAAGACATTAACTTAGACGATGTTGACAGTATTATGGATTTAACAAATTCATTAAATAAATTAAGCAGTTCTTCAAAAGAACTTGTTAACGGTTCAAAATCATTAAACGAAGGTATTAATCTTTTAATAGATAAATCAGGAACTCTTACAACAGGGATAGATAAACTAAACAGCGGTGCAAAACAACTTGCAAAAGGAAGCGAACAACTAAAAGTCAGTGCTAATGATTTAAAAGACGGAGCAAGCCTTTTATCTGATAATATAGGAAAACTATCATCAGGTATAGAAGCTACAAAAAACGGAAGCACTAAACTTAAAGATGGAATAAATACAGCAGGTAACAGCCTTAGTGAAACAATAAGCTACAACGAGCAAGTATTAAGCGGATTAAATACTACAATTGAACAACTTGAAAAATCTCAGCCTGACAGTCCTTTACTTGCAAATTTAAAAACAATGCAATCTACTTTATCACAAACTATAAATGCACAAAAACAAATTCAGTACAGCTTAACTAGTAATGAAGAAGGTACTATTTTAAATGGTGCTTCAAGTATTGAAAGCGGTCTTGATACATTATATTCATCAAGTAATAGATTAAAAACTGAGGGAAGCGACCAGATAGTTTTAGGAGTAGATCAATTTATAAATCAAGGTATTAATCCTTTAATTCAAGGAAGCAAAGATTTAGACAGCGGACTTACAACATTAAAACAAGGAAGCGATAAACTAATTGAAGGAATATCAGCCCTTGAAAAAGGTTCTAAAGAATTAGAAGAAGGAATGGATACTTTTGATAAAGAAGGAATAGAAAAATTAGTAAGTACACTTGGAAGTCTTGATAGTTTAAAAGGAAGAATTCATAGTGTAGTAGATAATGCAAACAGTTATGATAACTTTTCAGGACTTAGTGACGGTATGAATGGAAGCGTTAAATTTATATATAAAACAGAAGCTATAAAATAACAAATAAAAAAAGAATAACTAATGTTATTCTTTTTTTATTTATATTCACTTAAAAATTGTTCCAAATTTTTAACATCTTCATCATTTGGATGATTTAGAGCTATATCAAAATTTTTTATCATATCTTTTATTCCTTCATTATCAGGATTTTCTTTAAGTATATTCTCATATCTTTTTCTTATTCCCATTCCCATTTTACCCTGACATATAAAGTAATCAATATATTCGCAGCTTTCATTTATTGATTTTTTTACATTATCTATTATCTTATCGTAATATTCTTTATTACTCATAAATCCTGCAGTACCAAATAAAACTATCTTTTTATCTTTTATCTTACTTAAAAGTTCTTTTATTTCATCGGTTGCATTTCCTTTATCTGTCCAAAAGCCCACAAAAACAATATCTTCATTATTGTCTTCATAAACACCATTATATTTTTCAAATTTAACAATTTTATCTTTTAATATTTCATTTATTTTATTTGCAATAAATTCTGTGTTCCCAGTTAAAGAATTATAATATATACTGTATTTCATAACTTTCTCCTTATGTATTTCTATTTATTATATATATTTTTATATTTTTTCAAATACTTTTAACAAAAAAAGAACCAAAAAGGTTCTTTTTAAGAAAGTCTTACAGGCATTATTAGATAAGTATATTTCTTTGAATTTACCGGTTTTATCAAACAAGGACTGTTTGAAGAATTAAATTCAAGTATAACTTTTTCATCTTCAATAACTTTAAGAGCGTCTATTATATATCTGCTGTTGAAAGATATATCAAGATCTTCTCCGCTTAAATTAATAGAAATATTTTCTTCTACATTACCAAAAGCAGATTTACTTGTAAGAAGTAAATTATTTTCGCTAAAATGCATTGTTATAAGATGAGCTCTTCCTTCATCTGAAATGATTGAAGCTCTTTCACAAGCTGACAATAATTCCATTCTGTTCATTTTAACAATTGTTTTGCTTTCTTTTGGAAGAAGATTTACATAATCAATAAATTGACCTTGTAATAAACTTGAAATAATTTGTGTTCTTCCAACACTTGCTATGAATTTTTTATCATTAATATTTAAGAATACATCATCTTCATAATTTGTAAGTATTTTATTAAGCTCGTTTAAAGTACTTGCAGGAACGACACATTTTATATTATTCATATATCTTTCCTTTGATTGTTCGCTTCTTATAGCCATTCTGAAGCCGTCTATTGCAACGAATTTAATATCTTCATCATTATTTTCTATAAGTATACCTGTTAAAATAGGTGAAACAGAATCAGAACTTGCACAAGCAAATGATGTTTCTTTAATCATGTTTCTTATTGTAGCGTTATCCATTTTTATAAAGTCATTTATATTGTAAACTTCTTTATTTGGGAAAGTTCTGTAATCCATGGCAGAAATATTAAATTTAGAATTTAAACAAGTAAGTTTAATATTGTTATTTTCATCTGCATCTATTTCTACTTCTCCGTTATCGAAGCTTCTTACTATATCACTTAGTATTCTTGAATTAATAAGCAGTTTACCTTCTCTTATCACTTTTGCATCTATTATTGTAGATATTTGTATTTCTTTATTTGTAGCATATAGAGAAAGTACATCATCATAACTTTCAAGAAGTATTCCTTCTAAAGAGCCTACATTTCTAAGTGTTGTTGCTTTACTTACAGTTACAAGTGCTTTTAGGAATTCATTTCTGTCTACTTTTATATTCATGTTTTCATCCTTTCATGTTTAGTGTGACCTATCTATATAATATTTAATTTTTATTAAAAAGTAATAGTATTAGTAGTGTTGATAATGTTGATAACTTCATTTATCCTTTTTAATAAGCATTTTTTGACGAATTTTTAATGTTAATAAATCAAAATATTTATAGGATAAGTCTATTAATAAGTTGTTATTTACTGTTTTTTATGCTTGATGTTATCTTATCTATTTCTTCTTGAAGTCCGCCGTTTGTTTTTAAATCTTCTTTTATTTTGTCATATCCGTGTATTACTGTTGAATGATCTCTTCCTCCGTAATATTCTCCTATTGTAGGTAGAGAATTATCAGTAAGTTCTCTTGATAAGTACATACATATTTGTCTTGGATACGCTATATTTTTTGTTCTTCTTTTTGATAAAATATCATCTTTTGTTATATTGTAATATTCACAAACAACTTTTGTTATTAAATCAAGAGATATTTTTTTATCACTTATATCAATTATATCTTTTAATCCTTTTTTTACAAGGTCTAATGTTAAAGGTTTATTATAAAATTCGCTTAATGCCATTACCTTTAAAAGTACGCCTTCAAGTTCTCTTATGTTGGATTCAATATTTTCTGCTATATAATTAAGTATTTCGTTACTTACCTGATAGTTTTCTTCTTTAGCTTTCTTTCTTAAAATTGCAAGTCTTGTTTCAAAATCAGGCATTGATATATCGCATATAAGTCCAAGCGAGAATCTTGAACGAAGTCTGTCTTCAAGATTATGTATTTCTTTAGGTGGTTTATCAGATGTAAGTACTATTTGTTTATTTGAACCTTGAAGTGCATTAAATGTATGGAAAAATTCATTTTGTGTTTCGTTTTTTCCGGCAATAAATTGTATATCGTCTATTAAAAGTACATCTGCGTTTCTGTATTTATTTCTAAATTGTACATTTGTTTTATTTTGTATTGCATCTAAAAACTCATTTAAGAATTGTTCGCTTGATAGCAGCACTACCTTTTTTGTAGGGTCTTTTCTTAAAATATGTTGTGCTATTGCGTGCATTAAGTGAGTTTTACCAAGTCCAACTCCTCCATATATAAAAAGCGGATTGTATTTCTTAGCCGGAGCATCTGCAACCGCAACTGATGCTGCGTGAGCAAATCTGTTATTTGCACCTACAACAAAGGAATCAAATGTATATTTAGGATTAAGCTGAATATATGAAGTATTATATATATTATATTCAACGTTTTTTTCATTTTCTTTTGTTGCTGCTATTTCTTTTAGTGCTTCTTCTTTTGTATATACCATATCGTTTGAAGAAGCGACCACAAACTTAACTTTTATGTATCTTTGAGTATAGTATTTTAATGCGTTTTCAACCAGTACCGCATATTGACCCTCAAGTAAAATTTTATTTCCCTCATCCGGTACTTGAAGATAGAATGTATCATCTTCAAAGGCTAGGGGTGTAATGGATGATTCAAAGTATTCTTTGAATACAAAATCCGAAAGTTCATCTTCCAGATATTCTAGTGCGTTATTCCATAGTTCTTGTTCAAAAGACATTACAACCTCCAAAATAATATTGATATATAAATCAATCTAATTTTTTTTATTCTTTTTGACAAATTATTCACATATGAGTTATCAACATATAAACGAACGAAAAAAGCGTATTTCTAGGAAAAATGCAGAAAAAAATAAGGCTTATCCATAAAACACCAACAAATTGTTAATAACTTTACAAAATATATGTAGATAAGTGGTCTTTTTACCTATTATAGCAAAAAAAAACAATTTATCAACAATTAAATTTTGAGTTATAAACAGGGGAAAAATACATAAAAAACACAATATGTATTTAAAAATTTTATATATTATTATGTATTTTGTGTTTTTTTATAAAAAAGGATAAAAAAATTTATAAAAAATTTTTTATAAAGTGAATAATTTTATTTACATATTGTTTACAAAATATTTATCCATTAAAGATATTACTATTTTATATAATTTTTTATAATTTAATTAAAATTTAAATTATAAAGAGAGATTAAAATGAGAGTTTATGATTTTGATAAGGTAATATATAAAGGTGATACCTGTTTAGATTTTTATTTATTTTGTATTAAAATGTATCCTGAATTAATATTTTATTTTTTTAAAATTATATTTTATAAGTTTTTATTTTTTATAAAAAAAATAAATAAAGAAACAATGAAAAAATATTTTTTCTCTTTTCTTTCTTATATAGATGATATTGATTTTTTAATTGAAATATTTTGGAATGAAAAAGATTATAAAATAAAAGAATTTTATTTAGAAGAAAGAAAAAAAGATGATGTAATAATTTCTGATTGTCCTTATTTTTTATTAAAGCCTGTATGTGAAAAAATGGGAATTAATAATATTATATCTTTAGATGTAAGAAAATTTTAAATAAAAAATAACTCTTTAGGGAAAATAAAAGAATCTATCATTAAAAAAGGAATACCTTTGTATTCCTTTTTTACTTTTCAAAATCTTTAAACATAAGGCTTGGTTGTATTCCCGTATTATTTTGATATTTACCGCTTTTATATAATTCGTATTCTCCTTTAATATCATGGTAGTATATTTGGCATATTTCAACATTTGGATATATTTTAATAGGTTGGATACAAAATATTTCAAGAGTCCAATAACCGGAAAAACCAACATCACCAAATCCTGCCGTAACATGAATAAAAAGTCCCAATCGTCCGGTAGAAGAACGTCCTTCAAGCATAGGAACAAATTTATTGGTTTTGGTAAATTCATTTGTTCTTCCAAGATAAAGTTTATTTGGTTTAAGTATTAATCCTTCTTTTGGTATTATTATTTTATGCGCTTTATTTTCTTTTTTCATATCGAGAACGTAATTGTCATATACCAAAAGTTCGTTTGAAAGAGATAAATTATAGCTGTTTGGATTTAATTTATTTTTGTCAAAAGGTTCTATTATTATATCTTTTCCGATATTTTTTTCTATTTCTTTTCCCGATAAAATCATTGTTTTCCTCCCGATAGGATGTATAATGTATAATAATTATATTTTAAAGTCAGTATATCATATAAATGTTTTTTATCAATATGAATAATTTAATAATTAATGTTTTCATTAAAATAAGATACATAATTTATTAAAAATTACTTAAATTTTACATATTTCATGATATATTATGATACAATATAATTTACGAAAATCTTTTTATTAGAGAGGAATTGAAGATTATGGGATTACTTGGAGCGGTTGCAAAATCGTTGGATAATAAAGAAATAAAAAAACTTGAAAAAATTGCAGATAAAATAGATGCTTTGTCTGATGAATACAAATCTTTGAGTGATGAAGAACTTCAAAATAAAACAAATGAATTTAAAGATAGATTAAAAAACGGAGAAACTTTGGACGATTTATTGGTTGAAGCTTTTGCCACAGTCAGAGAAGCATCGGACAGGGTTTTGGGACTTAGACATTTTAAAGTTCAGTTGATAGGCGGAATTATTCTTCATCAGGGAAATATTGCAGAAATGAAAACCGGTGAAGGTAAAACTTTAATGGCTACTCTTCCCGCATACTTAAATGCTCTTGAAGGTAAAGGTGTTCATATAGTAACCGTAAATGATTACCTTGCAAAAAGAGACAGCGAATGGAACGGTAAGATGTTTAATTATCTTGGAATGAGTGTGGGATTGATAGTACACGGACTTGACTTTGACGAAAAAAAAGCTGCATACAATGCAGATATAACTTATGGAACAAACAATGAATTCGGGTTTGATTATCTGAGAGACAATATGGTTAAAAGAATAGATGATACTGTTCAAAGAGAGCTTAATTATGCTATAGTGGACGAAGTCGACAGTATTCTTATAGATGAAGCCAGAACTCCTCTCATTATTTCCGGAAGTGGAAACGAAAGTACAAGAAGATATTACGATGCAAATTCTTTTATTAAAACATTAAAACCTGAGGATTATGCGGTTGATGAAAAGGATAAGACGTGTAACTTAACGGAATCCGGTATTGCCAAAGCAGAAAGGGCTTTTAATATAGAAAATCTTTCTGATATTAACAATATGGAACTTCAACATCATCTTAATCAGGCTTTGAGAGCAAATACTTTAATGTTTAAAGACAGAGACTATGTTGTAAGAGACGGTGAAGTTTTAATTGTAGATGAATTTACGGGAAGAATAATGGAAGGAAGAAGATATTCTGAAGGTTTACATCAAGCAATTGAAGCAAAAGAAGGAGTTAAAGTTGAAAGAGAAAGCGTAACTTTAGCTACAATAACATTCCAAAACTACTTTAGAATGTTTAATAAACTTGCAGGTATGACAGGTACTGCTAAGACAGAAGAAGAAGAATTTAAAGAAATATACAATATGAATGTATATCCCGTTCCTACAAATAAACCTCTTATAAGGGTTGATATGAAAGATGCAATCTTTACAACAAAAAAAGGTAAAGATAAAGCAATTATAAGAGAAATTAAAACTAGACACGAAAAAGGACAACCTGTATTGGTTGGTACAATTGCAATAGAAGACAGTGAAAGATTAAGTAAACTTCTTAAAAAAGAAGGAATTAAACATAACGTACTTAATGCCAAATATCATGAAAAAGAAGCAGAAATTGTTGCAGATGCGGGACAAATGGGTGCTGTAACAATATCTACAAACATGGCAGGTAGAGGTACCGATATTGTTTTAGGTGAAGGTGTAAAAGAACTTGGCGGTCTTCATATCTTAGGTACTGAAAGACATGAAAGTAGAAGAATTGACAATCAGCTTCGTGGTAGAGCAGGTAGACAGGGAGATCCTGGTTCTTCTCAATTCTTTATTTCTCTTGAAGATGATTTAATGAGATTATTCGGAGGAGAAAGAATACAAAACTTTGCAAGCAGAACAAGTCTTGAAGAAGATGAAGCTTTAGAAAGTAAAATGCTTACAAAGACAATTGAAAATGCTCAAAAACAAATCGAAGGTAAGAACTTCGGTATAAGAAAATACGTTCTTCAATATGATGACGTAATGAACAAACAAAGAGAAGTTATTTATGCTCAAAGAAAGAAAGTATTAAAGGGCGAAGATGTTTCAAGTGCAATTCATGAAATGATAGATTATGTTATTGAAAACATCGTTGATGCTTATACAACAAACGAAAGTTACAATGATAACTGGGATTTTGATAAGATAAAAGAAAATGTATTTAATACTTTCGATTTAAATATTGATATTGATGAAAGCATAACAGATACTGATGAACTTAAAAATATTATAAGTGACGCAGTTTATACATTATATAAATATAAAGAAGAAAACGAATTTTCAACTGAAGAATTAAGAGAGCTTGAAAGACTTGTATTATTAAAAGTAGTTGATTCAAATTGGATGGAACATATCGATAACATGGATCAATTAAAACAAGGTATCAACTTAAGAGCTTACGGACAAATCGATCCTGTTCAAGCATATACAAAAGAAGGTTTTGCAATGTTTGAAGAAATGAACGAAGTTATTAAGGAAGATACAGTAAAATATTTATTCCATATGAAAAAAGTTGAAGAAATAGTAAACGAAGCTCCTAAAGAAATGTTTACAAACAGTCCTGACCAACCGGCAAAGAAAAAACCTGTTGTAAATAAAAATAAGGTTGGAAGAAATGATCCTTGTCCATGCGGTTCAGGAAAGAAATATAAAAAATGCTGTGGAAGAAACAAATAAAAAAGACACTATTAAGTGTCTTTTTTATTTTTCATAATAAATATCATCTTCAGTTAAATCTTTTATAACTTCTCTATATTTCTTTAATTCTATTTTTGCTTCATCAAGATCAAGTTCTTTATAATTTCCACATTCCACAGCGCTTTTACCAGGTACTTCTCCTTCATACTCACATAAATTATTTACTGTTTCTTTTATTATTTCCACTACTTGTTTATGTGTTAAGCCTAAAGTTAAAAGATAAAATCCTGTTCTGCATCCCATAGGTCCAAAATAAATAATATTATTACTATAAGAAGAGTTTCTTAAGTATGTTGCACAAAGATGTTCTATTGTATGAAGTGCTACATTTGAAAGAAAAGGAGGTGTGTTTGGTTTTATAAATCTTAAGTCATATGTAATAACTCCTTTGTCTTTTCTTGATAAATATATACCCGGTTCAAGTACGGTGTGGTCTACCATAAAACTTGCTATTTTTTCCATTTTATTTCCTCCGAAAAATTTAATATATAAATATAATAACATATAATATAAAAATAAACACTTATAAAGAAACTTTGTTTTTATATGTTTGGTTAAAGAGTTTGTGCATTTAAATTCTTATATTTATATTTTTTATATATTTTTATTAAAAACTTAATATAAACGTAAATAAATCTATTATATATTATATAATTAATTTGAGGTGGTAATATGAATATATGTATTTACGGTTCTTATTCAAAAAATTTAGATAAAGAAATGATAGAAGTTTCAAAACAAATAGGAAAAACTCTTGCAAAAAGAGGACATGATTTAATTTTCGGCGGTGGGAAAAACGGTCTTTTAGGTGGACTTGCAAAGGAAGTAAATGATAATAATGGCAAGACAATAGGAATAATTTTAGACGATTCTGACATGGAAACATTTGTATATAAAGATTGCACTACATTAATTTCAAAGGAAAATATGAGTGTTAGAAAACTTTATATGGAAAGTAATTGTGACGGATTTATTATTCTTCCCGGAGGAATAGGAACTCTTGATGAATTTTTTGAAGTTCTTGTACTTAAAAACAAAGGAATTATAAATAAACCTATCGTTGTTTTTAATTATGATAATTTTTTTGACGATATGTTTTTGTTTATGAAGAAAATTGTAAATAAAAATATGATGAATGATAAAGTATTTGAATTATTTTTTGTAACTGATAATATAGATGATATGTTTAATTATTTGGAAAATTATTAATAAGAGAGGATATGGATATGATTGATTATGCTGAAGGTAGCGGAAAACAATACCATATAGGTGTAAAAAAGGGAGAAGTAGGAAAATATGTTCTTCTTCCGGGAGATCCTAAAAGATGTAAGGAAATAGCAAAGTATTTTGATAATCCAAAACTTATTGCCGATTCAAGAGAATTTGTTACTTATACAGGAGAGATTGACGGAGTAAAAGTTTCCGTTACTTCAACAGGTATAGGTGGTCCTTCTGCGGCAATAGCAATGGAAGAATTAAAGGTATGTGGAGCGGATACTTTTATAAGAGTTGGAACATGTGGAGGAATGGATCTTGATGTAAAAGGTGGAGATATGGTTATTGCAAGCGGTGCAATAAGATTTGAAGGAACATCAAAGGAATATGCTCCGATTGAGTATCCTGCCGTTGCTGATTTTGAAATAATTATGGCTCTTAAAAATGCAGCAGACAAGCTTAAAATAAGAAATCATATTGGGGTTGTTCAAAGCAAAGATTCTTTTTACGGTCAACATAGACCGGAAACTCTTCCAAACAAAGATGAACTTTTATCAAAATGGAATGCATGGTGTAAGCTTGGTTGTAAAGCCAGTGAAATGGAAAGTGCCGCTTTATTTATAGTTGCAAGTTATCTTAAAGTAAGATGCGGAGCCTGTTTTTTGGCAATAGCAAATCAAGAAAGAGAAAAAGCCGGACTTGATAATGTTCAGGTTCATGATACGGAAAACGTGATAAAAGTTGCGATTGAAGCAATAAGAGAACTTATAAAAAAAGATAATGGTAATAAATAAAAGAAGTACATAATGTACTTCTTTTTATTCGTGTATAGTAAAGTATTTGTATCCCAGTATGCTTTCTCTGTTACATATTTGGACATTATCATTAATTTCTTTTTTGTTGTAAATATTTTTTGAAACTTCTACATCTGTTTTTTCATTGTTCAATATTATTTTAAAATAATAACTTCTTCCTGACTTTCTGTTTCTGTTTGAATATTTATCTATTATAGTTACGGTTTCATGTGTCGGAGTTTTAAAAGTAAGTATATAATTTATCGGTCTTACAACGGAAAAAGACGTGGCAAAAATTAATATGAAAATAATAATTGTTTTAAGTTTGTATGTTTTTATTTTTTTTATTAAACAGTTTAAAATAAACGGTATAAAAATTATAATTGAAAAAATCAATGAATAAAGAAATATTATGTTTCCTTTTTCGTTTATTGTTTCCGTTGAAAATAAAAAATGAAGCATAATCAAACAAAAACATAAAAACGGAAAAGGTATTCTATATGATTTTGATTTATCTTTTATTTCTAAAACCATTTTTGGATAGAAGTGTAAATATAAACAATAAATAAAAACTATAATTATTAAGTTTATCGTAAAATCGATTTTTATAGGCAAAAACAAAGACATTACAAAACAGACTATAATTATTATATTGAAGATTTTCATAAATTGTATTTCTTTTTTTATTTGTTGTATGGTCCATCTGTTTTTTATATAATTTTCTTCGTTTTTTTTGTTATCATCATTTTTTTTTCTTATTTTGTCAATTTTGTTTCCATATTTTTCTATATCGGCATTGTCTATATTGATATTTTTTTCAAGGAAGAAATCTATTGCTTGTTCATACCCCAACATATTATTTTCTATTGATACAATTTTTTTATCGTTTTTATTATATATTTTTAATTGTATGTTTATTGTATTGAACATGGTTTGAATAGATGAAATTTCATAATATTCGTATGTTTTGGTTTTTCCCAAAGTTTTTGTGTATGTAAAATAATTATCATACAGTATAAGTCTTCTTCTGAAATATGAAATAATCAAATATATTCCCAGAAAACAGAATCCTCCGAAAATCATAATACAAAATATTGCTGCCACAAATGCATTGTCAGAAAGTGAAGCGATTGAAAAACAAACGAGAAATATAAAAAATACAATAAAATCCAAAATACCGACTATTAACGGAATTTTTGATTCTCTTACTTCAATTCTTTTCATAGATTGATTTCCTCCATGGTTTTATTATAACACAGTATTATTTAAAGGCTTTTATCAAACATGAAGTATTGTTTAATTTTTTATATTTTATATTTTTGAAATTAAACTTTTTAAGCATTTTTGTAAATTCTTTTTTTGAATATATTTTAACATCTCCTTCTTTTGAAAATTTTATAAACATATTCATTATTTGTCTGAAAATAATCGGTTGATAACAATCTCCTATTATGATTTTTCCTCCTTTTTTTAAAACTCTTTTCATTTCGTTTAAAGCTTTTAAAGGATTTGGATAATGATGAAAAGAATCGTTGCAGATGATAATATCGAATTTATTGTCTTCATACGGAAGATGTTCGCTGTCTCCGACAGTTAATTTTGCGGAATTTTTTAATTTTGTTTTAGCTTTTTTTAACATATTTTCAGATATGTCTATACCGTACAGATTATAATTTGATTTACTGAGTATATTTAAAATTTCTCCGGTACCGCATCCTACATCCAAAATATTTCCTTTTTTTACTTGGTTTATTTCATTTAAAATGTGTTTGTAATTTGACCTTGCATGTTTTCCGTAAAAAGTTTTATCATAATTTTGTGCTTGCATATCAAATGTTTTCTTTGAATTTGATTTATAATTTGTTTTCATTCTTACCTCCATTGACTTTTATTCATTCGTTATGTAAAAATTTATCCCCAAAAAAGGGGATTTTTTATTCGATTAATTTATTTATGTAATTTTTTATTTCGGTTGCAGTTATTTCAATATCATAATTTGTGTTTGTTAGAAGTCCAATTTGTCCATATATAATAAAGTTTATCAGAATTTCAGAATTTTTAATGTTTATTTCACCGTTTTTACATAACCTGTCTATTTCTTCTTTTATATAAGGATAAATATATTTGTACATTTTTATTATAAGAGTTTCATGAAATTCTTCATTTCCTTTTTTATGAAAAAAAGATTTGTATTTTGCATTTTTTTCTGTTTCTATCATTAAAGATGAAAGTATGTTTAATTTTTCTTTAAAGGGTTTTGATTTATCCTGTAAGGTTTCTATAAATATTTCGCTGCAATTTTTTACATATTCTTCCATTGCTGCTTCAAAAAGTTTTTGTTTTGAATCAAAATATCTGTAGCAAAGTCCTTTTACTACATTCATTTCTTTTGCAATATCCGCCATTGTGGTTTCATTGTAACCTTTTATCAAAAAAAGTTTCATTGCAGTGTCCAATATTTCTTTTTTTCTTTCTTGTGGATCTTTTGAAATACGCATGCATATCACCCTTTCGTAAACAATTTATCATATTAATGAACAAAAGTCAATGAATAATATTCATTTAATATTATTCAAAATAACCTATATATTTTACTTTATATTTGCTTTTTGGGAATAAATATTCATGTAAATCTATAAAATAGTCATCCGTCATGCTTGCTATAAAATCTACCACTATATCGTTCGGGTCTGTGTCGTTATATTTAAACTTACTAAAATTTTCTACGTATTTAATATGATGTCTATATATAAGTGAATTTGTATTTTTATCTTTAAGGTCTTTTAAAAATTTATTATAAATACCAAATAACATTGGTTTTATGTTTTTTTCGTAATCTTTTGTTACTTTACTGTCTTCATATATTAATTCGTAGTTTTCTTTTTTACCCCATTTTAGTGCTTCATAAACTTCTTTATCCATTTGAAGATAGTTTTTACCGTAACTATTTTGTATTATGTTTACGGATAAATTATTTATAATTTCAGAATTTGTATTTCCCATTTTATTTTTCTTAAAAATTCTTTCATCTTCTAGAATATGAAGTCTTTGAGCATCTTGCCTGTCTTTTCCAAGATAAGCAATAATATCGCTTACTCTTACAACGCAGCCTTCCAAAGTTGATGGTAGAAGAGATGATATATATTTTTCATCAATGTAGCATTTATTTGTTTTTTCATCGAATTCTTTAAATCCGTTAAGTGTGCAGGGTTTGTATTTTTTCTGTTCGAGTTCTCCGTTATGGCAAAGAACACCGTCAAGAACCTGTAAAGATATGTTTTGGTTTGATAGTTTATCAAGTACTCTTACACTATGTACGTTATGATTAAAATACCTGCCGGTATTTTCGTGATATATTTCACTTAATATTCTTTCTCCTCCATGTCCGAAAGGTGTATGTCCTATATCGTGGGCAAGTGCTATTGCTTCTATAAGGTCTATGTTTAGGTTTAGTACTTTTCCTATATTTCTTGCAATTCTTGAAACAAGCTGAACATGAAAAGCTCTTCTTGATATATCGTCATTTTTATATAATGAAAATACCTGGGTTTTGTCTGAATAACGGTTGTAGTAAGGTATATGCATTGTCTTTTCTATGTCTCTTACAAATGCAGGTCTCCAAATAGTTGCTTTATCTTTATTCATGTCCCTTCTTAATATATTTTCATCCTTAAAAGCATATGGATTGATTTTGTTTTCTTTTCTGTCGTTTATTATTTGTTTTTGTAGTTCATCAGAAAGTTTTAAATAATTAGTATTCATATAAACCTCCTTTTATTAAATAAAACCCTCTATAAAAATTATAGAGGGATATTTTTAAACATATGTAATTTCTACTTTGACAACTGCAAAGTAATTTCCAAAATTATTTTTTACTAAATCTTTTATTTTTGTTTCAACTTCTTTATCTGTCATTTTGTATTTTGGCGGTATAACCGCGTCAAAAATAACATTAGTATGAGTATTTCCTTTTACTATTCTAAAATCGTGTATTGTAATTATTTCATCTATTTCTTTTTTGATAAGCTTAGTAATTTTGCTCTTCATTTCCATTACTTCTTCATTGTCTGTGTCGATAGGGTCTAAATGGATTACAGCTTCACAGTTTAATTTTTCGTTAAGTTCTATCTCTGCTCTGTCTATTGCATCATGAAGAATAAAAATATCTCCGTTTCCAGGTACTTCGGCATGAAGAGAAATCATAAGTCTTCCAGGGCCATAGTCATGAACAACAAGGTCATGTATTCCTACAATTTCATCGTAGCTCATAACAATTTTTTCTATTGAATCAACAAGAGATTTTTCCGGAATTTGACCAAGAAGAGGGCTTAATGTTTCTTTTGCCGCATCATATCCCGCATAAAGAATAAATCCTGCAACAAGCAAACCTGCATATGCGTCTATGTTTACTCCCGTAAATTTTGCTATTAACATTGATATTAAAACAACCGATGTTGCTATACAGTCGCTTTTACTGTCTGTTGCTGTGGCTTTCATTCCAGCTGATTCAATTTTATCTCCGATTTTACTGTTGTATAAAGACATATATAATTTTACAAGTATTGAAACTATTAAAATTATAAATGAAACAACAGTTGTATCTATACTTTCAGGATGAAAAATTTTATCAATTGATGATTTTAAAAGCTCGGCTCCCATCAGTATAATCATTACAGAAACAGCAAATCCGGAAATATACTCTACTCTTCCGTGTCCAAATGGGTGTTCAAGGTCTGGTTTCATTCCCGCAAATTTAAAACCTATAAGAGTGATTACCGAAGAACCTGCATCAGAAAGGTTGTTAAAAGCATCTGCCGTTATTGCTATTGAGCCGCTTATTATGCCCGCAAAATATTTTATTGCAAACAAAAAAATGTTTAGTAATATTCCTACTATACTACATAACATTCCATAAGCTCTTCTTACATTTTCATTTTTTACATTTTTATAATCTTTAATAAATTTCTTTGATAAATAACTAACCATGATATTCCTCTATCTTTTTATTTATGCATATGTTACAATATTTGTAGACCTTTTATATTATATAATAAATTTAAAAATTTATCAATTCGAGAAAAAAATGTTAGCAATAACTAACATTTTATAGTATAATAATCTAAACATGATATTTGTTTGATTAACAATACTTATAAGGAGGAGATAATAAAAGGTTAAATAATTAATAAAAGAAAAATAAAAAATGCTTAATTTCTAAGGAGGCAAAATGGGAAAAATACACTCTATTGAGTCTATGGGACTTGTGGACGGACCGGGTATAAGAACCGTAGTTTTTTTACAAGGTTGCAATTTAAGATGCCAATATTGTCATAATCCGGATACTTGGGATTTATGTGCAGGTGAAGAAATGACGGCAGATGAAGTTATAAATAAAATAAAGCGTTTTAAACCTTATTTTAAAAATAACGGAGGAGTTACTTTTTCCGGAGGGGAACCTTTAATGCAGCCGGAATTTTTGCTTGAACTTTTAAAAAAATGTAAAGAAAATGATATTCATACTTGCATTGATACTGCAGGGTATGGTAAGGGTGATTATGACGAAATACTTAAATATACAGATTTAATTCTTTATGATATAAAACATGAAGATTATGAAAAATATAATGAAATAACAAGAAGAAAACAAGATGAAACTTTAAAGTTTATTAAAAAAGTACAAGAAAACAATATACCAATATGGATAAGGCACGTTGTTGTGCCTGGGCTTACAGATAGTGGAGAACATATGAAAGCTTTAAAAGGGTATATTGATACAATAAAAAATGTTGAAAAAGTTGAACTTCTTCCATTCCATCAGCTTGGAAGGGAAAAGTATAAGGTCATGGGTATTGATTATCCCTTAGAGGATACAGAACCTATGGAAAAAGATGTGGTTGAAAAATATCAAAAGATATTTTTTAATAAATAAATTTAAGTCAAGGGAGGAATTATATGACTAATCCATGGTATGATTTTAAAAGCGGTGTTTGGGAAAAAGAAATAAACGTAAGAGATTTTATTCAAAGAAACTACACTGCTTATGAAGGAGATGACTCTTTCTTAGAAGGAACAACTGAAAAAACAGATAAAGTATGGGCAAAAGCTCATGACTTAATCGTTGAGGAAATTAAAAAAGGTATAATTGATGTTGAAGTAGATACCGTATCCGGTATTGAAAATTTTAAACCTGGCTATATAGATAAAGACAATGAAGTTATTGTTGGACTTCAAACGGATGCTCCATTAAAAAGAATTGTAAATCTTTATGGTGGAATGAGAATGGCAACTTCTGCCCTTGAACAATATGGATATAAACTAAACGAAGATATTGAAAAACATTTTAAAGAATACAGAAAAACACACAATGATGGTGTTTTTGATGCTTATCCAAAAAGAACAAGACTTGCAAGAACAGCAGGGCTTTTAACTGGACTTCCTGATGCATACGGAAGAGGAAGAATAATAGGGGACTACAGAAGAGTTGCTCTTTATGGTGTGGACAAGCTTATTGAAGAAAAACAAATGGACCTTGAAAACTTAGATGGTCCAATGAGTGAAGATAGAATAAGACTTAGAGAAGAAGTAAGCGAACAAATCAGAAACTTAGGCAGACTTAAAAATATGGCTATGTCTTACGGCGTAGATATTTCAAAACCTGCAACAAATGCAAAAGAAGCCGTACAAGCTTTATATTTCGGTTACCTTGCCGGTATTAAAGAAAATAACGGTGCAGCTACTTCTCTTGGAAGAACTTCTACATTCCTTGATATTTACATTGAAAGAGATTTAAAAAACAATGTAATAACAGAAAAAGAAGCTCAAGAATTAATTGACCAATTCATCATTAAATTAAGACTTGTAAGACACCTTAGAACTCCTGAATATAATGAATTATTCGGCGGGGACCCTACATGGGTAACAGAATCAATAGGTGGTATGGGTATTAACGGAAAAACATTGGTTACAAAAAACTCATTCCGTTACTTACATACTCTAACAAACTTAGGAACTGCTCCTGAACCAAACTTAACAGTACTTTGGAGTGAACATTTACCTGAAAACTTCAAAAAATACTGTGCAAAAATGAGTATTGACACAGACTCTATTCAATATGAAAATGACGATGTAATGAGACCAATTTATGGTGATGATTATGGTATTGCATGTTGTGTATCAGCAATGGCAATAGGTAAACAAATGCAATTCTTCGGAGCAAGAGCAAATATTGCAAAATCACTTTTATATGCAATCAACGGAGGGGTTGATGAATTAAAAGGAATTAAAGTAGTTCCTGGAATTGAACCTATCAAAGATGAAGTTCTTGATTTTGACAAAGTAATGGAAAACTACAAAAAAGTTCTTTCATATGTTGCTGAACTATATGTAGATACATTAAACATCATTCACTATATGCATGATAAATATGCTTATGAAGCAGTTCAAATGGCTCTTCATGATACAGATGTTGAAAGAATTACTGCATTTGGTATTGCCGGACTTTCTGTTGCTGCTGACTCACTTTCTGCAATTAAATTTGCAAAAGTAAAACCAATCAGAAACGAAAACGGAGTTGCAGTTGATTTCGAAATTGAAGGAGATTTCCCTAAATACGGAAATGATGATGACAGAGTAGATTTACTTGCAGTAGATGCTGTAACATACTTCTTCAAACAACTTAAAAAACATCATATCTACAGAGATGCAATTCATACTCTTTCTGCTCTTACTATTACAAGTAACGTTATGTATGGTAAGAAAACAGGTAGTACACCTGATGGAAGAAAAGTTGGTGAACCTTTAGCTCCTGGTGCAAACCCAATGCACGGAAGAGATATTAACGGGGCTCTTGCTTCACTTAACTCTGTTGCAAAAATTCCATACAGAAATGTATGCCAAGACGGTATCTCAAATACATTCTCAATTGTACCTGATGCACTTGGAAAATCAAAAGATCAAAGAATTGAAAATCTTGTAAATATTTTAGACGGATACTTCTATCAAGGAGCACATCACTTAAACGTTAATGTTATGAACAGAGAAGTTCTTATTGATGCAATGGATCATCCTGAAAAATATCCAACTCTTACAATCAGAGTTTCAGGATATGCCGTTAACTTCAACAGACTATCAAAAGAACAACAACTTGAAGTTATCAAGAGAACTTTCCATGAAAGTATTTAATTAAAAATTTTAGACAGGTAGAAATACCTGTCTTTTTTTGTAAAAAATATATATACAATGTAAAATTTACAATTATTTTCATTTTAATCATACTTTTCCGATATCCTTTGTTTTAGCATTTTATTAAATAAAATTTTCCAAAATAACTTGACATATTACTAAAGTTAGCATATACTAACTTTAGTAATATGTAAGCAATAACTAACAATATTGAAAATATAACTGAAAACTTACAATAACTTTATTCATAATAAGAGAGGATGGTAAATGATGCCTTTAAATTTGGTAAACATAGGAAGTGTTGAAACAATTAAAAGGGTAAGCGGTAATGAAGAAACCAAGAGATTTTTAGAAAACTTAGGTTTTGTTAACGGAAGTGAAATTACTGTTATATCCATGATTGGAGGAAATGTAATAGTAAATATTAAAGATTCTAGAGTTGCAATTAACAAAGATATGGCCAGACATATAATGGTTTAGTGTTTTAAATATATAAGTTACGAAGGGAGAAGAAAATGACTTTAGGAGATGCAAAAGTAGGAAGCAGCGTTACGGTTGTAAAAATCGAAGGAGACGGTGCTTATAAAAGACGTATCATGGATATGGGAATAACTAAAGGAAGCGAACTTTATATCAGAAAAGTGGCTCCTCTCGGAGATCCCGTTGAAATTACGGTAAGGGGTTATGAGCTTTCCGTAAGAAAAGAAGACGCCAAATGTGTACAGGTAAAGTAGTTTAAAACAATCTAAAACAATCAATTTCTAGGAGGTAAAATAATGGCAATCAAAATTGCACTTGCCGGAAACCCCAACTGCGGTAAAACGACAATGTTCAACTCTTTAACCGGTGCCAATCAATATGTTGGTAACTGGCCTGGGGTTACGGTGGAAAAAAAAGAAGGTAAATTAAAATCAAAAAATAAGAAAGATGTTATCATTACAGACCTTCCCGGTATTTACTCTCTTTCTCCTTACACTTTAGAGGAAGTAGTAAGCAGGGATTATATTTTAAATGAAAATCCCGATGTTATTATTGATCTTGTGGATGCAACAAATATAGAAAGAAACTTGTATTTGACGACACAGTTAATCGAAACCGGTGTACCTGTTGTAATTGCTTTAAATATGGCAGATTTAATAGAAAAAAGAGGAATGTCTATAGACACAGAAAGGTTATCTATGCTTATGGGCTGCCCTGTAATCGAAACATCTGCTCTTAAAGGAACAGGACTTGATAAACTTGTTAACGAAGCAATAAAAGTTGCACAGAAAAATGAAGTTAAACGACCAAATGAAATATTCTCAAAAGAACTGGAAAGTGCAATTAAAGAAATTGAAGGCATAATTCCAAATTCAATAAGTGAAGATAAAAGAAGATGGTATAGTGTAAAACTTCTTGAAAATGACAGTAAAGTTATGGAAAACATACATATTTCTTCCGAAGGGAAAAAACTTTTGGAAGAAAAAAGAAAAAGCATAGAAGAAAAACACGATGACGATATGGAAAGCATCGTAACGGATGAAAGATATAAATATATTCAAAAAATCGTTAAGACAACCGTTAAAAAGGGTAAGGAAAAATTAACGGTGTCGGATAAAATAGATAAAATCGTTACTAACCGTATTTTAGGTATTCCGATTTTTATTGCGGTAATGTTTGTTGTTTATTATATATCCGTTACTACCATAGGTACTTTTGTTACCGACTGGACAAACGATACTTTTGTTGGTGCAATTCAAGGATGGGCAGAAACATTCTTAACAAATATAGGTGCATCTGATTTGATTAACAGTCTTGTTGTTAATGGGATAATCGGCGGGGTAGGTGCTGTTCTTGGTTTCGTACCTCAAATGGCAATATTATTCCTATTTTTATCAATTCTCGAAGACTGCGGATACATGGTTCGTATAGCCTTTGTTATGGACAGAGTGTTCAGACATTTTGGTTTATCGGGAAAGAGTTTTATTCCTCTTCTAATATCTTCGGGATGTGGTATTCCGGGTATTATGGCATCAAAAACCATCGAACAGGATAATGACAGAAGACTTACAATAATGACGGCCACATTTATTCCATGTGGTGCAAAATTGCCTGTTATCGCTTTGATGGGTGGAGTTATGGCAAGTTATGCAACCGGAAGTTATGAAGCAGGCGGTTTTGTTGCTCCTTTGATGTACTTTCTTGGAATAGTTGCGGTTCTTGTTTCTGCAATTATGCTTAAAAAGACAAAACCTTTCTCAGGAAAACCTGCACCTTTTGTTATGGAACTTCCTCAATATCATATTCCACAAGCAAAAACAGTTTTACTTCACGTTTGGGAAAGATTAAAAGGTTTTATAATTAAAGCAGGAACAATTTTATTCCTTGCATGTGTTGTTATGTGGTTCCTTGGCGGATTTGGTTTTATAGACGGAAGCTTTACAATGGTTGAAGATGGTAAAGACAGCCTTCTTGCTGTTATCGGGGGTGCAATTGCTCCTTTATTTGCTCCTCTTGGATTTGGACAGTGGCAGCCTGTTGCGGCTTCTTTATCAGGATTTACGGCAAAAGAAGCTATTGTTACTACTATGGGTGTACTTGCAAGTGTAGCTGAAAGTGCAAGCGAAGATCCTGTTACAGTTGCACAAGCAGTTCAAACTTGGTTCCCATCAACTCTTGCCGCATTCTCATTCCTATTATTTAATATGCTTGACTCTCCATGTTTAGCGGCAATTGCAACAATGGCTCAACAGATGCAATCAAGAAAATGGTTCTGGTTTGCTATTTTATTCCAAAACGTATTTGCATATGTTGTTTGCTTATGTGTATATCAAATAGGTTCATTTATACTGGGTGGTCCTTTTACGGTTCTTACTTTAATAGCTTTTGTACTTGCAGCTTTAATATTATTCCAATTACTAAGACCTGACCCATACAAAAATCAAAAAGTATATGCAAAAAGATCTGTACAAGGAGCATAATATATTTTATTTAAGTCAGGTATAAATATATGCCTGACTTTTTATTAAGGAGGAAATAAAAATGATTGATATTATAATAATAGCTTTAATTATTGGATATAGTGCTTTTGTTTTATATAACCACTTTAAAAAGAAAAAAAATGGTGGTTGTGGATGTAGCTGCAGTGGCTGCAGCGGATGTAGTTCTTGTTCTAATTCTTCTTTTGAAAATATTTATAAATAAAGAGGTTTTAAATGGGTAATTCTACAGCTTCAATGTTTTGGTTTTTTCTTTTGGTTATAGTCATTTATATAGTAGGTATGAGTTTATATCAATTATATATGTTTATAAAAAAGAAAAAACAAGATAAAAAAGATAGGCAGTTCGTAAATGATAATAAGAGGTGATATTTTGATTGATATAATAATATTAATTCTTGTTGTTTGTTTATTGATTTTTGCAGTAAAAGGAACAATAAAACATTTTAAAGGAGAAAGTTCCTGTTGTACAGGTTCTTCAAAGACTGTTATAAATCCTCAAAAGAAAATTGAAAATCCTGTTATTGGAACAGAGATAATAAAAATTTCAGGTATGCACTGCAAGAATTGTGAAAAAAGTCTTGAAATAGAATTAAATAAAATAGATGGCTTGGTTTCTCATGCTGATTATGAAGAAGGATTTGTAAAAATTTCTTATGATAGGGAAATTGATAAAGAAGAAATTTACAAAGCTATTAGAAAAGCTGGCTTTGAAATAAAATAAAAAACTCCATTAGGAGTTTTTTATTTTAATGATTGATAAATTTTTTCAATTGTGTTTTCGTCAATTTCTTCCATAGTAAGTCCTGTGCATCCATGTATTTTTGCATCGGGAACCATAGCTTTTATTTTTTCATCTGTTAAGTTAAAGTCTTTTAATGTTCCGTCTATTCCAAGTTCATCAAATAAAGTCTTTATTTTTTTGATTAATGCTTTTGAAGCACAGCTTTCATCTTCTGCTTTAAAGTTTGAATCTATATATTTCATTAATATTTCAAGTTGTTCATGGCATGTTTTTCCGACGATTTCAATTGTAGGTATTTGAATTACTCCACATGCAAGTCCATGAGGAACATTACAATGTCCTGATAAAGGACATCCCATACCATGAGGAAGTGTTCCGCAGCAATGGCTCATTGCAATACCTGCAAGCATTGAGGCAAATGCTACTTCATTTCTTGCTTTTTTATCGTTATCCAAACATTTTGGAAGATATTCAAAAATAATTCTTATTGCTTCTCTTGCCATTAATTCTGTAAGAGAGTTATATAGCTTACCTGTTAAGGATTCTATCGCATGAGATAAAACATCAAGTCCTGTTGATATTGTTAAATTTCTTGGTAATTCATAAGATACTTCAGGGTCGATTAATGAATATACCGGGTAAATTTTTGATGATGTTATTGAGTCTTTTCTTTTTGTATTTTCATCTGTAATAACCGCAAATTGAGAAACTTCCGAACCGGTTCCAAAAGTTGTAGGAATTGCTATTATTGGAAGAGTTTCTTTAATTTCAAGTTTATCTTCTCCTTTTCCATCAAGATATAAATCTATTGGATTATTATCTTTAATTACAACGCTTGTTGCTTTTGCTGTATCTATTGAACTTCCGCCTCCTAAAGCAATGAGACCGTCACAGTCATTATCTTTACAAAACTTTGTACATTTTGATATTGTTTCTATATTTGGGTTAGCTATGACATCACTAAATACTGCTGCATTTGGTAATTTTTCTTTTAGCTCTTGACCATATTTTGAAGATATTAGAAAACTATCTGTTACGATACAAGGTTTTTTTATACCTAAAGCATTTACGCATTCTAAAATACCTTTTCTTACTCCACATCCAAAACGAACATCTGTAGGAAGTAAGAAGTTAAAATCTCTTACCATTTTTTTATTCTCCTTTACAAGATTTATTTAAGTTAATTGCTTCTTCTTCAGGAATATAATCATCAAATCCGGCAAGAACACAGTAATAAGCAGCTTCTGCTCCTTCTTCCGTATATATTGCACATGTCATGGCTGCATCAATATCTTTACCTGTTGCAAGTAAACCGTGATTTTTGATTATTACTACATCGCTTCTGTCTCCCAATGTTTCTACAACGCAGTCAGCTAATTCTTGTGTGCCTGCCATATAAAATGGTGCTGCAATGTTAATAGGATAATACATACAAGCAGGAAGAGTTGCTCTTGGAAGACTACCGTCTCTCATTGACATAATAGTTGCAAATTTAGAATGTGTATGCACAACTGCATTAACATCGTCTCTATTCTTATATACTCCTGCGTGCATCATTGCTTCTATAGAAGGTTTGTATTCTCCTTCTATCCAGTTTCCGTCTAAATCACATATTGCAATGTCTTCAGGTTTCATTGTTTCGTATTCTCTTCCACTTGGTGTAATTGCAAAAACATTGTTTTCTTTATCTCTAACGGAAATATTTCCGCTTGTTCCATGAATAAGTCCAAGTTTATTTGATTTTAAAGATGCCTCCAATACTTCTTTTCTTATTTTTTCGTAATTCATAGTTTATCCTCCTAAGTATAATATTTAATAGGATTATATTTTTTAAGAAAGGAAGTTACAAATACAAGCTTTCCTAATTTAACGGAAAGAAAAATAAAAAAAATATTATAAAATAAGTATATTAGTATTTATTTTAAAAAAAATAAATTATAATAAATAATTTTTATATTTGATAACAAAAAGAAATATAAATTTTCCTTTGGAAGCAGAAAAAAATTAATTGTTAATGAATATTATATAATGTAAAATTAATTAAAATTATTAAGGAGAGTATCAATGAACGTTAAATACAATGAATCGAGGCAGCTAACGATACTGAGAATTTTAAATGAAAAGAAAGACTGGATTACGGGAAAAGCATTATCAGAAAAACTCGGTGTCAGTGATAGAACAATAAGAAACGATATAAGTATAATAAATTATGATATTGAACCTTATTCTGCAAATATTATTTCAGAAAGAGGGAAAGGGTATAAGCTTGAATGTAATGACAATGAATTATTGATAAGTATGCTTTCAAAAAAAGATTCATTTCAAAATAACAATGAAAAAAGACTTTATGATATTTTCCTTTATTTGTTGTTAAATTCAAAATCAATTTTACTTGATGATTTGGAAGATTTATTTTATATAAGCAGGAGTACTCTTGAAAATGATATAAAAAGAATCAAGGCGTTGCTTTCAAATGTTCATCCTCCTGTAATGCTTATAAGAGAAAAAAATCATATACAAATTGCAGGACTTGAAATTTCAATAAGATTTTTAATAAATGAAATTTTAATGATGAACTATAACAGCAAAAAAAATGAACTTGAATTTTCAGGGGAAATTTTTAGTAATGAAGAATATATAGATATAAATAATAAGATAAAGGATATTTTGCTTAAAAATAAACTAATATTAAATGATCAAAACATCGCAGATATAACTTTATATTTATATACAGCAAAGATAAGGATACAAAATAATAATACTTTTGTTGGAATGGTTGATTCTAAATTTAATGTTGAAAACAACATTGAAAATATTGCTAAAATAATGTTTTATGAAATAATAGATTATGATAAACTTTCCAAAGAAATACAAGAAGAGGAAATAAAGCAGCTTGCAGTAAAACTTTCTTTCTTTAATATTTGTCATATTTTAGAAGAAAATGATACTGAACAGATAAATAAATTACCAAAAGAAATAACAAGAATAGTTGATTTATTGATAGAAAGTATCCAAGATGATTATAATTTAAACTTGAAAAATGATGAAGAATTATATATGGGGTTAATATTCCATATTAGATCATTAATAAATAGAATAAAATACCATCAATTATCTGAAAATCCAATTTTGGAAACAATAAAAAAACAATATCCTTTTATATTTGAGCTTTCTTTAAATATATATAAAATATTTAAGAATACCTTAAATGTTGAATTATCTGAAAGTGAAGTGAGTTATGTTGCAGCACATCTTGCGGCTGCAATTGAAAGACTTAGACTTGATAATTCGCCAAACAAAAAAAATATAGCGATCATTTCTCATTATGTAAAAAGCTATTCTGATTTACTTTCTTGTCAGGTTAAAAATCTTTGTTCAAATGATTATAATATAATAGGGCCTTATCCTACATTTAAGTTAAATGATATTTTAAAAGAAGATCCTATTTTAATATTAACTACTTGCGATTTGGATAAAAATGAAATAAGAGATACACAAGTTCCTATTTTAAAGATTTCAATAGAATTTCCTTATGAAGAACAAATAAAAATCCTTCAGACAATAAGTGAAATAAAGAAGAACAGTATATATAATCGTATTCCAAATAAATTTTTGGATAATTTCAGTGAAAAAGTATTTTTCCCTAAACTAAATTTAACAAAAAAGGAAGATGTTCTTGCTTTAATGGCAAACTCAATGCTCTTAAATGATTTTGTTACAAATGATTATTTTAAAGGAGTTTTAGAAAGGGAGGAATTATCTTCAACTCTTATTAATAATATGATAGCAATACCTCATCCAATTCATTCTTACGGTAAACAGAATGTTATTGGAATTGCAATAATGGATGAACCTATATCTTGGGGAGCAGGAAAAGCTCAGCTGATTTTTATGCTTTCAATAAAAAGGGAAGAAAAGAATCAAATAAGAGAGTTTTTCAAATTTATTGAATGCTTTATGAATGATATGGATAATGTAAATATTTTAATTAAATCTAATAATTATAAAGATTTTATAAATAATATTAAATATATAATTTCAAATAAAGAAAAAAACAGTCATTAAGATTGTTTTTTCTTTTTTTATATTGACTTTGAGTAGACTCCAGGGTGTAGTATAAATATATAAAAAGACTTTTGGAGGTATAAAATGAATTTTGATGAAATAAATGTATTTGGAAAAGGTGAACCAAATGTAAACTTTGCAAAATATTTTAAGGGAGAAAGTTTTTTAAATCCTTTAACTGATCCAAGTTGTGGACTATTTTTGGCAAATGTAACTTTTGAGCCGGGATGTAGAAATAACTGGCATATTCATCATGCAGATAAAGGAGGCGGCCAAATTCTTGTTTGTACTGCAGGATATGGCTGGTATCAAGAAGAAGGCAAAGAAGCTATGGAATTAAAACCGGGTGTTGTTATTACAATTCCTGCAAATGTAAAGCACTGGCATGGAGCAAAAAAAGATTCTTGGTTTTCTCATATTTCCATAGAAGTTCCGGGAGAAAGTAATTCAAACGAATGGCCTGAAGAAGTAGATGATAAAACATATAATAATTTATAAAATAGAAAACCTCTTATATGATATAATAAATATATATTGTATAAGAGGTTTTTATTATGAATATTTTAAGAAAAGCTTTAGGAATATTCCTTATTGCCATTTCTGTTCTTGGTTTAATTACCTTGGGACTTCTTGTTTTAAATGGTGTTCTTGATTATTATTATTTTAATTATTTAATGCCTTATAAAATGATGTTATTTCTTTTTTTCTGTTTTTTACTTTTTATCGGTCTTTTTATACTTGGTATATTTCTTGTTAAAAAGAAAAATATTTCTAAAGAACAAATATTAAAAAATACTAATATTAATGATGAAAAAAAGAATAACGCATATAACCAAGAAAGGTATGATGAAAGTTATTTAGGTGAATATAGTTATATTAAGGATTTTTCTATTTGGAAATACAGCGATGATTCTTCTTCTTTATATAAAAAATATAATCTTTTGTATGTATTTATAATGATAATTGTATTTGTTGTTGTAATTTGTGCAGGCAGTATTTTGCTTATCAATTCACCATACAAAAAATGGCTTTCTTTATTATTTGTTATAATTATAACATTAGGTTTAACAGTAGGTGCAAGAATAATAGGTATAAGATCAAAATCAATGCTTATTACATTTGCTTATGACAGAATAAATAAAAAACTATATATGTTTGATTATGATATGGTTAACTATAGATATAATCCAAATGCACCAAAACAAATTTCAAGTAATCCATCACGTTCAATTATATACTATATTAGAAATACATTTGAGACGAGTAAAACCATAGATTATATTAATGATAATAGAGTAGTAGAAAGAATCATTGAAAGTGGGAAAATGTTTCCTTATAGTGAAGAATTAGTATCTGTAAAAAACTTAAAAATAAATCCAAGTAGAGTTAAATTTAAAGGATTGTTTAGAATGGGAAAAGAAGAGGGGTTTAACAGAACAGTTATAATACCTACTTCCTATGAAAATTTTGAAGAACTTTTAAATATATTAAAAACAATGGAGATGTATAATTAAAATCAGGTTTTAAACCTGATTTTTTTATAAAAAGTAAAAAATACGTTGACATTTATATATATACATGATATTATCTATATAAAGTTAGCGATAACTAACATTCTTATCAAATCCTTGAATATCGACTTAATAGTATATAATAGCTAACTATATTTTTATCTTTATCGGATAAAAAAATATTTTTAAAGTACGAATGACGTATTTCCCAGGTAATACTTAATGTTTAACTATCCCTATATTTGTTTGTTTGTTTTAAAGTTAATTAAGTAACCCATTTTATGAATTTTATGTCATATACTTTAAAAAAAAGAGGTTTTAAACCTCTTTTTTTATAGTTTAATATCTTTTAAATTTACAATACGGTTTGTTACATCATTTTTTAACCAATTATTAAATTCTTTTATTGTAAGATAAGGAGATTTTGGAACTGCATCAACGGTAGTTCCTGCAATATGTGTTGTTAAAATTACATTTTCCATGCTTCTTAGTTTTGAATCTTCTTCAAGAGGTTCATTTTCAAAAACATCTATTGCTGCTCCAGCTATTTGTTTTTCTTCCAAAGCCTTAATTAAATCATCATTATTTACAAGTCCGCCTCTTGCTGAATTGATAAAGTATGCTGTATTTTTCATTTTTTTGAAACAAGTTTTATTTATTGTTTCTTTAGTTTCTTCTGTAAGTCTTAAATGAAGAGATAGTATATCAGATTTTTCATATAATTCATCAAGAGAATCTACAAGTTTAATATTTTTAAGTCCGGCTTTTCTTAATTTGTCTTGTGTTGTATATTCGTCATATGCAATTACATTTACGCCCAAGGCTTCAAGTCTTTTTGCTAAAGCTGTACCTACATTTCCAACACCTATAAGGCCAACTAGATAACTGTTTAATGTCATTGAGAAATCTGAGTTATAAAAACTTTTATCCCATCTTCCTTCAAGGATTTTTCTATTTGATAAAACAATATTTCTCGTTAGTGCTATCATTAATCCAAGTACAAAGTCTGCAACGGGTTCTGCATTTCTTATTACGTTTAACACCGGAATATTTTTTTCACTTGCTGCTTTTACATCAATTTGTTCACATCCTGCTCTTGATGTTAATATGATTTTTAAATTTTTTGCATTATCTATAATTCTTTTTGGAATTGGTCCTACATGTGTGAATATTAAATCTGCGTCTTTGCAGGCTTCTTCCAATCCCTCTGCCGGTGGTTGTGCATCGGCACCGTTCCTTTCTATATTTAAAAATTCTTTTGCATATACATCTCTGTCTTTACTTCCCCAAAAAAGCTTTGTTATTTTTTTATAAGGTATATTGCTTTCTTTTATTGCATCTTCCATTGTATCAGCCGATACATATACATCTCCTATGCATACAATATTCATAGGTTGTTTTAATTTTTCTTTTAACATAAGCGCCTCCATTATTTCAATGATAACTAATTCTATACTTTTATATAATTTATTTACAAATATGGATATTCCTTAATGAACGGAAATAAATAAAATTTATAAGATTAATAAATAAAAAAATATCTAAAACCATGATGTTTAGGGGAAAAACGCTCTTTATATAGTAAAACCTATTATTTTTCCGTTACTCATAGGAATTTTGAAGTTTGTAAAAAGGATTTATTCATAATATATTTATATCAAGAAAAAAAGTTCTAAAACAATTGTTGAACAAGAGGAGGTTAAATTATGTATAACATTATGTCAATTTGTGGAAGTGGTATTTGTACATCAACTTTGGCAGCTGAAAGATTAACGGAAGGTCTTGAAGAAAACGGTATTCCTGCAAATAAATTAAATATTTATGAAGCAAATGTTACCGAAGCGTCAGGTCAAATAGAAAACAACAGACCGGATTGTATTATTTCTACAACAAAGTTAGATACTGTTAATCTTGATGGTGTTCAGGCTTATGATGCCGTACCTATTTTAATGAATAACGCAGATGAATTATATGAAGAAATTGCAGCTTATTTGAAATCATTAGATAAATAAAAAATTTGAAGGGGAGAAAGTAATATGGAAATTATTCAAAGAATATTGAATTTGGGTGCTGCGGTTGTAGTTCCAATAATCATAATAATTATCGGACTTGTGGTTGGTATGAAACTTATAAAAGCCGTTCGTGCCGGTGTTACCGTAGGGGTTGGTTTTACCGGACTTATGTTGATAACCGGACTTATAAGTACATACATGAATCCTATTATTGAAGCATTACAGAAAAACTGGCATATGTCACTTGATACATATGACATGGGGTGGCCGGTAGCTTCTGGTATAGCATATTCAAACGGTCAATTTGTTTCTATCTTGTTTGCGACAATTATTTTGGCAAACGTACTTATGCTTATTTTTAAATGGACAAACGTATTAAACGTTGATATTTGGAATTTCTGGCATTTTATTGAAGGTGGTATGTGGGTTTATATTGTAACAGGAAATTTAGTTTTAGGTGCAATTGCCGGTACATTATACAGTATTGTAATAGTATTCCTTGGTGGAAAAATGGCTCCTAAAGTTGCAGAATTCTTAGGCTATCCCGGTGTAGCAATTACTACCCAGTCATTCCCTCTATCGTATTATATTTGTGTTGGTATAAATAAAGTTATTGATAAGATTCCTGGAATTAATAAAATCAGATTTAGTTTAAATGACTTAAATCCAAAATATGCTTGGCTTGGTGAACCATTATTCTTAGGTTTAATATTAGGTGCAGCTCTTACATTCCTTGCCGGACTTGGTTGGGAACAAGCTTTAACTACTGCTATGGGTATGGCTGCTGTTATGTATATTTTACCAAGAATGGTAAAAATATTAATGGAAGGTTTAAGTCCATTATCAAATGCGGCACAAAAATTTATGAAGAAAAAATTCCCTGGCAGAGAAATGTATGTAGGTATGGACCTTGCTGTATTACTAGGGGACAGCGAAGTTATTACACTTGCTATGATTATGATACCTTTAACACTTGTATTTGCAATGATTTTACCAGGTAATAGAATTTTACCATTTATTGATTTAACAGGTATTACTTATTGGATGGTAGCTCCTGTAATGGCATCAATTACAAAAGACGGTAAGAGAAACTCGTTCCGTGCATTGATTTTAGGTGTAATTACTGTTGTTTCAATGTTATATATAGCTTCAGACGTTGCTCCTATTATGACAGAATTTGCAAAAGGTTCAGGTTTAGTAGATACAACATCTGGTCCTGTATCAGCATTTAGTGCAGGCGCTGAATTATTCTCATACGCATTAACTAAAATATCACAAATATTCTTCTAAAATTATTTAAAAATAAAAAAGCACCTTATGGTGCTTTTTTATTGATAACAAGAACCGTCTTGTAATTTCATTCCGCCTATGCCTTTACCTTGCCCTTGACCGCCGTTACCGGCTCCATTACCACTACCATTGCCACGTTCACTACCGTTTCCGCTGCCATTTCCGTTCCCGTTACCAAGTCCTAAACCTAAACCAATATTTTGAGAATTATTTCTGCTGCCATCACAGTTTTCTTGATTTTTTCTTATTTGGTTCAAAATATTTTCGGCTTCTTCTTTTGTTATAATACCTTGATTGACTTTTTCATTTAATATTTCTTCTTTTTGTTCTAAGTTAACTTTTTTAAATTGATCTAATACTCCATTTTCTTTTGCAATTTCTCCAAATGTCATATCTAATTTATTTTTTATGTCAGAAATTGTTTCAATGCTTTTATTTGTTAATTGTGAAAGTGTTTGTGCTTTTAAAGTATATTGATTAGATGCAAAAATTGGTGTTGAAAAGCCAAAAATAGATAGGGTTAATAATGTTGTTGTAATTATTTTCGTTCTCTTTTTCATTTTTATATCCTCCGTATCTTTTCTATGGATATATAATACAAAATAAAAATGGCAAAATTATGTCTTTTCTATTTCTTTTTTAAGTTATTGTTTTATAGATTAAATATAAACTCTGCTCCACCTTTGTCTGCATTTTTTGCTTCTAATATTATATTATGTCTTTTTGCAATTTGATTTGCTATTGCAAGCCCAAGTCCGCTTCCTGTTTCATTTTTCTTATCATATGTTTTATAGAATTTATCAAATATATGAGGAAGGTGTTCTTCGTCTATTCCTTCTCCATAATCTCTTATGATTATTTGATTATTTTTAAATGTTACATCAATACAGGAATTTTCTTTAGAAAATTTTATTGCATTGTCTAAGATAATAAGAAACATTTGTCTTAATCTTTCATAATCTCCATTTATTTCATATATGTTATTTTCTATCTCTTTATTTATTGTAATGTTTTTATTATTTGCAATTTGCATTGCGCTTCTTACTACATCATTTATTACATCTGTTAAATTAAGTTTGTTTACTTGTATTTTAAAGTCGGTATTTTGAAGTCTTGCAAGATCCAGTAAATCTCCTACAAGTCTTTCTAAAAATTTTGCTTCAAGAAGCATTTGCTTGTAGTATTCTTGTATTTTATCTTTATCAGTAATTACGTTTTCCTGCAGTACCTCTAAGGAACCTCTCATTACGGTTATAGGGGTTCTAAGTTCATGTGATATATTTGCTATAAAATCTTTTTGCATTTTATCCAGTTTTTCACTTTGTTTGTCTGCTTCTTCAAGTCTTTTTGCAAGTATGTCGAGAATTTCTCCAAGTTCTCCTATTTCATCATTTTGTTTAATATTGCATCTTGCCGTATAATCGTGGTTTGATAAATTTGATGCAACTTCTTTCATTTTTGATAGAGGTTTTGTAAATAGTCGAGAAAGAATAAAAGATAAAATTATTACAATAATAAGAGATATGATAATACTGAATGCTAAAATGGTAAGGGCCTGTTTTACATCTCTTGGTATTTCATCTATATTTGATGAAATAAATACAGCTCCTGTTATTTCATTTTCTTTTTGAATCGGTACTCCAACCGTTATATTTGTTTGAGAATGGTTGTCGTTACATTGTTCTATACTTGTGTTTTCTCCGTTTAGTACTTTATCAAGTATAGCCTCTGCATTACTTGGTAGGGTAGAGGTATTGTAGTTATCGCTTGAATGTCCCATATTTTTATTGATTAAATTACCGTTTGTATCTACTACCCATATGCTTGATTTTGATACTTTATCTATAAATTTTATATATGCACCATATCCTCCCATTCCTCTTCCGTTTCCGATACTTTCTTCGCCTGATAATACATCACTTAAAGCAATAGCATATTCTTCCATTTGTTCTTTATGCATATTTGACGTATAATTTTTAAAAAGGCATAAGAATATACCTGCTATGATTATGGAAAATATTAAAAGAGCAATTGTAAAATTCAGTGTTAATTTTATTGCAATTTTACTTTTTTTCATTTTCTTTTACCTCAAATTTATACCCCACACCCCATATTGTTGCTATGTCCCAGGAAATATGTTCAAATTTATCTATTTTTGCTCTTAATCTTTTTATATGAGAATCTACAGTTCTGTTATCACCATAATAATCATATCCCCATATCATATTTAAAAGCTGTTCTCTTGAAAAAACTTTGTTTTGTGCTTTGCATAAAGTCCAAAGTATTTCTATTTCTTTTTTTGTAAGTGGTAGTTTTTCATTATTTATATATGCACTGTATGTGTCCATATCTATTTGTAAATTATCAAAAGATAATTTTTGTTTTTTATTCTCTTCGTTTCCCACTCTTCTCATAATTGCCTTTATTCTTGCCATTACTTCTCCAAGAGAAAATGGTTTTACGATGTAATCATCAGCTCCTATTTCAAGTCCCATTATTTTTTCAAAGTCTTCACCTCTTGCTGTAATCATTATTATAGGAACATTTGATGTTTTTCTTATTTCTCTGCAAACAGAAAATCCGTCCTTTTTAGGCATCATTACATCAAGAAGAATTATATCCGGCTTTTCTTCTTCAAACTTTATAAGAGCATCTTCTCCGTCAAGGGCGACAATAGTTTTATAACCTTCATTTTTTGCATAATCTTCAAGAATTGATGTTATTTGTTTATTGTCATCCACTATAAGTAATGTATCCATACCCATTCTCCTTATTTTTATCCACTTTAATTATAAACGATAAATTTGTTTTTTTCATGGCAAAATTAAAAGTCTTATTTATTCATTATTTGTAAAAAAATACACCTATGAAAATCTTTATAGGTGTATTTTTATTTAAATAAATTAGATTTTATTTTTTGTAAAATTCTTTTTTATAATTGTTAATATTAATAACATAGAAATAGATATTATCGATACACTAATCCAGCTTTTTATATTTGATAAATCAGAGGTGTTAGGGGAGGAAGTGATTTTGTTATTGTCATTATTTGATATACCATTATTTGGTTTATTATTATTTTCTTGATTGTTTTCGCCTTCACCTGAATTATTATTGTTATTATCATCAATATCTTTCTTTTTAAATATTATCGTTGCGTTAAGTTCTGCTCCATTTTCTTTATATGTATATGTTATTGTCATACCGTCTGTAATGTTTTGAACGATGCCGTTATTTATTGTGCCGCCTTTTATGTTAGTAATATTTTCAGGATTAATATTTTTATCCAAGTTTCGTAAATCGTATGTATCAGAGGTATCTACATCAACTGTAACTGCTCTTTGGTTTTGTGTATCAATATCTTTATTATTAGTTAAATTACCATGTAATGAAATCATTTTATTACTTGTTATATTTACATTATCTCCTGTTAAATAAGGTTTATTTGATAAATCTATTGTTATAATATCGGTTCCGTAACATAATAATTGTCTTAAATTTGGATTGTTTGATAAATCTAATTTTTTAATTGGTGTTGTAGATATCCAAACATATTCTAATTGTTCGTTATTAGAAAAATCAATTTCTGTTATTTCTCCTATCAAATATGTAAAGTTTTTTAAGTTTATATTTTTTGATAAATCTAATGTAGTAAAATTATTTGCTCCGCAAGTTAAATCTTCTAATTTAACATTATTTTCTAAATTTAAACTATTAAGTTTATTATCAAAACAGTCGAGTCTTGTTAATTCTTTATTATTTGAAATGTTTAAGTTTTCAATTTTGTTATGTAGGCATAACAGTGTTTTAAGTTTTGTATTTTGCGATAAATCCAGTGAGGTAATATTATTGTCTCTGCATGAAAGTACTTCTAGATTTGTAAATATTTCTATTCCGTCAACATTTTCTATAGACATACCGTGAATATCTATTTTTTTTACTTGTTCTGCTTCTTCTGTAGAAATTTCATTATCACCATCTAAATCGAAATTATTTAAAACATAATTTCTAAAATTATTATCGGTAAATTTATCAATGTTTGATGCAAATGCTGTTGTTGTGAAGTTTAATGTTAAAACTATTGTTAATGATACAAATATACTCATGAAAGTTATTCTTTTTTTGTTTTTTGTATTCATAAAGTTGCTCCTTTCTTTCTTATATTTCATTTTTTAGATACATAGTTTTATAACGATGCATTTTTATATATACTATTATTACATAAAAATAATAATTTTGCTTAAAAAAATTGTAAAAATTTGGTATTTTTATTATTTTATGCAATAAAAAAACAAAGTTTTTAAACTTTGTTTTTAATTCATACAATAATACACATTATCTTTATCCAAATAAATATTTACTGGATTATTGTAAAGAACATTTAAATGATTAATATTTTCTATAAATGGCTGTGTAATATTTTCTTTGCATATTATAAAATTTTTTAATGTTTTATTTATTTTTTTATCTGTTATATTATTTAGTTTTTTGTTTATTTTTATTAGTTTTTCATTTAGAGATATTTTTTCCAATATAGAAATATTTTGTAATGTTTGTGCAGTTTTTTCGCTTGTTTTTGCGATATTGTTTAAAATGATGTTTTCTATTGAAGAATTAGCTTTCTTTTCTATTTTGTTATAGCAAATAGTATATAACTCTCGATAGGCGAAAGATTCTTTTTCTATTTTTTCTATGATATTTGATATATTTTTTTTATTAAAATCATTAAGGAGTAATATATCCAAAAATGATGTAAAAGAATAAAGATATAATGCAAGTTGATAATTTTTAAATTGTTCTTGTGTTTCTTCAATATATTTTTTTGTATTTTTTTCGTTATTTAATACATTATTTTTAGAAGATGTTTTTTGTATTTGTTTATGATAAAAAATTATTTTTTGTTTTGCATCTTGTTTTATGTCTTGGATTTTTATATATGCTGTATTTTTAAAAGATTCATTATTGATATTATATTTTAATCTATTTGTTAGCTCATAAATATAATCTACATTACCAAGCATTTCAGATTTTTTATTCTCTTGTAAAAATGTTAAAATATTTTTTTGAGTTTCTTTTATTTCATCTAAATTTTTTTCTATTTTAATAAAAGCTGCTGCTAAAAATAGATATGTAGGATTGTAAGGAATTATTGTATTTTTAACTTCATTTATGCTGTTTATTGGATTTAATCTGGCTTGAGCAACCAAATTTCCTTCATTAAATATACCTGATGTATAACCGCTTCCGTCACGAAATTTGCCAAGATATCCGCTTATGCCTTCTGGGAATGATAGAGAATATAAACCTTTTACATTTAATGATTTTGTATTTGTAACTGTTCTCATATATTCTGGTAAGGATGCAAAAGCTATTCCCATTTCATTTAATTGAGAAAAAGGTATTTTAATTGAATATTTATTTTTTATGTTTTCAATTTCCATAGTTGGCAGATATTCGATGTTTTCGATGTTATTTATAAAATTAATAATTTTATTATCTTTTTCTGTTATTTTTTTATCTATTAAATTTTTACTCATTTTATTCCCCTTGTTTTATTACCTTTATAATTTAATATTTTTATCTTGTTAAAAATAATATAAAGTAAAATATAATTATTACTAGAACAATTCCTTTAATTATTAATTTTATTTTATTTTTCATATTTTCCTCTATTTATCTAAAAAAACTATTTTATATTTATTTAAGTCATAAACATTTGCGAAGAAACTTTTTAGCATCGTTTCTGCATTTGTTCTTGCATTATCATATAGACCATTTTGTATCGCTTGTGTTTGTGCTTCATTTTGTAATTTTTTTAGTGCTTCGTTATTTTCGCTTAAGGTAATTTTATTAAATATGCTTTCTTCTTCATGGTAGACTTTGAAAGAATCTAAATCTATTTCGCTAGATAAAATTTTAACCTCAGGTAATTTTACTTCTATTGTATCTCCCTTAATATTCCATTGTATCTGGCTAAAATCGTATCCTGCTTTTATTGTAATGTTATAGCTGTATATGTATTTACTTTGAGTAAAAGGAATTTTATTTCCAAATAATTCTCTTGAGGAATCTGTCACGTTTATTTGTGTGCAATATGCAGATTGTGTTGCAAATTCTCCAATATTTTCAAATCCTATTTTTGTTGTTTTGCTATCTGTAATAAAAGTATCTTTTATTCCTATTGTTATAAAGCCGGATGCAATAGCAACTAATATTAATACAAGTATCTTTCTTGTTAATGGATTGTTTAATAATTTAAATACTTTACTTTTTTTCTTTTCTTGTTGTTCTTTATTTTCTTTACTTTCCATTAATTAGTCCCCGTTATTTTTGAATTACATTTTTAATTATACAATAAAATTTATATAGTTCGACATAATTTACCAAAAATTAGGTTTTAAAATTAAATTCAGAGGATATAAATTTAATTTATATCCTCTAAATTAATATATGTTTTACTTTATTTTTTTTACGTTTAATTCTATTTCATTAATATTTTGAACGTCAATGAGGTTAGAATATTCTTTTCCATTGCTATCTTTTAAATATTCCATTGAAAGTTTTGTATTGGGTTTTATGTTTTGTGAAGTAACAATATAATTCTTTAATATTTCTGTATCAGAAACATCAACATAACTTCCATCTTCAGTTATAATAATTAATTTAATATTTGTATTACCATATACGTCTCTATAATCTCCCATCATGGATAAATATCCGCATTGTGTTAGATTTCTATATGTATAATCTTTTATATATTGAGTATATTTATCGGTAGAGCTTTTTATTTCAGTTAATTCATTTTTATTTTTTTCTCTACTACCTATTTTCTTTACTTTTAGCACGATTTCTCCATATGTTTGATGGTTTATTAAGGATGTTTCTTCTCCTTGTTCATTTTTTTCAAATGTATATTTTATTATTGAATTTGGTTGTATATTTTGTTTTGTTACAACATATTGTTTTAAATCTTCCTCATTATTTATATCTATATAATCTTCATTATCGTTGATAATTGTTATTTTTATATATCCTTCACCATATGTATCGGCTCTAAACCCACCCATTGATGTATAGCCAAACGATGCAAGATTTTTTCCTACATAATCTTTCATATACCAAGTATATTTATTTGGAGATTCCTTTATTGTTACAGGCTTATGTTGTTCGATATTATTTGATGTTTGTGAGCATGATGTTAATATAATTATGATAAATATTATAGATATTATTGAGGTTATCTTTTTCATTTTATTTCTCCTTTATTTATTTTACTATTTTATTTTTTAATTTAGATATGTACTCTTTGTATGATATGGAAAGACCCAATGGTGGTATATCCGGCATTCCTTCTTCTTCTATCCACTGTATAAATTGTTCTTTTTTTACTAGATTGGCAATTTGATTATTTAAGTCCTCCTTTCTTTTTTCGATGTAAGTTTTTTGTTCTTTGGGAGAAAGCGATAATATCTCTTTGATTTGAGCAATTTGAAGGTTCATTTCTTTATATATAAGAATTTTCCATATTTGTTCCAAATCGTTTTTGAGATATAAACGGTGATTATCTTTTGTTCTATGAAGATTTGTCAACCCTTCACTGTCATAGTATTGTAATGTCCGTATACTTACTCCTGCGATTTTACTTACTTCTTTTATTTTTTTCATTAAAGTTCTCCTTTCCCCGTATCCTTAGCATAATGTATGACGTTTTCGTCATAGCAATACCTTAATTACGGATATGATTAATATTTGTTCATAAAAGAGCTTGTAAAATTCGCGAGGAAAGTTTATGCATAAAAGGGTTTGTAAAATTTGCGAGGAAAGTTTGTTCATAAAAGGGCTTGTAAAATTCGCGAGGAAAGTTTATGCATAAAAGGGCTTGTAAAATTCGCGAGAAAAGTTTGTTCATAAAAGGGTTTGTAAAATTTGCGAGAAAGTTTGTCCATAAAATGAATTGTAAAATTCGAGTGATAGTTTAAATTATTTTTTATAAAGGTGTAAAAAATGCAAAAAAAAAGAGATAACTTTTGTTATCTCTTTTTTAAAGGAGAGTTTTAATTATTGATATTTCTTTTTAATTGCGGTTGTTAGAACTGTTATTGAAAAACCGCTTACAATCATTAATAATACATAAGGCATAACATTGTTTTCATCAGATGTATTTGGAGTATTGATATTTTTATCTTTTTCTTCTTTAGTATTGTTGTTATCACTTGTATTTGTATATGCTGTTGTTTCAATAACAGTATCTATTGGTATTATTTCTGAGTAAAATCCGTTATATTCAAGTTGTACTGTGAGATTGAAGCTTCCTTTAGTTCCTTTAACATTATCTTTTGTTCCTTCTTTTGCAGAAGTAAAGTCTAATATTGTTACGTTTACTTTCATCCCATTAGGTAAAACAGGTTTTATTTGGTTTTCCACCCATGTTTTTGCTTGTTGTTTTGTTTTAACTTCTGATATTGATGTCGTTTTTAATTCATCCATTTCCATAATTTTCATTAATGTAGGATTTAATAAATTAAGAGCTTCGTCTTGGTCTTTAACGAATTGTAATTCATCAATTTTTCCCGCAATCATATCGGTTATTAACTCATGACCATATTCATTTGGATGGAAATCAAGATTTAATTTTCCTTCTTTTATATCATAAGTTGCATTGCATGGATTTTCTTCTGCGTCATTAAATCTTTCATATACATCTGCAACCGCAAAAGTTGAAGAACTTGTGTTTACATTTTTAATAACTTGATTTAATTCTTGTACACCTTGTTCAAAAGATGTATTTATTAATTCTAATGTTTCTTCCATACCAGGTTCATCTTTTCCTTGTTGAGGAAGGAATTTATATGGATTATATTGTGTTGTAATAATTACCCATGCATCAGGATTATTTGTTTCAATATAAGAGATTATATCATTTAAGTTATCTTTAAAATTAGAAAGGGCGGTTTTTGCTTGTGGTGAATCCATGAACGTACTAATTTTTCCTGCTGCAAATAAAATTATAGTTAAATTTCCATTATTAAGTTCTTCTTTTATATAATCTCCGTTATATGAAGTTGCATTTTCAGAGTTATATTCTTCTGCCAAAAAATCATACAAGGCATTCATTAAGTCATTTCCGCCTATTGTAAGTGTTATTACATCGGCATCTTCGATATCTGATTTTAATGAATTACTGTTTAGTTTATCAAGCAGGCTTTGGCTTGTTTCGCCATTGTCTGCCTTGTTTGTTAAGTTGTATCCGTATTTGTCTGTAATCTGATCAACGAAGCCGTTTTGTGACAAACCGTATCCTGTGGATATGCTGTCTCCAAGTGCAAGGTAGTTCTTTTCGCCTGCCGCTTTTATTTCATTAGGTATAAATGAAATTACAAGGAAGAAAGCAAGGGAAAAAGATAATATTTTTTTTATTAAGCTGTTTTTCATGTATGTTTCTCCTTTAATTGAAAATGATGATTTTATGTTGATAATATTATATCTTAAATGAAAACTTTACACATCCTCCGTTTTTAAACAAAAATGGGGGATAAAAAAGATTATTTTTTATTATTTATAAATATACTTTTTCTTTATATTTTTATGGCTTGCTTATATTATTTTATTATTAGCTATTATTTGTTTTACTTTGATTTTAATTTTATTTAATTATTAATATCATTTTCATTTACATAAATTTTTGTATGTTTAATGTAATTAATATTTTTTGTTTTTTCATCCTTTTTTATTAATTTTTTATAATGTTACTTTTATTAAAAATATGGCTATATTACCCATTTTCATGCGAAAATGTAGGATATGAAAATACCTTTTTTTTTGGTATAATTTATATAATAGTATACATTGTATTTTTCTTTAACACTATGATTTAAATAAATATTTTAATAAATAATATTTGAAAAAAATGTTTATCCTGTTAAATAGTTATAGGGAGGGTATTTATATGAAGAAATTTACTAATAGATTAATTGCATTATTGGTTACATTTTCTTTGGTAGTATCCATGATTGCGAACTTTAATAACTCTGTTGTGTTCGCTTCTTCTATGGAAAATAATAAAATCGAAACAGACATAGATAATAATAATCAGACATCAAATAATGGTAATGTGTCTATTGTGAAGAATTCTGATAATTCTTCTAACGTAAATATTAATGCTTATTCTGATACAAAATATTCTTCTGAAATAACGAATGTAGAGGTTGATATTTCTAATAAAACCATGATCATAGAGTGGTATGGTCAGGCAAGTAAAGTTGTTATTGAGTTTTATGATGAAGAATTTGACGGTGAAAATGATGCGGCTTCTCATTTGATTTCAAGGAAGACAGAAGATGTTACATCTTCTGCGACAGAGATTGTAAAGACTAATGTTTCATATGAAAATGACAGTTCTATTCCTACATATTTTATATTAAAGATCTATATGCTTGATGAAAAAGGGAACGTTGCTTCTTATGATTTTCTTTCTAATTCATATACAAAAGATATTTATGAACTTAGGAACATGACCGCAGAGGATTATAAAGACGAGGGAGATCGTTTAATTGATGTTGATAAGGTTGCAAGCGATGATGAAGAACTAAAAGATAATGATACTTTTATGGTTCTTAAGGATGATGTTATTTTAATAAAAGAAGAAAGTGCTTCTGAAGAAGGAACTGATAGTTTACAGGTTAATATTGTTCCTACAAATGATGAAAACTCTCTTATGTTTTCCCTTGGAAATGTTGATTCTAAACTTGCTGATGAGTTAAATAATATAGAGGGAAAAACTCCTGTTTTTGTAATTGATAAATCATCTGAATCTTCTGGTGTAAAAACTAATTTTTATATGCTTAACATAAATAGTGCGCAAATGGATGATGCAAACGGTGCAATTATTTATGGGGAAAATTTGAATGCAAACACAGATGAGGGAGAAGTCGAATATTCTAATTTACAAACTATATTTGAAGCTTATAAAGGACATACTGAAAAAGAGTATTCAACTTCCTTTTCTTTACCTCTTGCTTCTTATGGAACAATAAGTGCAAAACCACAAGGAAAAATAACCTTTGAATTATGTATTGATTTTGGTAAAAGTAATATATGCGCAATTTCCTTTGAAAATGACTTGCATTGCAAAGATACTGAAATCGACATAGATTCTCCTTCTGTGTTCTTTGATATTCCTGTTCTTCAAGTTCCAATAGGCATGCCTGGAGTAATGGAATTTGATATTGGCATTAATGCCAGAATTTCAGGAAGTGCAACGGGCGGTGTAAGATTTGATTATGATTTAAATTCAGGTTTTGAACTTGGAATGACAAATAAGGGAAAAACATTTTTAAACAATAAGTCTAAGGGAAGTGATACTAAGTTCCAAGGATTTAGTCTTACAGGAAGTGTATTTACGGGGTTTGCTTTTGGTGTTTCTTTTGAAATAATAAAACTTATTTCGTTAAGCGCAGATCTTGAATCCGGCTTTGATATTTCAGGAACTTTAAATTCAGGGCACTACTTTGAAGAAGAAAAAATATATCATGCATGTAAAGATTTTGAATGTATTGACGGAGAGGTAAGTTTAAAACTTCTGGGATATAGCTTTTCAATTAATTTGCTCATGTTCAGTAGAGGAATTTCGGGAGATATTCTTCCGCCTCAATTGATATGCAATTTATATTACTCCGGCACATACAAAACATCAGGTCGAACGGAGTGTCCTTATAAAGGATATAAGCTTAATGTTCATGTAGTAGATCAGAATGATAAAAGTTTATCTGATGTAAAAGTTTCGTATCCTAATGATGATAATCAGTTTGAATATTTAAAAGAAGGAAAGACCGATGCTGATGGTAATGCAGTTATATATGTTCCTGAAGGGAGTTTTGATATTACTGCGGATTTATATAACAGTAATTTAAAACATCATTTTACTTCGGTTGCTAACTTTATTGAACAAGGATTTGATGAAGAAAACGGGGATTTATATAATCCTGAATTAGAACTTGTGATTGATACGAGTTATAATACAGTTTCTTTTCATGACTTGAATCAAGAGGGTAAAGCAAGTAATATGCCAAGTAATGTTTATACATATACTGAAAACACTACTGCTGTAATTCCTGATAATATCCCTACAAAAGACGGACATGTTTTCCTTGGCTGGGATACTGATGAAAGTTCAAAAAATGTAGTATATAAACCTGGAGATAAAATAGAAGCTACCAATGATATCAGGCTTTATGCTATATGGGCATATGATTCATATAATATTAAATTTGATTCCAACAAACCAAGAAATGCTTCAACGGAAATGACAGGAAGTATGCAGGATATGACGTTAAAATATAATGAAAGTGGAAGTTTAAGTTCAAATGCTTATTCACTTCCTGGATGGAGTTTTAAAGGTTGGAATACAAAAGCAGACGGAAGCGGAGACAGCTTTACTGATAAGCAGGAAGTAAAAAATTTATATGGAGCATCTGTTAAAAATATTACGTTATATGCACAGTGGGAGCCAAAGACTTATTCGGTAACCTTTGATGACGAAGAGGGACATACAAAAACTCAAGAAATGGTATTTGATACTGCTGAAAAATTAGATCCTTGCACCTTTACGAAAACAGACAATATATTTACATATTGGTCAACCTTTGCTTTTGGAAGCAAGTATTTAGATGAATCTTCTGTAGTAAATATATGTACTCTTGATAGTAACGGAGATCCTGAGGGTATAACACTTTATCCGAACTGGGTTGAAGCAGACAGTGCCGTAATTTTAATTACTGATAATGAAAAATCAGTAAATACAAATAATCCTGAAAATGATATTACTTTGATAAATTATAATACAGGCGAAGAATTCAGTGGGGTATTTGAGTTTATAGAAAGCGGAGTTTATGGAATATCAGATACTGCTGCTATACCTGAGGGAACTTATAAAGTTAAATTTAGCGGAGCATTGGAAGGATATGATACAGATGATAGGACAATAGAAGTTGATACTTCTGGTGGAGCATATAACTTTAATTATTGTACTGTACGCATATCTTCAGACGATCATGCAACCTCATGGATAGAATCTAAAGGAAATACAACTAAAGAAAAAGTTTTAGTTGGAACACAGCTTGAAATAGGAACAGAGGTAGATGAAGGGTATACCTTTGAAAGTTATACAGCTGTTGGAAGTGCTCCTGGATTTGAAAAGGACGATCCAACAAAGGCTAATCAAACTATAACCGTTACAGGTGAAGTTCAAATTGATGCTCATCCATTGGCAAATCGTTATACTATCCAGTTTATTCCAAACTTTGAAGATGGCGGACCATCAATAACTCAGGATATGGTATACAATGAACCTCAAAATCTATTTGCAAATCAATTCGTAAGATATGGATATGAATTTGCAGGCTGGACTGAGGGCGAAAAATGGAGCGGTGAAGAAAAATTATATGCCGATATGGAAAGTGTTAAGAATTTAACATCTGAAAATGGCGGTAATGTTAAATTATACGCACAGTGGAATCCTGTTCAAACATTTATTAAATTTGATGCTAACGGCGGTGACGGTTCAATGCTTGATCAGACCACTTATTATGAAAATAACACTAAACTTATTCCATGTAAATTTACAAGAGAATATTATGATTTTATAGGCTGGAATACAAAAGCTGACGGAAGCGGAACTTCATATGCCGATGAAGCGGAATTTATTTCCGATAATGGAGAAAAAGATTCCACAGTTACATTATATGCACAGTGGAAATTAACGGACTATAACATAGAATATGATTTGAACGGAGGAACACTTTCAAAGGAAAATCCAACTACTTATACATATGAAACAGATTCTTTCACACTTAATAATCCTACAAAAATAGTATATAACTTTATTGGTTGGACCGGTTCTAACGGTGATACTCCTGAAAAGAATGTTATAGTTAAAAAAGGCTCAAGTGGTGATATGAAGTATACCGCAAATTGGGAACCAATAATTCTTACTATAACCTTTGACCCTAACGGAGGAACTTGGGCAGATGGTACAACCGGTAAGAAAGTAATAACTGCCGAATATGGAAGTACAATTACAATACCTGATGCTCCTAAGAAAAATGGTGCAACTTTTGAATACTTTGAAGGTTCTAATAACAAATACAGTTCAGGTCAAAAATATACAGTAACATCTAATATTGAATTTAAGGCACACTGGTCTACAAGCAGTGCAGCAACAGGGGATAGTAACGATATGTCAGGTTTAATCTTCCTAATGGTTGTTTCGTTTATCGGTATAGGATTAAGTGTTAGAAATATTAGAAGGCAAAGAAAAATCTAATAAAAAACAGAACCTTTAGGGGTTCTGTTTTTTAATTTTTTATTTTTCATCAATAATTATTTTTTTACATTTATCACATCTATATGCACTTACCCTATCGCCATTTAATCTTCCAATAATTCCCCCTTCATCGTTAAGCCTTGTTTTTATTCCTGCTTCAGCCCACCATAGTGCGTCATTACTGCAAACTTTACCTTTTATCATTTCTTTATTACAAAATGGACAGATCATGGTTTTTCTCCTTTTTTCTAATTATATGATTTAGGGTAGGGGAGTGCTTTTACTTAAGTTTTTATGAGCTAATATTTTATTTAATAAATATACATAATGTGTTATTAAAAATTCTTATAATTAAAAATATTTAAATTTTCAATATCCTTTTGTGAGTTTAGTGCAGTCGCTACAATATGTTGATCTAATTCAGAATTTTCATCCTTTTTATATTCGTTAAGAATTTCATTTGCACGTCCTTTTATTTTTTGTAGTAATTTTGTATCTTTATTATCTGATAACTTTGTAATATCATATTCTTCTGGTTCTATTCCATTTTCTTTTAATTCTGATATAACTTTTTGCATTGTTTTTTCTTTATTTAGATAATATTCACTACCTCGTATTCTTATAAATTTCCATCCTAAACGTTCTAGTATTGTTTGTCGTTCCATGTCTTCTCTAATTTTTTCTTCTCCACTGTGATATAGTTCTCCATCACATTCAATTGCGATTTTTCTTTTACCACATATTGCGATCATATCAATTCTGTATGCGCCTACTTCCCATTGTTGTACAATATGATAACCTCTAACACTTAAAAATTTTGCTACTTCTTCTTCAAATGGTGATTCAGAATTTTTTTCTATTTTACTATTTTGTACTTCAAATTTCTTAGGATTCATAGAATATTCTATTAGCATTTTTCGTATGTCTCCTTGTTTTAAATCATTTGCTGAATCTATAGAGTGTACAACCCAAAGTTGATCTTTTGCTCTGCTTGTAGCAACATTATATCGTTTTCTAGTTGAATCATCTATGCCAAAGCCTACTTTTGATAATGGTCCTTCTCCATTAGCACAATCAACTAAACTTAAGAAAATTACATCTCTTTCATCTCCCTGGAAGTTAGAAGCATTTCCACATAAAATTTTTCTTTTACTTTGCTCTTTTGGGTCAATTCTTTTAAATATTTCTTCTTGTAGAATATTAACTTGTTCATCCCCAAGTAAAGAAATTATTCCAAATGTTTTTGATTTGTATTCTGGTTGTTCCATACATGCTTGCATTAATGCAACAATTGTTTTTGCTTCATTTGGGTTTGTTTTATTTATTCTTTGTCCATTTGCAACACGATAGTTTATAACAGAAGGGAGAAGTTCGTTATTACTACAATCCCTTAAAGGTTTTATTTTGAAATCATATGATAACCAATTAGAAAAGCCAATAATTTCTGGTGTGCATCTGAAATGCTCATGTAGCATTAATGGCTTAAATGTAGTTGCTGCAATATCATATATTGATGTTTTACCATCATATAAATGAGCATTTGGAATTTTCCCATTAATATACATTTCTCTTAAATTATTCATTTTTTCAATATTTGCACCAATAGCCATAGGGCTTACTTGTTTATCATCTCCAACAATTATTAGTTTTTTACCCATATATAAAATAGCAAGTGAAGATATATCTGATTGACTAGCTTCATCAATAATAATAATATCAAATCTATTTTTTTTAGGATTTAAACTTTCTAATGCCTTGTTTATAGTCATAATCCATCCTGGAACTGCATTTTGACATTTTGCCATTAATATACGTGCTTCTGCTCTATATTTTGGTGCATTTTTTCCTGTACCTTTTCCAATTCTTTTAATTGTCTGTTTCCATCCAATTAATGCTTGTGTCATATCAATATCACGTTCTATTTTGTATAGTAGGTTATACCAAGCAGATTTTTCAGCATATTCTGCTGTTTTTTCACGATATTTTTTACTTAATAAAATACTTTTTTTCTGTAGTTGTGCAAAGGGTTCTTTAAGTGTTTCATTGATTATTTCATAATATTGTTTCCACTTCCATGCATCCTCTATATTATTAGGTATGCTTCCTTCTCCGTGTATTCCTTCTCTTTTTTCTATCGATTTAGCCCATTGGGGAGCTATGATAGCTAATTTTTTTAAATATTCCTTACGTTTTATAATAATATTATTTTTTTCATATGTTTCTACCAATAGATTATATGATGTTTTATAATCCTCAATATTATGTTTTTTTAGAGCTTTTGTAATATTTTTACATAATTGGGAATATTTTCTTTTATCTTTATTTAATATATTAATAGTTTCATCAAATTTTGTTTTAATTTTTGTTGCTGTTTCAATTGTTTCAAAAGCATTACATATATCAGGGATAGTATGTTGAATTGCATAAAGAATCTTTTCTGATTCTACAATTTCTGAGTCAAATGTATCGTATTTAAATATAATGTTATGAGGAATATTTATATTTGTTATTTTATTCAAAAGAATTTCATATTCATTTGTAAACCAATCTAAGTATCTTTGTATTGTAGGTATATATTTTGCAGCAATATGTTCAGGTTCATTTATATCTAGATCTTTAAATGCTGGGCCTCCATATTTTTTAATAAGATTATCCCAGTATATTGCACACTCATTTCTTAAATTTTTTATATATATTATATCTAGAATCAATTTACAATCATTAGCATTTTCTGGCTTCTTATTGTTAATTGTTGCACCATTTAAGGCTATTTCTAAATTTTTATTTAATATAAAAGATAATTTTCCTATTTTATTATTTTGATTATATTTACTTAATAATTCACGTACTGCATCAGGATATTGTGGATTATTATTTAAAATTTTAACTTCTTTACCGAATTGTTTTGTTACCAGTTCCTCAGAGAAATTGCTTGTTTCGTTTATTTTATCTATTAAATTATGCCATATTTGTTTATAAGCTCCTCCTCTTTTTCCATCAGTAGCACAATGTTTCATCCATTCTTCTAATTTTGGTAATGAATTAATATAATCCTTTAACTCATTTACGTTATCTTCACTTGGATAATTTAATATATAATTATTTGTTACATCATTTATCATTATTTTTTTTTCTTTAGTAGATATTTTTATGTCAAATTTATTATTTGATATAATAGATTTTAAATGAGCTGTAGCTTTATTTAATTTATTATAATTTTCTTTAAGTTCATTTGGTGTTGGTATTTCTTGTGGTGTTGGGATATTTTGTGCAAATTCATTTTCATCTTCTGTGCTTAAAGTTATATTAGTTTCATATAACTCTTTTAATTCTTCTAGACTAAGAGGGAGGGGAGAATATAGTTTTGCTGTTCCAGGAATGTAGGATAAATTATTCATGTTGTCATGGACATATTGTGCCATTTTTGAAAGAGATATTTCTTCACCATTGTATACAATGCTGTTACATTCTTTATTTATTATGTTAAATATTTTTTTTCTTATCATTGATAGATCTTTAATTATTTTAACTCTTTCTTCTTTTAGCAAATTCATTTCTTTTGATAATTTTAATGAATTTGTAGATGACATATACTCTATTATTCCATCAATAGATTTTTCCATATCAATATTAGAATCATCAAGCATTGACACGCATAAATTTTGTAGATTTTTATTTACTTTTTCTTTTAAAACACTTAATGCTTTTTTTGTATGACTTGTTACAAGCACACTTTTCCCTTGAGCTAAAAAATGCCCCATTAAATTTGCAATTGTGTGTGTTTTTCCTGTTCCTGGAGGGCCTTGTACTAAAACAGCATTATATTGCTCTATTCTTTGTGCTATTTCCAGTTGTTCTTTATTTGCTTCTTTAGATAGCAATATATCAATACTTTCTCCTCCAACTGCAGCTAGTTGTTCTTCGATTGTATTTTCTTTGTTTTCTTGAACAATATCAATTGTTCCACCTTCAATAATATCTTTTATTGGGTTTGGCACTTCATTTGTTTCTTCAATATTATCTATTATTTGTTCAATTGCTTTTATAGTTCCATCTTTTCGATTTCTTAAAATATAACATGGATTTTGATATATTAAAATATTTTCTCTTTTTTCCCATCCCTCAGGAATTCCATTTTCAGAATATATGCTTTTTGCTGAAAGTTGATGTGTAAAAATTTTTAAAAATAAAGGTAAATCGTTTCTATCCAATGGATGGTAGTCATTTTCATGTAGATCATTTTGTATATGATTAATAGCATTTAAATTTATATCTTTTATGTTTTGAAATATAGAAGTATATATTTGTGTTTCGACATCACTGTCTTTTATTAATATGGTATTTTTTTCTGCATCATGATAAATTTGTACACGTCTTGTTAAAATGGGGTGATTAATTTGTGGTTCATCTTTACATTTTATAAAACCGTTTGCTACGATTAATTCTAATGTTTCTGATTCTCTATTTAAATCTATGTATAATTTATATAGTTCTGAAAATATTGATCTTGTTTTTCTTAATATTTTTTGTTTTTGTGCCCAATTTTCTCTTTGCTCTTTCCATATATTAAAAATTTCTATGCGTTCTTTATTATCTGTAAATAATTCTATTAGAGGAGTAGTAGCTTCTTCAACTTCTTTGTTTAATGAACTTTTTGTTATATTTATATTAATTTTATTTTTTTCTATTGATTTTTTTATTTTTAATTCTTTTCTATCATCATCCCAACCTTCCTCTAGCCATTTTAAAAGTTGATTATCTGGTTTTGGGCATGATTGCAAATTAGGTTTATGAACAGTAAGTAATATATCGTTATTATTTTTTTCTTCTTCTATTTTATCTTTATAGTAAATTTTAATATTTTCTTTATCATTATTAAAATAAGTTAATGGTTTATACCATCTATATTCTGAAATATTTAATATTTCTCTGTTTCTTACTTTATTTAATTCTTCTATAAATTTAAATAATGCAATAAGTTTATCTTGTTTATTTTGATTTGTATTGGTAATATCTGTCAAAATTTCCCCCTCCTAGTTTTAACATTTATTTTAATTATTTTAAGCGTAAATTATTTTGTGCAAATTTCATCCTTTTATTTTATTATATTTCATCGTAATATAATGTTCAAGAAAATATTGATATTCGCAGTCTATATTTATTCTTTTGATAATTAGAATATATTATTTCTTTTTTTTATCATGAATTTATCATGTATATGATTTTATATTCTTTTAAAAATTAAAAAAAACATTACTGACTAAAAAGTCAGTAATGCTTTGTCATTTGAAAATATTATATTTTTTTGTAATCTACTTGAAATATAAGAATAATCTTAAACTTTAGTTTGTTATCAAAATTTCGCGATTCATTATAAATACTTGGATGTGTTGAGTTCATTGTATTACTCAAACTCAATCGTTCCAGGTGGTTTACTTGTACAGTCATACAGTACTCTGTTGACATGGTCCACTTCGTTTACGATTCTTGTTGTTACTTTTTGTAGAACTTCCCATGGAAGTTGTGCGGCACTTGCTGTCATGAAGTCAGATGTCATAACTGCTCTTAGTGCTATCGCATAGTCGTATGTTCTGAAGTCTCCCATAACACCAACTGAGCGCATATTTGTTAGTGCTGCAAAATATTGTCCAAGGTCTTTGTCTACTCCTGCTTTTGCAACTTCTTCACGATATATTGCATCGGCATCTTGAACTATTTTTACTTTTTCTTCGGTAACTTCACCGATTATTCTAATTGCAAGTCCAGGACCGGGGAATGGTTGACGCATTACTAAATACTCAGGTATTCCAAGTTCCTTTCCTGCTTTTCTTACTTCGTCTTTAAATAAATCTCTAAGTGGTTCGATAATTTCTTTGAAGTCTACATGGTCAGGTAATCCTCCAACATTGTGGTGAGATTTTATAACCGCACTTTTATCAAGTCCGCTTTCTACAACGTCAGGATAGATTGTTCCTTGAACAAGGAAATCAACCGCACCGATTTTTTTAGCTTCTTCTTCAAATACTCTTATGAATTCTTCACCGATTATTTTTCTTTTCTTTTCGGGATCTGTTACTCCTGCAAGTTTGTCGTAGAATCTTTGTTGCACGTTTGCTCTTACGAAGTTCAAGTCATAAGGACCATCTGGACCAAATACCGCTTCTACTTCATCTCCTTCGTTTTTACGAAGAAGACCATGATCTACGAAAACACATGTAAGTTGCTTTCCTACTGCTTTTGCTAGAAGTACGGCAGCAACGGAAGAATCAACTCCGCCTGATAGGGCACAAAGTACTTTTCCGTTTCCTACTTTTTTTCTAATTGCTTCAATAGTTTCTTCAACGAAAGAATCCATTTTCCAATCACCCTTACATTTACATACATTGTATAGGAAGTTATGAATCATCTTTGTTCCGTTTTTTGTATGCATTACTTCTGGGTGGAATTGTACAGCATAAAGATTTCTTTCTTTGTTTTCCATTGCCGCAACAGGACATACAGGTGTATGGCCTGTTATTTTAAAACCTTCAGGTTGTTTTTTAATATAATCTGTGTGGCTCATCCAGCAAACATTTTCTTCATCGATTCCTTCAAATAATAGGGAAGAAGTATCAAGATTAACGTTTGTGTGACCATATTCACTTACAGGAGCTGTGGCAACTTCGCCGTCAAGTTTATGAGCCATTAATTGTGAACCATAACATATTCCAAGGATTGGAATGTTTAAATCGAAGATTTCTTTTGTATATGATGCAGAATCTTCTTTATATACACTGTTAGGTCCGCCTGTGAAAATGATACCTTTAGGATTTAAGGCTTTTAAATCATCAAGGGAAATTGTATAAGGTTTTATTTCACAGTACACATTACACTCTCTAACTCTTCTTGCGATTAGTTGGTTATATTGCCCTCCAAAGTCCAATACTACTACTAATTCATTTTTGTTACTCATATTTTATTTTCCTTAAAATTCTCTTGTATAGTTTGGTGCTTCTTTTGTTATTGAAATATCATGTGGATGTGATTCTTGAAGTGATGCTGCTGTTATTTTAACGAAGTTTGCATCATGTCTTAATTCATCAATTGTTGCACATCCGCAGTATCCCATACCGGCACGTAGACCACCGATTAGTTGGAATACATTATCTGCTATGCTACCTTTATAAGCAACTCTTCCTTCAACTCCTTCAGGAACAAGTTTTTTAGCTCCGCTTTGGAAGTATCTATCTGAAGAGTTATTTGCTTGTGACATTGCTGCAACAGAACCCATTCCTCTGTATGCTTTAAATTGTCTTCCTTGATATATGATAAGTTCTCCAGGTGCTTCTTCTGTTCCTGCGAACATACTTCCAAGCATTACCGTGCTTGCACCTGCTGCGATTGCTTTTGAAATATCACCTGAGAATTTAATACCACCGTCTGCGATTACAGGAACGCCGTATTTATCTCCAACTTCTGCACAGTCCATAACAGCTGTGATTTGAGGTACACCGATACCTGCAACGATTCTTGTTGTACAAATTGAACCAGGACCCATACCTACTTTTACTGCATCTGCCCCTGCTTTAATTAAATCTTCTGTTGCTTCGCCTGTTGCAACGTTACCTGCGATAACTTGTAAATCAGGATAAGCGGCTTTAATTTTCTTTAACCAGTTTGATACGTTTGTAGAATGTCCGTGAGCTGTATCAAGAACGATTACGTCAACTTTTGCATTAACTAAAGCTTCAACTCTTTCCATTGTATCAGCAGCAGTACCTACAGCTGCACCTGCAAGAAGTCTTCCTTGTTCGTCTTTTGCTGCATTTGGATATTGGATTTTCTTTTCAATATCTTTAATTGTGATTAAACCTTTAAGTTTATAATTTTCATCTACTATAGGAAGTTTTTCTATTCTGTTTTTCTTTAAGATTTTTTCTGCTTCTTCAAGAGTTGTTCCTTCTGGTGCAGTGATTAAATTATCTTTAGTCATTGCATCTTTAATTTTCTTTTTAGGATCTCTTTCAAATCTTAAATCTCTATTTGTGATTATACCAACCAATGTTCCGCTTTCGTCTGTAATAGGAACACCTGATATTTTATATCTTGCCATTATTTCATTTGCATCTTCGATTACGTGTTCAGGTGATAGGAAGAAAGGATCTATTATAACACCATGTTCACTTCTTTTTACTTTATCAACTTCGGCTGCTTGTTGTTCTATTGTCATGTTTTTATGAATTATACCGATACCGCCTTGTCTTGACATAGCAATAGCAAGTTTTGATTCTGTAACTGTATCCATTCCGGCACTTATTAGTGGAACGTTAAGTTTAATTTTCTTTGTTAAATATGTTGATGTGTCTACTTGTGAAGGGATAACATCGCTTTTTCTTGGTATTAATAATACATCATCAAATGTTAAGCCTTCTTTTAAAAATTTTCCCATGATAGCCTCCTTTAAAATATAAAAAAATCGAAGATATTTTTTGCCTATCTTCTAAAATGTAAACTATATTTAATTTATATATATATTAATGCAAAAATTGATTTTTGTAAACAGTAATTTTAACAAAAAATAAGAAAAAATTTTCAGTTTTCCCAAATGTTTCACGTGAAACATTTACTGCTTTTATTTGTCTTATCATTATATATTATATATTTTTCATTTTTGTTATTCATATATAATAAATCATGGTTATAATGTACTTATAAATTAAGTTATATTTTAATATTACTTTGTGTCTTATATAGCTTCATCGTATGATATACAGCTAATTATTAACTAAATTTTTTTAATTTTAATTATACATTTATATATTTAATCTATAATATATATACTTCCTTATTAATTATTTTATATCAGAAAAAAATATAATCATTTTTTCATTTTAATTTCATATAATATTTATGTTTATTTCTTATAATATATAAAACATTAATGTGGTATTTAATATAAACAATTTAAATATACGCCTTTAATATTAAATAATATTATGTTTCATGTGAAACAATTTTTAATATTAAATTTATTGAAGGGGTAGTTTTTCTATGTTACAATGTGTTAGTAAAAAAATATAGGAAGAAGAATGTTTATGACTAAAATTATATCATTATTTAATCAAAAAGGCGGGGTAGGGAAAACTACTACTGCCGTAAATTTATCCGCTTGTCTTACAAAAATGGGTAAAAAAGTTTTGGGAATAGACCTTGACCCTCAAAGTAATTTTACAAGCGGACTTGATATCGATAGAACAACATTGGAAAACAGTACATATGATATTATAGTAAATGAAATGGATGCAGCTGATGTTGTAATAAAAACAGAAGTTGAAAATTTGGATTTAATTCCTTCAAGCATAGATCTTGCAAGTGCAGAAATAGAAATTGCGGGAAGACCTAAAAGAGAAACAATATTAAAAAGAGGGATAAAAAGCATAGTAAATAATTATGATTATGTAATAATAGACTGTGCACCTTCTCTTGGACTTTTACCTGTAAATGCACTTTGTGCTTCGAATAGTGTTCTTATTCCAATTCAATGTGAATATTATGCACTTGAAGGGGTTAGCCAACTTATGAATACAATCAATCTTGTAAAAAAAGGTATCAATCCTAAATTAAAGGTTGAAGGCGTATTGCTTACTATGTTTGATAACAGAACTAATCTTTCAATGCAGGTTGTGGAAGAAGTTAAAAGATTTTTTGGAAAGAAAGTTTATGAAACTATTATTCCAAGAAATATAAGGCTTGCGGAAGCACCAAGTTACGGTCAGACGATTGTTGATTATGATCCTTCTTCAAAAGGATATAAAGCTTATATGCAGCTTGCAAAAGAGCTTATTAAGAAAGGGGAATAAGTAATATGGCAAAAGGAAAGAAAAAGGCAGGAGGCCTTGGAAGAGGACTTTCGGCGTTGATTCCACAAGAAGATGTGGATGGAGTTTTTTCTGAAAATGAAGAACGTGATATAAAACATATTGATATAAATTTAATAAGAGCAAATACAAACCAACCTAGAAAAAAATTTGATAAAGAAAAAATAAACGAGCTTGCAAGTTCCATTAAAGAACATGGAATTATTCAACCTTTACTGGTTGTTAAAAAAGATGATGATTATATAATCGTTGCAGGGGAAAGAAGATACAGAGCTGCCATTGTTGCAGGTCTTAAAGAAATTCCTGTTATCGTTAAAGAATACAGCGAAAAAGAAATAAGCGAAGTTGCTTTGATTGAAAATCTTCAAAGAGAGGATTTAAATGAAATTGAAAAAGCTGTGGCTTATAATGAGCTTAAAGAAAGTTTTAATATGACTCAAGAAGATATCGCAAAAAGACTTGGAACAAGCAGGGCTTCAATTGCAAATACATTAAGACTTTTATCTTTAAGCGAAATAGTAAAAGATGCAATAAGAAATAATCTTATTTCTGCGGGGCACGCAAGAGCAATTCTTTCTGTGGAAGAAGAATATAGGGAAGAATTTTTAGAGCTTATTATAAGTAAAAATCTTTCTGTTAGAGAGAGTGAAAAATTAGCTAAAGAATTTAAAGGGAAAGAAGAAAAACCTTTAAAAAAAGAAAAAAAAGAAAACCCTTATATTAAGGATTTGGAAAACAGATTGTCTTTTACATTTGGAACAAAAGTAAAATTAAAAGATAATGGAAATAATAAAGGCAGTATTGTGATAGATTATTATTCAAATGATGATTTATCAAGACTTTTAGAACTTTTTAAAATAGAGGAAAAATAAACTATGAATAATAAAGAAACAAAATATTTTGCAACAGCTATGTTAGTAAACGGACTTCAGTTATTATTATGTTTTATAATTTATCTTGTAAGTCTGATAATCGGAGTAAATAATGTAATCATTGCGGGAGTAATGCTTATAGCGGAAATGATTATATGGCTTGTATGTGGATTTAAACTTGCGGTAAGCGGTAAAATGGATAAATTCTGGAAGTTGTTTGTAGGTGCTTTTATTGCAATAGTTCCTATCTTGGTTTATACTTCCATTGCTTATGGAGTAAGTAAACTTGTGCCTACACAGTCCCAAGGCTGGACAGAGTTTTTCTTCCTTGGCGGACCTATAATATTTTATAATAAACCAGTTACTCTTTTAATGAGTATTTTTAGAGGTCATGGTTATTTATTATTTGCGGCAAATTATGTCATTATTACTGTTTGTTACTTTATCGGTGAATTTTTCGGTTTTGTAATTAATGGCGGTAAAAGAATGATGAATAATAAAAAAAGTGCTAAGGCAAGCAAAAAAGAAAAAACACCAAAAGTTAAAGAAAAAAAGTTAAGCAGAAAAGAAAAGAAACAATTAAAGAAAGAACAAAAGAAAAATAAAGAATTATCTATTGAAGAAGATGATAATGAAGAAGAAGCTAAAGACTCTTTAGATACAGAAAAAGAATATGTCAATACAGAAAACGAAAATAAAAGCGTTGAAGAATTAAAAGAAAAAAACGAAGTTGTTGAAGAAGAAACAAACGTAAATGTATTAACAGAAAAAATTACTCCTGAAATTGAAGAAAAAGAAGACAGATTGGCAGAGGAAATTGTAAATAATATTTTAAAGGAGAATTTAAAAGAGCAAAGAGAAAAACAAAATAAAGAAAATGAATAATCTTTGCGTTTTAACAGAATAAATTATGTTTACATGGATAGATATATTAATTGTAGGTATTATATTGGTATGTATGATATGGGGAACATTTAGGGGGCTTGTTAAAAGTATATTTTCCATAATAACAATTATATGCAGTTTTATAATAGCAAAACTTTTTTCAGGTACATTAAGTACTTGGCTTATTAACAATACAAGAATAGAAGATACAATTCATACTTTTTTAAGAGTAAATAATGTTATTCCTGAAAGTGTGTCAAATAGTGTAGAACAGGGAAGTACTAATGTAGCAGATTGGTTTGCGGGTTTGAACCTAGGAGATATTCCATCATCAATAATTCATTTTTTTGAAAACCTATGGAATAGTGGTTCAAATGCTGTAAGCTCGGGAGGTAATATGGCAGTAGATGCGCTTACTGCATCAATAGTTTCTTTTATCTCTTTTGTAGGTATTTTGATTTTAGCTTATGTAGTGTTATCTTTGATAGTTGAAATTTTAAACCTTGCAACAAAGCTTCCTGTTATAAGAACATTTAATAAACTCGGTGGAGCATTGTTTGGAATTGTTAAAGGGCTTATAATAAACTTAATACTAATAAGCATTATATTTGTTGTTGCAATATTCTTAAAAGATTCATCTCTTAATGTTGCACTGAGAGATTCGATGTTTGCAAGTTATTTTTATATAGGATATATATTGTTTTAAGAGGTTATTATGGAAGAAAAATATTATGCGGATGATATTGTGGTTATGAAAAAAGGACATCCATGCGGAACAAATGAATGGAAAATAATAAGGATAGGGCTTGATGTCAAGCTTGAATGCATGGGATGTGGAAGAATAATTACAATTCAAAGAAATAAATTTAATAAAAGTGTAAAGAACAAAAAATAAAAGGATATCGATTGATATCCTTTTTATTTTAGTGTTGTTGTTTTTTCTTTAATGTAATTGCAGTTGTAATTCCAATAATTGAAATCATAAATGTAATTACAAATAATGTCATATTTGAATTGTCACTTGTTTGTGGTGAAAGAGTTCCTGCATTATCATTTGTATTATTATCTGTTGATGTAGAACCTGAGCTGCTTGAAGAATCATCTTTATCTGTTGGAGGTGTTGTGATATTACCACCTGTATTTAGGTTTTCATCATTTATAATAACGTTATTTCCTGAATTATTAATTACTTTAACATTTTCTGGTATAGAAAGTTTTGTGTTTTCAGGAACAGCTAGAAGTTCAATTTCATCACCTGATTTTAAATTATTAATTGTTTCATTAAAATCTTCTTCTCCAATTACTGTTTTATTGCCAATTTTTGCACTATATTCGCTGTTTACATTAACATTATCACCAAGTTCCTTAAGGAAAGTTCCGCCTGTTATTTCAATCTTATTTGTTCCTGTTGAATTAACTGTTCCGTCTATGATTCCTTTTTGAATAATTACTTTACCTTCTCCTGTACTATATACGTTGCCGTTAATATCAGTACCATTAATTGTAATTATAGGTGATTGAGAATCATATCCTGCACTAGTATAATTTGATGCTAAAACTTCTCCGTTAATTGTTCCTCCATTTAAAGTCATTTTACCGCCGTTTGTAGCATTAATATTACCATTTATTATTCCGCTTTCAAGAATTACGTTTCCACCATCATAACCGCCCCATTTGTCAGCATCGAAAGCTATTCCGCCTTCTGCTGCAGTTATTTCACTGCCACCTGTTATTGTAGTTGAACCGTTATTGTTTGAAACGATATATTGTGTTAAATTGTCTGTACCTGATAATTTAACATTATCAATAGTTAGGTTACAATAATTTTGGATTAAAAGCTTTGCTGTTTTAGATGTAAGGGCACCGTTTTGAATTTTAACTGTTGAGCCTTTTAATAATTGAAGACCATTTGTTTCAGTACCTGTTGAACCTACAGTGTCTGTAATATCCCATGTAAAATTATTTAAATCGAATGTTATGTTTTGATTTTCATTTACTTTTACACCGGAACCCGTAAAATTGTCATTAAATATAATGACTGCGTTGATATTGTCCTTTGGAACAGCTGCCACCGCTTCTGCCACAGTATCATAATTTGTTTTGCTGTCTCCGATTTGGAGTGTTACTGCATCTGTTGCTGCGAATACATTTGAGAATAAAGAACATATGATGGCAATAATCGCAAAAACAGATATAATTTTTTTGTTTTGTTTTTGCATTAGTTTCTCCTTTTTATTTTATAATTATTTTTACAACAACTTATATATAAAAAGTATATATTATTAACTATATATTTTCAAGGGAAACCTTTATTTATAATATTATTAAAGAAATGTTTCACGTGAAACATTTTATATTAAGTTTAATGATTTCAATATAAAAAGCCACATGGTCAAGGTAAATGAGCTTAATAGTGTCGTTATCATAACGGTTGAAGATGATAAAATGCCTTCATGTCCCATATTCTTTGCCATAATAAATGAGCTGACTGTTGTAGCACTTCCAAGCATGACAAGTATTGTAACAAGATAATCATTTCTGTATCCCATATAAACTGCAAGTGGTAAAAATAAAGCACAAAATACTATTAACTTAAGCACTGCACATATTATTGTAGGTTTTATTTCTCCAACTGCCTTTTTAAAATCAAAACTTGCACCTATGGATATAAGTCCAAGAGGTGTTGCAAGGTTTGCTAAGTTTTCTAATGTTGTATCCATTATTACGGGCTTTGAAAGTCCTGATAAAGACCATAAGATTCCAAATAAAATACCTAAGATTATAGGATTTTTTAGTATATCTATAAAGGTAGACTTTATAACTTTTCTATCAAGTTTTTCTTTATTTGGTTTGAAAATGGAAAGTATTATAACAGCGGCAACATTATAAAGAGGAACTGCGCCTATAATCATTAAAGGGGAAGCTCCTATGTTCCCGTAAATGTTTTGTACGAATGCTATTCCGATAATTGATGCAGAGCTTCTGTATGAACCTTGAATAAATTCTCCCTGTATATTTTTGTTTTTTAAGAATAAAGATATAACATAGGATATCAAAATTGAAATAAGAGTAGCTATAAAGCAGAATAAAACAAATTTTGTATCCCAAAGTTCAATAAAATCAACACTGCTTACATCTTCAAATAAAAGTATTGGAAGAGCAACAGAAAATACTATTTTATTTAAGCCCTTATTAAATTCTTCATTTATTATATTTATCTTTTTTAAAAACATACCCACAATCATAATAAGGAAAATAGGTATTGTTGCATTTAAACTGAAAATCAAACTATTCATAATAACACCTCAAAGAAAATTTTAACACATTATTTTTTTCTTCAAGAACATTTTTATTATGTATTTGTTTTCAAATTAAACAATGATACATATTTAGTGATTAAATAATATTTAAAGTAATTTATTATAATATTTTTAAGGGGAAAATCTTTCTAAAAAGTCCGATTATCCCCTAAAACACTGTATTTATCGTATTTTTTGAGGACTTCAAACTTTGAATTTACCACGAATTTACTACAAACGAGCAAGCCTTGAACTCGATACGAAGTCCCAGCTCTGATAGATATGGTACAGCACATCAGTATTGATAAACTAAAAATTGAATATCGCAAGTAGATTATGGAACGCCGATATTGACGTTCCTTTTCTATTTCCAGCCGTTCAGAAATGGACGGCTTTTTCTATATCCAAACGAAAGGAGAATTTAAAGCTATGAAAAAGATATTGAAGCGATTAGCCACAGGCTTCCTTGCCTTTGCAACTATCGCTACCGCTTTGCCGACAACGGCAGTCCACGCTTCCGAGAAGCAATACTGGACAGAAAGTGCCGAGCGTGTCGGTATCGTTGAAAAAGTGATGAATGACGGCTCTATCGGTTCGACGTTCAATGAGGGCTATATGAAAGTTGAGGGTGAAACTGCCTATTGTGTAGACATTAACACCGACTTCAAGAACGGCTACAAGACCAGAGCCGACGCAAGCACACGCATGAGCTACGACCAGATTTCCGACGTTGCCCTCTCTCTGGAATACGTCAAGCAGTACACACAAAGTCACAGCGGATTGAACTATAAACAGGTCTATCTTCTTGAACAGTGTGTCGTATGGCAGAGGTTGAGCGTTCATCTGGGCTGGCAATGCGATAACGTCAGAGCTTCCTATGATGAAATCCCAAAAGCGATACAGGACGAGGTTTACGCTGGGGCGAAAGCCTTTGCCAGCGAGAACAAGGAACGCTATGAATGTGGCGGTTATATCTACTCTGGCGAGGGGCAGGACATTGGACAGTTCTGGGCGAAACTTGCCGTTGGAAATGCCACCCTTAAAAAGACTTCCAGTAATGCCAGCATTACCGACGGGAACGGGCTTTACTCTATCGCTGGTGCGACTTATGGTATCTATTCTGATAAGGACTGCACAAAACAGCTTGCCACCCTTACGACTGATAACAGCGGAAATACTGATACCGTGGAAGTAAAGGCTGGCACAGTCTATATCAAAGAGCTTTCCGCTCCTGCTGGCTACAAGGTGGACAATACAGTGTATTCCTTAAATGTGGAAGCGGGCAAGACAGCAACCTTGAACGTATCCGATACGCCAAAGGTTACAGACACACTTATTGAGCTTTTCAAGATTGACATGGAAACACAGAAAGACGCTCCACAGGGCGACGCTTCCCTAGAGGGTGCGGAGTTCACATGGAAATTCTATGCGGGACACTATACCGCTGACAATCTCCCTAGCGAGCCTACCAAAACATGGGTGACAAAGACAATCGCTGAAAAAGACAGCGACGGCACTATCCATTATGTTTCCCGCCTTTCTGATGAATACAAGGTATCTGGGGACAGCTTCTATACACAGGACGGTAAGAACGTGCTTCCTTTAGGAACGCTGACCGTTGAGGAAACGAAAGCTCCTAACGGCTATCTTCTTGACGGTGCATATATGCAGGCAAACGGTAGCGAAGAACAGATTAAAGGAATGTACCTTACACAGATTACCGAGGACGGCGACATTGCCGTACTGTCTGGAAGCAATCAGTACCATGTATCAGACAAGGTTATCCGTGGCGGTGTGAAAATCCAGAAACGAGATTTGGAAACCAGCGATACCAAAGGTCAAGGAAGTGCGACCTTGAAAGACGCTGAATTTGAAATCATTTCCCTTAATGACAATGCCGTACTTGTCGAGGGAAAACTTTACAGCAAGAATGAAGTGGTAAAGACAATCCTTACCGACATTGAGGGCGTGGCTTCTACTTCTGCCGATTTACTTCCTTACGGAAAATACCGTATCGAGGAAAGCAAAGCACCAGAGGGCTATTTGACGGACGGTGCAGAACCGATTGAATTTGAAATCACAGAGGACGGAAAAATCGTTGACCTTACAGGTGCGGACACTTCCATTTACAATCAAGTGAAGCGTGGCGACCTAGAGGGTGTCAAGATTGGAGACGGCACACACCAGCGTCTTGCGGGAGTGACCTTTAGGATCACAAGCAAGACCACAGGTGAGAGCCACATTATCGTGACAGATGATAACGGGCAGTTCTCCACTTCTTCTGACTGGGCTTCCCATAAACACAACACCAATGCAGGAAAGACCAGCGAGGACGGTATCTGGTTTGGAACAAGCGAGCCAGACGACAGCAAGGGTGCTTTGATTTACGATACCTATATCATTGAGGAATTACGCTGTGAGGGCAACAAAGGCTTTGAGCTTATCCCACCGTTTGAAATCGTGGTGTCCAGAAACAACGTGACCGTTGACTTAGGGACACTGACTGATGAATATGAGAAAGAAATCTCTATCCATACCACAGCCACAGGCAAGGACGGTGAGAAGTCTATCGTGGCTGGCAAAGAGGTAACAATCATTGATACCGTTACCCTTGACGGGCTGGAAAAAGGCACAAAATATCAGCTCAAAGGCTGGCAGATATTGAAAGAAGAAAACGCCGAGCTTCTTATCGACGGACAGCGTGTGGAAAGTGATTACACATTCACAGCCGACAGCGAAGAAATGAAGATTGAAATGGAATATACGTTCAACGCTTCTTCTCTGGGCGGTCAGAACCTTGTTACCTTTGAGGAACTTTACGACCTTTCCAATGAGGACGAGCCTGTAAAGGTGGCAGAACACAAGGACATTGACGACGAGGGACAGACGGTGCTTATCACGGAGCGTATCATCTCTATCCATACCACAGCGACCAGCGAGGACGGAAAGAAAGAGATTGAAGCAGGAAAAGACGTGACAATCATTGATACCGTTACCCTTGACGGCTTGGAAATCGGCACAAAGTATCAGCTTGTAGGCTGGCAGATGATTAAGGACGAAAACGCCGAGCTTATCATCAATGGTGAGCGTGTCGAGAATGACTATACCTTTACTGCCGAGAGTGAAAGCATGGAAGTCCAGATTTCCTTTACTTTCGACGCTTCCGAGCTGGGCGAGAAAGAACTTGTAACCTTTGAGGAATTATACGATTTGAGCAATCCAGACGAACCGACAAAGGTTACAGAGCATAAGGACATTGAGGACGACGGGCAGACTGTGACAATCACAGAAGTACCAGAAACGCCAGAAGAACCAACAGAGCCAGAACAGCCGACCACACCAGATACACCGAGCAAGACAACGGACGCTCCAAAGACAGGTGATAATACAAACATTGCCTTATTCTTAGGGCTTCTTGTTCTTTCTGGTGCAGGCGTGGCAGGAACATACTTCATCAAGCGTCGTAAACGCTCATAGGATAATCTGCTTATGATGATGAAGAAATCACGTTCCCCGCCGTATGTTCTGATGTAACAGGAAATGATAATCGAAACTGTTTCTTTTCTGTTCTTCTGCTTGCAGATCAACGGAAAAGAACAGTCCACTAGGGGCGTGGGGAGTGTAGCTCCCCACATATCAATCACAGAAAGAAATGAGGTAGAACACATGAAATTAAAATATATCGTGCCTAACATGGCACAGACATTTGGAAATTTGGAGTTTGCAGGAGAAAATGACGTGGAGCAACAGCGTGTCAATGGTCGCTTTGTTCCCGTGACAAGAAGCTATAACCTGTATTCCGACATTCAGAGAGCCGACGACATTATCGTGGTGCTTCCCGCAAAGGCTGGGGAAAAGCGTTTCAAGTATGAGCAGAAAGTAAAGCTCGTCAATCCTAAGATTACCGCCGAGGGAAAGAACGTGCGAGGTCGTGGCTACACCAACTATATTTTAAACGCTGACGATATGCTTCCAGTCGAGGAAAGCAAGTAAAGGGGGATAACAGAATATGAGATTAGCAAATGGAATTGTATTAGATAAGGAAAAGACGTTTGGAGTGCTGAAATTCTCTGCCCTTAGACATGAGGTGCGTGTAGAAAATGAGGACGGGACGACCAGCGAAGAAATCAAGCGTAGAACCTACGACTTGAAATGCAGTCAGCAGGAACGCACGATACAGGTATCTATCCCAGCGGAAATCCCTGTCAAGGACTACCCGTATAATGCAGAGGTGGAGCTTATCAATCCTGTTGCCGATACGGTGGCAAACGCCAACTACCGAGGGGCAGACGTGGAATGGTACATCAAGGCAGACGACATTGTATTGAAGAATAAAGGCGGTCAGCCCGCAGGCAATCCGCAGAACCACGCTCCGCAGGGACAGCAGAAAAAATAATTAGCAAAACATATTTTCATTGTAGATGATATGGAATAGAGATATAATGAGCTTATAAATTACGATTTTGGAGGTGCTGGTAAATGCGTAAATGTATTCGCTGTGGCAGTGAAATGAAAGAAAATTGTGCTGTTAAAGTTGAGGGAGCTGGTTATGGTATCGTTTTATCATCAGATGAAAACAAATTATTTGGTGGAAGAATGGGTAAACCTAAAGTGGCTATCTGCCCTAAATGTGGCGAGGTATCTATTTACATTGAAGATGTTGAAAAGCTCAAATAACTATTGATTTTCAATCTATATCCAGTATTACACGAAGCGGTTAGTCTTTACGATTGACCGCTTTTTCCATATCCAGAAAGGGGTGTTTATGAACATATTGAAATACAAGGGAAAGCGTATCAGAGCCAGCGACAAGAACCTTGTGTACCGCTTCTGTGCGGGTACGCTCCTGCTCCTGTTCGTGGCGGTTCTCCTGCTACTGAACATGGGACAGCTCATGCGTACCGATTGGGAACATTTCAGTTTACTTGATAATGGGCTGACGCTTTCTACATACAACTTCATAACCATAGGGATAGCGACTGGTGTTTGTACATTGGTCGCTTTTCTTTATTACCGCTTTCGCTATGACAGCTTCAAGAAGCTATTACACCGCCAAAAGCTCTCCCGCATGATACTGGACAATAAGTGGTATGAAGCACAGACCGTACAGGACAGCGGTTTTTTCACTGACCTGCAAGGCAGATCAAGGGAAAAAATTGTCTGGTTTCCTAAAATCTATTATCAAATGGAAACGGGACTGCTTCATATCCGCTGTGAAATCTCTTTGGGAAAGTATCAAGACCAGCTCCTTAGACTGGAAGATAAACTGGAAAGCGGGCTTTACTGTGAGCTGACCGACAAGACGCTCCATGACGGCTATATCGAATACGTTTTACTTTATGACATGATAGCGAACCGTATCTCGATTGACGAAGTAAAAGCAGAAAACGGGGGCTTGCGTCTGATGAAGAACCTCACATGGGAATATGACGCACTCCCTCACGCCCTTATCTGTGGCGGGACTGGCGGTGGAAAGACCTATTTCCTGCTGACAATCATTGAAGCCCTCTTGCAGACCAACGCCCAGCTATTCATCTTAGACCCTAAGAACGCTGACCTTGCGGACTTGGGTACGGTCATGGATAACGTGTACCATACCAAAGAAGATATGATTGAATGTGTCAATGCGTTCTATGAGGGCATGATACAGCGAAGCGAGGAAATGAAGCAACACCCAGACTACAAGACGGGCGAAAACTATGCCTATCTGGGCTTACCGCCCTGCTTCCTTATCTTTGACGAGTATGTGGCGTTCTTGGAAATGCTGGGGACAAAGGAAAGCATAAGCCTTTTAAGCCAGCTAAAGAAAATCGTCATGCTCGGCAGACAGGCGGGCTATTTTCTCATTGTTGCCTGCCAGCGACCCGACGCAAAGTATTTTTCAGACGGTATCAGAGATAACTTCAACTTCCGTGTGGGCTTGGGGCGTATCAGCGAGCTAGGCTACGGTATGCTTTTCGGAAGCGACGTAAAGAAACAGTTCTTCCAGAAGCGTATCAAAGGACGTGGCTATTGTGATGTGGGAACGAGCGTCATATCGGAGTTTTACACTCCCCTTGTTCCAAAGGGGCATGATTTTTTACAGGCTATCGGCTCTCTTGCACTGGCAAGACAAACCGTATCAGATGAACGAAAGGAGAATTGAAAAATTTATGGGATTTTTAGAAATGGGTTACAGCGACCCTAACACTGATTTTCATGTTGAGGGTGTCTGCGTAGACTTTGACCGCTTTCTTGCGGACTTGGAAAGTGTCGCTGGCACGACTGATGATAAATGCGAGGAATTTCCGACAGAAGCCTATCATGCACGCATGGAAGATATTCTGACAGAAGCGGGGCTTGGGAGATTGAAACTTCCGTTGCTCTTTTCCGTGGTGCTGGACGAATGGCTTTCCATTCATGGGTTTGACTACCGCTTTACGTTTCTTGTGGTGGATAAGGAGTTTTTCAGACAGATATACCATGAATACGAGATTGACAAGGATATTGTCAGAAAATGCCTTTCTGCCGATACCGACGTTATCGTAGTTTATACGGGCATGACAAGGATAGACTGAACCACTGACGGCTGGAACGGTCAGCGAAGCGAACCAGACCGTGTAAGCCGTCCTGTGGAGCAGGGCTTGCCCTGCTCCACGAAAGAAGCCCCTCGGTATCTAACAGAGGGGCACAATTCCGCTGGAAACTACGGTCAAAAAGTCTGGAAATCCCGCTTGGTATAAGGGCTTTCCCTTACTCATGGCTGGCTGTGACAATCGGCGGAAAATATCACAGATTTCTAAAAATACACGATTGGGGGTATGCAGGCTGAATGAAAGCACCTTTATAACCGCCTTGAAAGAGAAACGCCTATCTTACGGCGTGTCCCAGACAAGGCTTGCAATCATGGCTGGTATCAGTCGTGAACACCTAAACCGTATTGAAGCGGGAAAGGTCAAGCCCACGGACGATATGCAGGAAAAGCTCATGGAAGCTGTCGAGAAATTCAATCCCGACGCTCCCATGTTCCTGCTGTTCGACTATGTGCGTATCCGTTTCCCCACGCTGGATATACAGCACGTTATCAAAGATATATTGAAGCTCAACATTGACTATATGCTCCATGAGGACTACGGACATTACAAATACACCGAGCATTACTATCTGGGTGATGTGTTCGTCTACACCTCGCAGGACGAGGAAAAAGGCACGCTTCTGGAGCTGAAAGGAAAAGGCTGTCGCCAGTTTGAGAGCTATCTGTTGGCACAGGAGCGAAGCTGGTATGACTTCCTCATGGACGCTCTGGTTGAGGGCGGTGTGATGAAACGCCTTGACCTTGCGATTAACGACAGGGCGGGCATACTGGATATTCCAGATCTGACCGCCAAATGCAACCGTGAGGAATGTGTTTCCCTGTTCCGTTCTTTCAAGTCCTATGCTTCCGGTGAGCTGGTGAAGCACAACGAGCAGGACAAGGCGGGCATGGGACACACGCTGTATATCGGCTCTCTGAAATCGGAAGTCTACTTCTGCTGTTATGAGAAAGACTACGAACAGTACGCAAAGTTGGGGATACCGATTGAGGAAGCACCCATAAAGAACCGCTTCGAGATACGACTGAAAGATGAAAGAGCCTATTATGCCGTCCGTGAACTGCTGACCCATTATGACGCAGAACAGACGGCATTTTCTATCATCAATCACTATATCCGCTTCGTGGACAGAGAGCCGGAGAAGCGAAAGACAGACTGGAAGCTCAATGACCGCTGGGCGTGGTTTATCGGGAAAGACCGCCCGCCTGTCAAGCTGACGACAGACCCAGAGCCTTACACATTGGAAAGGACGCTGGGCTGGATAAGCCGACAGGTCGCTCCTACGCTGAAAATGCTGAAAAAGATAGACGCAGGCAACAGCACAAGCTATCTGAAAGAGATTGAGGACAACGCAAAGCTGACGGAAAAGCATTTGCAGATAATCAGACAGCAGACAGCGGACACAGAGGAACTTATCACAGAGTAAAGGAGAATTTTGACTATGGCAGAACTTGTCAAGGACTTGGTGCTGGTATCGCTGGGAATGGGTATTGGTGTCGTCCTTATGTGTATTGCACAGGTCAGCAAAATGGCTGACGAGCAAATGGAAGAAATCAAGAAAGAAAGGATTGATAAAGAATGAATTTCGGACAGAACTTATACAACTGGTTTTTAAGCAACGCACAGAGCTTGGTGCTTATGGCAATCGTGGTAATCGGTATCTACTTAGGATTTAAAAGAGAGTTTTCTAAGTTAATCGGCTTCCTTGTGATTGCCTTAATCGCCGTCGGGCTGGTATTCAATGCAGGCGGTGTCAAGGACGTGCTGTTAGAGCTGTTCAACCGTATCATTGGAGCGTAGCCTATCGTTGAAAGCGGTTACTCCATTGGAGATCAACCGCTTTTTCTATACTCAAATTTCAGATTGGAGTGATTGATTGAAAGACATTTTTACGGATATGCAGGCAAAAATCGGGTGTCCGTATCTTTCCGACCTGCCCTACTGCAAGCGTGCGGTCTGGTTTGAGATAAAACGCCTTTGCCTGTCCGACTACCCTAAGAAACAGTTGGAAGATTTTTCACGCTATGTATTCGGTGTGCCTTATGCAGTCATACAGGAAGCGTTACAAAGAAAGGACGTGATGAAATATGGAAGAAATGCGTGTGCAGATTGAAGCACGAGAGCCGACAGACGGAGAAATCAGAGCCTTTTGGTTCACCCTGCCTATCGACACAGAACAGGTGGAAGAACTGCTGGGGATTGATGTAGATATCGACTATTACTCTATCACGGGCAAGGAGCTTCCCTTTGCTGATGAAGTGCAGGAAGATACCACCATTGAAAGGCTCGACGACCTGTACCATACCTATGAAAGCCTACCCTCTGACTTGAAAAAGGACTACGGGGAGCTGATGTGCTATTTCACCGACCTTGACGAACTGCACCGATACAGAAACGACATCATTCATTATTCGTGGTGTAAGAACATGACGGACGTTGCCCGCCACATACTGAACAATGACCTAGACTTTACTTCCCTAAGTGAGAATGTTATCCGCTATTTCGATTATGAAGCCTACGGGCAGTACCTTGACGACAACGGACGCTTTGTGGAAACCGACCACGGTATCTATGAGCTTCCGTAGAAAAGAGGTGTAAGCCTGTGGTGGACGACATGAGGGTGTATATCGCTAATCTTGGCAAGTACAATGAGGGCGAACTTGTCGGGGACTGGTTCTCTTTCCCTATCGACGAGGAGACGATAGCGGAGCGTATCGGGCTGAACAGTTATTATGAGGAATACGCTGTCCATGATACCGACAACTTCCCTATTGAAATCGGGGAGTATATCTCCATTGAAGAACTCAATGAGATGTACGACATGATTTGTGAGCTTCCCGACTATATCACGGACGCCCTGGACGAGTTTGTTTCCTACTATGGAAGTCTGGAAGAAGTTTACGAGCATAAGGACGAGATTTATTATTATCCAGACTGCGGGGACATGACCGACGTTGCCTATTACTTCATTGACGAGTTGCAGGTATTGGGACAGATACCGCTACCGTTGCAGAACTATATCGACTATGAAGCATACGGCAGGGACTTGTCCATAGAGGGGACATTCATTGAAACAAGCCGTGGGATATGCGAGATACCATATTAGAGCTGGCAGATCAGCGACAGGCAAGGTCGCTACTGACAGCTTTTTCTATCAAGGACAGTCTGAAAAACGGCTGTCCTTTTCCATTACAACGAAAGGAGCTGAAACGAATTGAAAAAGATTAAGAGCTACACGGGTATCTGGAACGTGGAGAAAGTCTTGTATGCAATCAATGACTTTACTCTCCCGTTTCCTGTTACCTTTACCCAGATAACGTGGTTTGTCATCACGGAGTTTGCCGTCATTATCTTAGGGGACTTACCGCCGTTATCGTTTATCGAGGGGGCATTTCTGAAATATTTCGGTATTCCTGTTGCCCTCACATGGTTTATGAGCCAAAAGACCTTTGACGGCAAGAAGCCTTACAGCTTCTTGAAATCGCAGATTACGTTTGTCCTGCGACCAAAAGTGACCTATGCAGGAAAAGCCGTGAAGCTGGAAAAGGAAGTGTTCAGCGAACCCGTCACGGCAGTTAGGAGTGTGATGTATGTTCCCGATTAAATATATCGACAACAACCTTGTCTGGAACAAGGACAATGAGGTATTCGCCTACTATGAGCTGATACCGTATAACTATTCTTTTCTGTCAGCGGAGCAGAAGTTTATCGTCCATGACAGCTTCCGTCAGCTTATCGCACAGTCCCGTGAGGGAAAGATACACGCCTTGCAGATAGCGACGGAAAGCTCCATAAGAAGCATACAGGAGCAGTCAAAAAAGCTGGTGACGGGACGACTTCGTGATGTGGCGATACAGAAGATAGACGAACAGACAGAAGCGTTAGTAAGCATGATTGGGGACAATCAAGTGGACTACCGCTTTTTTATTGGCTTCAAGCTCATTGTGACAGAGGAAAAGGTCAGCCTTGACAGCATGAAGAAATCGGCGTTCATGACATTCAAAGAGTTCTTGAACGAGGTCAACCATACGCTGATGAACGACTTTATCTCCATGCCAGATGATGAAATCAACCGCTACATGAAAATGGAAAAACTGCTGGAAAATAAAATCTCCCGCCGTTTCAAGTTCCGACGCTTGGATAAGAACGACTTCGGCTATCTTATCGAGCATATCTACGGCAGGGACGGCGTGGCGTATGAGGACTATGAATATTCGCTTCCAAAGAAGAAGCTGAAAAAGGCAACGCTTATCAAGCAGTATGACCTTATCCGTCCGACCCGCTGTCTGATAGAGGAAAGCCAGCGATACTTGCGTCTGGAATATGAGGACAGCGAAAGCTTCGTGTCCTACTTTACCGTTAATGCGATTGTGGGCGAGCTGGATTTTCCGTCCAGTGAGATATTCTACTTCCAGCAACAGCAGTTCACTTTCCCTGTGGACACAAGTATGAATGTGGAAATCGTCGGCAACCGCAAGGCACTTTCCACGGTGAGAAATAAAAAGAAAGAGCTGAAAGATTTGGACAACCATGCCTATCAGTCTGGAAGCGAAACCAGCTCAAATGTGGTGGACGCACTGGACAGCGTGGATGAGCTGGAAACCGATTTAGACCAGAGCAAGGAAAGTATGTATAAACTTTCTTACGTTATCCGTGTGTCCGCTCCCGACCTCGACGAGCTGAAACGCCGTTGTGATGAAGTCAAGGATTTCTACGACGACTTGAACGTCAAGCTGGTGCGACCCGCTGGGGATATGCTGGGGCTTCACTCTGAATTTCTCCCTGCCAGCAAGCGTTACATCAATGACTATGTGCAATATGTCAAGAGTGATTTTCTGGCAGGGCTTGGCTTCGGGGCGACACAACAGCTTGGCGAGAATACGGGTATCTATATCGGCTATTCCGTAGATACAGGAAGAAACGTCTATTTACAGCCCTCTCTTGCTTCACAGGGTATCAAGGGGACAGTCACCAATGCTCTGGCTTCTGCCTTTGTGGGAAGTCTTGGCGGTGGAAAATCGTTCTGTAACAATCTGATTGTCTATTATTCCGTCCTCTTTGGTGGACAGGCGGTCATTCTCGACCCTAAAAGCGAGCGTGGCAACTGGAAAGAAACGCTCCCAGAGATAGCCCATGAAATCAATATCGTCAATCTTACCAGCGATAAGGAAAATGCAGGGCTTCTTGACCCGTTCGTGATTATGAAGAATGTAAAGGACGCTGAAAGTCTGGCGATAGACATTCTCACATTCCTTACGGGGATTTCCTCTAGGGACGGTGAGAAGTTCCCTGTCCTTAGAAAAGCGGTGCGAGCCGTGACCCAGAGCGATCAGCGAGGCTTGCTCCATGTGATAGACGAGCTACGCAGAGAGGACACGGCGATTGCCCGCAACATTGCCGACCATATCGACAGCTTTACGGACTATGACTTTGCACATCTGCTGTTCTCGGACGGTTCGGTGTCTAACGCTATCAGCTTGGACAACCAGCTCAATATCATACAGGTGGCAGATTTGGTACTTCCAGACAAGGACACGACCTTTGAGGAATACACGACCATTGAACTGCTGTCCGTGGCTATGCTGATTGTCATTAGTACCTTTGCCTTAGACTTCATTCATTCAGACCGCAGTATCTTTAAAATCGTGGATTTAGATGAAGCGTGGGCGTTCCTCAACGTGGCACAGGGCGAAACTCTCTCAAACAAGCTGGTGCGAGCGGGACGTGCTATGCAGGCTGGCGTGTACTTCGTCACGCAATCCTCTGGCGACGTGTCCAAAGAGAGCCTAAAGAACAATATCGGGCTGAAATTCGCTTTCCGCTCTACGGACATCAACGAGATAAAGCAGACCCTTGAATTTTTCGGTATCGACAAGGACGACGAGAACAACCAGAAACGACTTCGTGACTTGGAGAACGGACAATGCCTGCTTCAAGACTTGTACGGGCGTGTGGGCGTGGTGCAGATACACCCTGTTTTTGAAGAATTACTGCACGCCTTTGATACCAGACCGCCCGTGAAAAGCGAGGTGGAGTGATGAAAGATAGGATAAAGGGGCTTCTGACAAAAAAGAAGCTCTTTCGCTTTTTCAAGATTGCTCTGATAGTCATTTTTAGCTCTGTTGTGTTCCTCTCCCTGTTCGGGACGGTGGCTCATGCCACAGGGCTGGTTGATGATACGGTCAATGCGGACAACCTGTATTCGCAGTACCCGCTGGAAAACTACCAGCTTGACTTCTATGTGGACAATAGCTGGGGCTGGCTTCCGTGGAACTGGCTGGATGGTATCGGTAAGTCCGTACAATACGGATTGTACTGTATCACCAATTTTATCTGGACTATCAGTCTGTATCTATCCAACGCCACGGGGTACGTCGTCCAGCAGGCGTATAAGCTGGACTTCATCAACGACATGGCAGACAGTATCGGCAAAAGCATACAGACCCTAGCGGGTGTAACGGAAAACGGCTTCGAAAGTACGGGTTTCTATGTGGGTTTCCTGCTTCTTATTATCCTTGTAGTGGGTATCTATGTAGCCTACACGGGACTTATCAAGCGAGAAACCAGCAAGGCATTACACGCCGTTATCAACTTTGTTGTGGTGTTCGTGCTGTCCGCTTCCTTTATTGCCTACGCTCCCGACTACATTAAGAAGATAAACGATTTTTCCAGTGATATAAGTACCGCTTCGCTGGATTTGGGAACAAAAATCATGCTTCCCGACAGCGACAGTGCTGGAAAAGACAGCGTGGACTTGATAAGGGACAGCCTGTTTTCCATACAGGTACAACAGCCGTGGCTACTTTTGCAGTTCGGTAACAGCGATATAGAGGAAATCGGGGCTGACCGTGTGGAAGCTCTGGTATCTGCCAGTCCGTCAGCAGACGACGGGGCGACCCGTGAGGACGTGGTAAAAACAGAAATCGAGGATAACGACAACGACAATCTGACGATACCGCAGGTCATCAACCGTCTGGGAATGGTGTTCTTCCTGCTCATCTTCAATCTGGGGATAACGATATTCGTTTTCCTGCTTACGGGCATGATGATATTCTCCCAGATACTTTTTATCATCTTCGCTATGTTCCTGCCTATCAGTTTTCTTTTGAGCATGATACCCAGCTATGAGAACATGGCGAAACAGGCAATCGTGCGAGTGTTCAATACGATTATGACAAGGGCGGGGATAACGCTCATTGTTACGGTGGCTTTCAGTATTTCCAGTATGTTCTACAACATCTCTACCGATTACCCGTTCTTTATGATTGCGTTCTTACAGATAGTCTGCTTTGCGGGTATCTACATGAAGCTGGGCGACCTTATGAGTATGTTCAGCTTAAATGCTGGGGACAGCCAGAGCATGGGACGCAGGATATTCCGTCGCCCGTACATGTTCATGCGACACAGGGCTAGGCGTATGGAACACCGTATCGCAAGGGCTGTCGGTGCTGGAAGCGTTGCTGGTGCGGTGGCTGGTACAGTAGCAGGAACAACCATGAATGACGGTTCTGGGAAATCTACTAGAGCTGGTACGGGCAGAAAAGAACGCCGAGAAAATACTTCTTTTGGAAGCCGAGCGGGTTCAGCCATAGGTGCGGTGCTTGATACAAAAAACAAGGTCAAGGACAAGGCAACGGCTGTCAAGGAGAATATCAAGGATATGCCGACACAGACCGCCTATGCCCTGCACTCCGCTAAGGAAAAGGCAAAGGAAAATGTGTCCGGCTTCAAGCGTGGCATTGTGCAGGGACAGGAAACCAGACAGAGCCAGCGTGCCGATAAGCGTGAGCAACACAGACAGAATATCGCTGACAAGCGTATAGAACTTCAAAAGGCACAGGAAGCAAAGCAGTCTGGCAAAGCGACGGACGGATCAGCGACAACAGGAGCTACCCGTCCCCATGACAGACCTGTGACTGCTTCTCCTGCGTCAAAGACAGATACAGGAAAAGCACAGGAAATCAAGCGTCCTGTCACTACGGACAAGGTACATACCGAGCCGACGAAAGCACAACCTGTCAAGGAGCGTCCGCTTGCTTCAAAATCTGCTGAACCTGTATTGCAGAAACACGGAACAAGGCTCAATGGTGTAGAGCTGAACCAGCAGACCACCAGAAAAGAGCGAACCATCAAGAAAGCGACCCTAAACATGACAGGAAAGAAAGGACATAAGAAATGAAGCTAAGACATATCGCCCTTATCGGCAGTCTGTTTCCCTTTCTTCTTGCGATAGTGCTTTTCTTTGGTGTGCTTATCAGTGCCGAGGACGACGACGGGGGCGGTGGTTCTTCCTCATGGGTAACGGGCATGAACCTGTCCGCAGAGGTCTTGAAACATCAGCCTATGGTAGAGAAATACGCTAAAGAGTACGGCATATCCGAGTACGTCCCCTATCTGCTGGCAATCATACAGGTGGAAAGTGGCGGGACAGCCGAGGACGTTATGCAGAGTTCCGAGAGCATGGGCTTACCGCCTAATTCCCTTGATACGGAAAGTTCAATCAAGCAGGGGTGCAAATATTTTGCGTCCCTGCTTTCTTCAGCAGAAAATCAAGGCATAGAGGATATAAACGTGGTGATACAGTCCTATAACTATGGCGGTGGCTATATCGGCTATGTGGCTTCCAATGGGAAAAAGCACAGCTTCACGCTGGCAGAGAATTTCGCCCGTGACAAGTCTGGCGGGAAGAAAGTCACCTACACGAACCCTATTGCTGTCGCCCGCAACGGTGGCTGGCGATATGCCTACGGGAATATGTTCTATGTAGAGATAGTCAACCAATATTTAACGATTACAAAATTCGATAATGCGACCGTTCAAAAAATCATGGACGAAGCACTGAAATATCAAGGCTGGGACTATGTGTACGGCGGGAGCAATCCTAACACTTCTTTTGACTGTTCGGGACTGGTTCAATGGTGCTATGGAAAGGCTGGTATCAGTCTGCCGAGAACGGCACAGGCACAGTATGACGCTACCCAGCATATCCCGCTTTCACAGGCACAGGCTGGGGATTTGGTGTTCTTCCACAGTACCTACAATGCGGGAACGTATGTAACGCACGTCGGTATCTATGTAGGAAACAATCAGATGTACCACGCTGGCGACCCGATAGGTTACACCGACCTTACAAGCTCCTACTGGCAACAGCACCTTATCGGGGCTGGCAGAATTAAGCAATAGAAAGAAAGGAATGGAAATATCATGTTCAAGAAGAAAGAAAAACCGATAAAGGAAAAGAAAGTCCGCACTATGAAAGTGGGGACGCATAAGAAATCCGTCATTGCCCTCTGGGTGGTGCTTATCGCAAGCGTGAGCTTTGGTGTGTATAAGAACTTTACCGCTATCGACCAGCACACCACGCATGAGATAGAAACCATACAGCTCCGCTTGAATGACACCAACGGGATAGAAAATTTCGTGAAGAATTTCTGTAAATCCTACTACACATGGAGCAACAGCAAGGAAGCAATCGAAGCAAGGACACAGGCTATCAGTGCCTATCTGACACAGGAATTGCAGGATTTGAATGTTGATACGGTAAGGACGGATATACCGACCAGCTCCACGGTCACGGATGTACTTATCTGGGACGTGGAACAGTTTGGGGAGAACGCTTTTTCTGTTACCTACGAAGTAGATCAGCAGATAAAAGAGGGCGACCAGACAAGGAACGTATCAGAAACCTATACCGTGACCGTTCATGTGGACGCTGACGGGGATATGGTTATCATACAGAACCCTACCCTTGCCCCTGCTATGGAAAAATCCAGCTATGAACCAAAGGCACAGGAAGCAGACAACAGCGTGGACGCTGATACGGTAAATGACGCTACGGCGTTTCTGGAAACATTCTTTAAGCTGTACCCGACCGCAACGGATAAGGAGCTTGCCTACTATGTAGAGGGAAACGCTCTTGAACCGATAAACGGGGACTATCTCTTTTCCGAGCTAGTAAACCCAGTATTTACAAAGGACGGAGATAATGTGAATGTCAAGGTATCTGTGAAGTTCATTGATAACCAGACAAAGGCAACACAGGTATCACAGTATGAGTTGACGCTTCATAAGGATAGTAACTGGAAGATAATAGAGTAAAACCAGTACTTGTTTTTTTATTGTTCGAGTTGTATAATAAGTAGGAAATGTTATACGATTTTAGAGAGGAGCGAGTTCATGTCTGATGAAAACAAAAAAACAAAGAATGATAAATTTGTCGGCTCTGTGAAAGTAGGTCCAAAGGGACAGATTGTTATACCCAAAGAAGCAAGAGAAATGCTAAATATCAGTACAGGTGATACTTTGGTCTTATTAGCAGACGCAAAACAAGGTATCGCTGTTCAAAAATATGAGGTTTACAAAGATTTTTTTGAACAAGTGTTTAACTCTGGGCAATCACCTACGAAGTCAGAATAAATTAAATTATTAAGACGGTGCTTATGGCACCGTCTTTTTTATAACTTTTAGCAAAAAGTAGGAAAAGTAATACTTTTCTATTGACGTTTTACTCTGCTGGTGTTAATATTGGTATAACAAGTAATACTTGTTATACCAAAAGGAGGAGATATAGTGAATAGAGATGTTACAGAACACTATTCCCACAATGGACGATATTTAGGCACCTTAAAAGTGGGAACAAAAGGACAAATTCTTATTCCAAAAGAGGTAAGGGATTTCTTTGGTATTCATATCGGCGAGCTATTAGTGTTACTTGCTGATAAAGACAAAGGAATTGCCTTACAGAAAATGGACGGTTGTAACGAAGCGTTTCAAATGGCATTTCAAAAGGAGGACAAAGAATGAATGCAATAGAAATTAGAGATTTAACAAAGCGATATGGAAATTTAACAGCAGTTAATTCTCTTTCGCTTAATATCAAACAAGGAGAATTTTTCGCAATGCTTGGTTCAAATGGTGCAGGAAAAACAACAACTATTAAAATGTTGAGCTGTCTGACAGAGCCAACAAGTGGTGATGCCCTTATGTTAGGAAACAGTTTGAGAAAACAGGCAGATAAAGTAAAAGATATTATCAACCTTTCTCCACAGGAAACAGCCGTTGCACCAAAGCTGACAGTTAAAGAAAATCTGATGATGATTGCCCGCTTACATGGTAGTTCTAAACAGGAAGCAAGGGAAAAAGCCGACAAAATCATGGAAACTTTTGAACTAACTGACCGAAAAAATGACAGAGCAAAACAGTTATCGGGTGGCTGGCAGAGAAAATTAAGTATCGCAATGGCTTTGATAAGTAATCCTAAAATTCTTTTCCTTGATGAACCGACAATCGGGCTTGACGTAAGAGCAAGACGAGAATTATGGGGAACAATGGAAAAATTGAAAGGAAAATTAACTTTGATTTTAACAACACATTATCTTGAAGAAGCAGAGGAATTAGCTGACCGTATCTGTATTATGGATAAGGGTGTTGTGCAGGTTCTTGGTACGGCTGATGAAATTATCAAGGTATCTGGTGCTAGAAATTTTGAAGAAGCATTTTTGATGTATACAGAAAGGGGTACTGAATTATGAGATTTACTATTTTTACAGGACGTAATTTTAAAGAAATTGTGCGAGATCCCATGAGTATTCTCATGTGTCTCGGATTTCCTGTTTTGCTGATTATTGCGTTAGCTTTGATGAAAGAAAGTATCGGTGGAATGGCTGATGTATTTGAAGTCCAAAATTTTGCACCGAGTATGACGATTTTAGGAATGGCGTTTCTAAGTACCTTTGTAGGTACGTTGATGTCCACCGATAGGAATAGTTCTTTCCTAACCCGATTATTTGCGTCACCTATGAAGGGAATTGATTACATCTTAGGATATTCTATACCTATAATTCCGCTTGCAATTTTACAGGCTGTTTGCTGTTTTGGTGTAGCTCTGTTCTTCGGATTAGAATTAAATATAAATATTTTTATAGCTATTTTGACCTTAATTCCAGTGGCGATATTATTTATCAGTTTTGGCTTATTTATTGGTAGTGTACTTTCAACAAATAATGCGGTCAATGGATTTGGAACAATCTTAGTGAATGCAACAGTGTTTTTAAGTGGTGCTGTCTTATCATTGGATATGATTGGTGGTACATTCAAAACGGTCTGCGATTTACTACCATTCAGTCATGCAGTAAATGCGGTAAATTATGCAATAAACGGTAATTTTTCAGATATACCATTACAGCTTGTATGGGTTTTAGGATACGCTCTGGTACTTATCATTCCGTCTGTTATTATCTTTAAACGCAGAATGAAAGGCTAATAATGATTAAGGTATTCTCTCTTACAAATTTAAACGTTGAATATATTACAGATTATCAAGGGTTAGCGATTTTTCAACAGATACAGAATTATTTACTCCCGATAAATAACGGCTCTTTAGAGAATATTGCAATTTTAGATATGGACGCTGATAAAGATATTATTTTAAGTGAACTACAAGAATGTGCAATCTTTCATAGGATAGCTTTATCCTCTTGCTGGACATTAGACAAAGTTATCATTGCATTAGAATGTAATTGCCTAGCTTTTTTGGAAAATGGTAACTTGACTTCAATTAACGATACTATCAATTTAGTAACAAGGCATAAAGTTAGCGTATTTGATAAATCTGTTATAGCGATTATAAATTCTTTTCTAATCTAATCGGTAATGAGGTGACAAAATGATTGGTCTTAAAAAACGAGATATGAGAACTATTTTAAAAGCTGGGGCAAAAGCCAGAGGATTGTCGCTACCAGAGTTTAGGGCTGAAATACAGGAGAATATTGACAACTCTATGAATAGTCAAGACCCAGTGGTACAGAAACGATTTAAAAAGTATTTTGGTAATAAGATACCTACACCAGAAGAATACATTTACACAATTACAAAGAAAACTAAGATTTAGGTGCTTATCCTGCTTCCTGCAAAGCAGATCAGCAGGATAGCTTATGCGAGGAAAAAGAAAACGAGAAGCCTATTTGCTTCCCGTCCCCTTGTATTTCATGATACCGTCGATTGTTCCTTGAATGATTTTGAGTTCTTCATCTGTCAGTTCATCAAGCGATACGTCTATCTGCCTGCGGATTGTAGATTTTTCCGCTTTCTCCTGCGGATAGAAGTATTCATCAACAGAGATATGGAACATTGTCACTAAATCATGAAATAACTGGAAGCTGGGGTGTTTCCCTATATTCTCAATATCTGCGATATGACGTTCTCCGTAAAAGACCTTATCGCCTAAATCATTACGGGAAAGCCCAGCTTTTTCTCTCGCTTCTCTGATTGCCAGTCCTAACGGACGGAAATCAAAGCTGTGCGTGTCTTTCTTTTTCCTCATTTCAAATCACCTGTCATGAGTTTATACTTCATGGCACATGATTAGAATGTGTTAAAAGCGCATATATTATGCGTTAGTAATTCGTATCAATATTACCTTGACGGTAAATAAAAAAAACCGTTCTAAGGTAATATCTTTTTCCATGTCTTTCAATCTGATTAGGACGGTTTTGGATAACCAGAGCTGTCCTTTTCTTCTGCACTCACGGCACAGCTCTGGATAAGGGGGGTGTGCTATGATTGCGTATCAGCGAACACGCCAGTATTCACAACTGAATAACCGCCTTACAATGGTTATCCAGTCAGCACACCCTAAACATGAGTTAAAAATTCATATCGCAAACATAGCAAAAACAGTCTGTTGGTACATTCATGTGCTGATTGACTGTTTTTGTTATTTATGAGAAGTTCAATATTTTTTTGAATTTCTTTCTTATACAGGTTAGCAAATCACCCACTCCTGTACCGATGTGGGGCGGAAAGAGGGATAGATACCTTTTACGTCTGGACAGAGAGGGGGTGAGATGATGAAACCGTCTGACTTCCAAAAGACAATCCAGTGTCAGTTTGACTGTAAGCTCAAACGTACTGTTAAGGGCGTTATCTGGAATTATAAAAAGGAATTAAAACGTCGTAAAGATAAAGAAATTCCTTTCTGTGAACTTCCAGAAATCGTTGTTGAAAAGCTGGCTGTATGGGACGAGTACATGAGTGACTATACCGTGTTTGAAGTATGCGGCGTTGAAATCCGAGTGCTTGATGAAGAACTTTCAGAAGCGTTAAAGCAATTATCGGAACGCAACCGTGAAAATCTTCTGATGTACTACTTTCTGGAAATGAGCGATACAGAAATTGCAAAAGCACAGAAAATTTCCAGAGCAGGAGTTTTTAAAAACCGTTACAGAGCTTTACAAAATTTGAAGAAAACACTGACAAAGGAGCGTGAATAAAACATGAAAAAAGGGTACAAACTTCCACCCTATCGACTTATTTCATCTGCTGTGGACGGAAATGAACAGTCTATTGAAAGAATACTGGCATTTTATGACCCGTACATATCAAAATGCTGTTTGCGTCCTCTATATGATGAATACGGTAATGTTTATATCGTAGTAGATATGGAGCTTAAAGGGCGTATCAGAGAAGCTATTATCAAAATGATTTTAGACTTCGATATCGGTACTGTTCCAACAGAAGAATAAAGCAATTATGGCAGGGCATGATTTGTTGAAATCCCCTCTTTCCTGTCCTGCCCTCTGCTTTTACACATGAGAGCCTATGGCTTTCGCCACTGTTCTTTGACAAGTGAATAAAGCAGACAGATACGTTTGTGATACAGCGAGCCACGGGGACTGTACGCCACGACCTTTTCCATAAGGGGAAGCGAGCGACCCATGCAGTGATCCGAGAGCGACCGTTGGAAAAGTCGTTTTGCCACGACCTGTATTCACAGGATAATGATACACCCGCATGGTGCGGTTCTGCCCACAGGAATGGGAATGGCTGAAATGCCAGTGGAGCTTTCCAAAGCCGTCTGTCTGCTTCTAAAAGACACACAGTAAAGGGGGTGCTTATACATGACAAACAATACTGATGTGCCTATCTGGGAAAAGTACACGCTGACGATTGAGGAAGCGTCAAAATACTTCCGTATCGGAGAGAATAAACTTCGCCGTTTAGCTGAGGAAAATATCGGCTCAAACTGGGTCATTATGAATGGAAACCGTATGCAGATAAAGCGAAAGCAATTCGAGAAAATTCTTGATAAGTTGGACGCAATCTGATGAAAGCAAGCCTTAAATATGGTATAATTATACTATCGAGTTTAAGGCTTGCTCCTTTTACGAAAGGAGCTTCCTGTAATGGCAAAAGAAGTCAGACGAGATAACAAAGGACGTATTTTACGCACAGGAGAAAGCCAGAGAGCCGACGGAAGATATTTATATAAGTGTACCAACGCATTAGGAGAACCTGTTTCGCTTTATTCATGGAAACTCGTTCCCACAGACAAGATACCAAAAGGAAAACGTAAGGATATTTCCCTGCGAGAAAAGATTGAACAGTTGCAGAAAGACCTTAATGACGGTATCGACCCTACGGGAAAGAAAATCACGGTATGCCAGCTCTATGACAAAAAGAACAGCCTTAGAAAGAATGTCAAACGCAATACGGTAAAGGGACGTAAGCAGTTTATGAACCTGCTGAAAAAAGACCCTTTAGGAAGCATGACGATTGATACTGTAAAGCTGTCCGACGCTAAAGAGTGGGCAATCCGTATGAGTGAAAATGGTGTGGCGTACAGTTCTATCCGCAATTACAAGCGTTCCTTGAAAGCGTCGTTCTATCTTGCAATACAGGACGACTACATCAGAAAGAACCCGTTTGATTTTAAGTTGAGCGACGTTCTGGACGACGACACCGAGGAAAAGGTAGTTTTGACACCAGAGCAGGAAGCCAGCCTATTGTCCTTTATGCAGTCAGATAAGACGTACCGCAAGTATTATGATGAGGTCGTCATACTGCTGGAAACAGGCTTGCGTATTTCTGAATTTTGTGGATTGGACTTAAATGTAGCTGTTGACATGCGTAACAGGTCAATCCTTGTAGAACACCAGTTGCTAAAGGATAAGGAAATCGGTTATTACATTTCCACACCTAAAACAAAGAATGGTAGCCGACAAGTGCCAATGAGCAAAAAGGCTTATGAAGCATTTAAGCGAGTTATCAAGAACCGTGAGAAAGGTATATCGTTTACAGTAGATGGTTACAGCCGTTTCCTGTTCCTTAATCAAAAAGGATTGCCTAGAGTAGCCACGAATTATGACGGTATGTTAAGAGGTCTGGTAAAGAAGTATAACAAGACACATGATGAACCTTTACCGCACATCACACCGCATACATTCCGTCATACGTTCTGTACGAATATGGCGAATAAAGGAATGAACCCAAATACATTACAGTATATCATGGGACACGCCAATATCACCATGACGCTGAATTACTACGCACACGGTTCTTATGCTTCTGCAAGGTCTGAAATGGACAGGCTTTGTGCATAGTGGTAAAAAGAGTATTTACCACAGAATTTACTACTTCCGAACGGTAAAATACATAGAGATATAAAAATCTATGTGAAGTGCTTGACCCTATGAAAAATGCCTTAGAAGCCTGTAAAATAAGGCTTCAATGGCATTTAAGAAGATTTAAAAAGATAATAGGAATTTATGATAAGATTTTTATAATAAAATTATTACTTTAAATGTTATAAGTATTTTGAAATAGTAATAAAGTACTGTTATGTAATATTACAAAATATATTAAGGTATAATAAAAAAAAGAGATACAATATTGTATCTCTTTTTTATTTGATTATTATACTGTAATTTTCTTTTCTTGGTTTTGCTTCTTTTATTTCGCCCTTTGAATAACCAAGAGATAAAGCTCCTATCCCAACTAAATCATCACTTAAATTCCATTCTTTTAAAAGAGCTTTTCCTTCATCTGTATTAAACATTTCGTATTCTCTGTTTATCCAGCAAGTTGAAAGTCCCAAAGAATGAGCAGCAAGCATCATATTTTCAAGTGCACAAGTACCGTCTTGAACATGCGTTCTTGCATTTTTGTCAGCTAAAACTATTATTACTGTTGGAGCATCATAATAAGGATTTGAATCACTTCCCATAATCTCTGCATTCATTTTTGCAAGTTTTGTTAAAGTATCTTTGTTTTGTACGGCCACGATAACGGGAGATTGTTTGCCCATTCCAGAAGGTGCATATTCACCTGATTTTAAAATAAGCTCAAGTGCTTTGTCACTTATTTGTGTATCCTTATAACTTCTTACGCTTCTTCTTGAAAGAATATTTTCAATAACCTGGTTTGACATATAAATCCCTCCTAAACGTCTATTATATATATATTTTAATACAAATAATTAATATATACAATATTTAAGAATAAATAAGGATATATGTAATTTGTATTAGTAACGTTTTTCAACTTCTTCAATAAACATTAGAGTAAATACTATAATAAGTCCTATTACTGAAAATAATACGGCTTTTGTGAAAAATATCTTTGTTAAAAGACTTCCAATAATAGCACCTAAAATAAAGAAACATATTATTCCATAATATTGAATGCTATTTCTTAATAACTGTTTGTTTTTGGTTTGTTTGTATTTGTATAAATTTTCTGTTGCACTTCTTAAATTTCCTGTGCACATTGTTGTCGCATATGCATTGCCGTTTACTTTTCTAAAGCCCTCTACCTGCAAAGAGCATACAAAGGATATTAATATATTACATAATGTATCTAAATTACCGGAAGGAATAAATCCTACAATTAAAAGAGTTATAATTTCAATTAAAATAATTATTTGTCTCCAATGTATGTTGTCATTGTATTTATGTCTTTTCTTTATCATTTCTGCTGCAAGTATTCCGATAAAAAACGCGAATATAGGAAGGAAATAGAATCCAACCATTTGAAGATTTCCTTTTGATACATTTATTCCAAGCAAAACTATATTTCCTGTTTGGGCGTTTGCAAAAACACCTCCTCTTGAAATATAAGTATATGCATCTAGGAAACCTCCAACAATTGCCAAAATCATTCCCAGCCTATAGGTTTCGGACATTTGTTTCTTTTCTGTCATTTTATTGTCTTCCTTAGTTTATTTGTGATAGGTTTCATTGTTTATTATTTTAAAACTTCTATATATTTGTTCAAGTAACATTATTCTAAATAGCTGGTGGGGGAAAGTCATTTTGGAAAAGGAGATTTTTTTATCTGCCTTTTTAAGTACGCTGTCGCTTATTCCAAGGCTACCGCCGATAATAAAGGTTATGTTGCTTTTACCTGTTATTGATAAATTTTCTATTTGCTTTGAAAATTCTTCTGATGATAATTGTTTTCCTTTAATATCCATTGCAATTACAAATGAATTTTTGGGTATTTTGGAAATAATTTTTTCGCCTTCTTTTTCTTTTGCAATATTATCGAGAGAGTCATTACCGGTTAGCTTCTCATCCGGAAGTTGAATTAAATTTAACTTTACAAATCTTGAAAGTCTTTTTGAATATTCATTCTCAGCCATAACCCAATATTTTTCTTTTAATTTACCTACACATATTATATTAATATTCATCTTTTTTCTTCCAAAGTATTTTTATTAATGTATAAATTTCATTTTCTTTACTGCATATTTTAATGTTTGTATATTTTTGCCCGTCTTCTATCGTATCTTTTGAATATACAATAGGTTTATCATTTATAGTAATTTGTTTTTTATATGTAACTTGGATTTTATAAGGTAGATAATTACTTAAAACATCTTCATCTACATAGTCTAAGAAATATGAAAAATATAAAGCATTGTTTACGTGATTGTTAGTATCTAAATCGCAGTGTCTTATTTGAAGAGGTTTATATTCTACATTATTAAATAGTTCATCATCAATTTTATCAACATCAAAGCCTCTTCCTTTTTCTATATCTTCAATGTCATAAACATTTGCTATTTCTTTTGTTACTTTTCTTATTTTAAAAGTATCTTTTTCGACAAATAACCATCTTGTTTTAGCTTCTATTAGAATTTTTCCATTTTCATCTTTTAATAAAAATATTCTGTTACCATAGAATTTATTAAATGAATAAGGATATGTTTCAACTGTTATATTATCGCCTATTTTACCAAAGTGGTATATGTTCATATCATAATTTAAAAGTATCCAAGTAAGGTCACTTGTTCTGTCTATGCCAAGTGTTTCATCTTGTTTTAAAAATATATCTTGAAACCACCTTGCAGCTTCCATAGGTTTTAGTCTGTTAAAATTATCAACGTTTGAAAACTTTATTCTATGCTTTTCCGTTATATATGATTTTAAATTCTGCACTTTATCACCTGCTTATAATATTTTTTTATATTATACTACCAAAAATATAATTTTCAAATAATCCTTCAAATGTATCATATATATTTTTTTTTCTTGACAAAGGTATATGCGGTGATATAATGATTTTGTTAAAACGTCTTGCATCCTTGGTAATAACCTAAAAGAAGGAGTGAGAACGGAGGTAAATATGAATAATAAATTATTTAAAGACACAAAATCTTTTACATTTTTAAGCATAATGCTTGCTTTAACTATTTTTTTCACTTATACGGTCGGAATGATTCCTACGGGGATGGCTTCGATGGCAGTTCTTGCATTTTTCCCAACAGTTTTAACTTCACTTATATATGGTCCTAAGACAGGTGCGTTTATGGGTATTTTAGCGGGAATTGTTGCTATGTCAAAAAATATCATAATGCCATCAGGATTACTTTCTCCTTATTTTATTAATCCTCTTGTATCAGTTTTCCCAAGAATGTTTATAGGAATTATACCTTATTATGTATACAGACTTTTGGATAAAATAATAAAACAAAAAGATATAGTAGCCTTTATATCAGGAATGATGGGTGCTGTTACAAATACAGCTTTTGCAATGACTATGCTTTATCTTGTTTATGCAAAAGATATAATAGCGGTTACGGGAAAAGCTTTTAAAGCTGTTTTACTTGGCATTATTACTTCTTCTTCTGTAATAGAAGCCATTATAATGGGTATTGCAACTTTTGCTGTTTTAAAAATTTATCTTATGAAGAAAAATACTATTGCGGCAAATATAAAAAAGAATATATAACATTTATATGTAATTATAAAAAGGAAGAAGGGTAATATAATGGGTAACTTATTTAAAGATACGAAGCAGTTTACATTTATGAGCATAATGTTTGGAATAACAATATTTTTTACTTATACTGCAGGAATGATTCCTGCAGGTATGGCATCTGTTGCAATACTTTGTTTTATTCCTACTGTTCTTACATCTCTTATTTATGGAATAAAAGCTGGTGCATTTATGGGGGCTCTTGCTGGTCTTGTTACTCTTTCAAGAGCAATTATCGCTCCTGCAGGAATACTTGACCCATATTTTATAAATCCTCTTGTATCAGTTCTTCCTAGAATTTTTATAGGTATTGTTCCGTATTTTATATATAAGATTGTAAAAATGTTAACAAAGTCAAAAGCTTTAAGCTTTTTCTTTTCTGGTGCCTTTGGGGCAATAATAAATACAGCACTTGTTATGCCAATGTTATATTTAATTTATGGTACAGAAATTGCCAAAGCAGTAGGAACTAGTTTCAAAGTTCTTTTGATTGGTATTATTACATCTTCCATGTTGTTGGAAGCATTTGTAATGGGAATATTTACTGTTGCAATAATGATGGTATATATAAAGAAAAATCCAAATATAAAAGTAGAAAAATAGGAGAGAAAAATGATTTTAGTTATTGATGTAGGCAATACCACTACACAACTTGGTATTTTTAAAAATGATAAATTAATACATGAGTTTAGATATATTACAAAACAAGACAGAACAAGTGATGAAATAGGAACTCTTATAATAACATTCTTTTCTCATTTTGGGATTAATATAAAAGATTTCCAAGGAGCGATAATTTCAAGTGTTGTTCCTGATGTAAATTATCACTTGATAAATGCGGTAAAAAAATATCTATGTGTTACTCCTATGATTGTAGGCAGCGGTATTAAAACAGGTATTAACGTAAGAACAGATAACCCAAAAGAAGTAGGTGCAGATAGAATCGTAGATGCAGCGGCAGCTTATAATATATATAAATGTCCTGTTATAGTGGTAAACTTTGGAACTGCAACAAGATATGATTATGTAAATAAAGATGGAGTATTTTCTTATGCGGTAACATCTCCCGGTATTCAAATATCAGCCGATGCACTTTGGAAACAAGCTGCAAAACTTCCTAAGATAGAAATAAAAAAACCAGATAGTATACTTGCAAGTAATACTATAACAAGTATGCAGGCAGGTCTTGTATACGGATATATCGGACAAGTTGAATATGTTATAAGAAAAATGAAAGAAGAATTAAACGAAGAGGGAATAAAAGTTGTAGCATGTGGAGGATATGGAAAAATAATTTATCCTGAAACAAATGTTATAGACGATTTTGACCCATTACTTACATTAAAAGGATTAAAGATTATATATGACAAAAACAAAAAATAATTATTTTAGCGAACTTTTTAAACAAAACAAAGGAATATTAGCTCCAATGGCAGGTGTAACAAACCTGCCTTATCGTATTTTTATGAAGGAAATGGGCTGTAGAATATTTGTAAGCGAAATGGTAAGCGCAAAAGGAATATTTTATGGAAGTAAAAACACATTTCCTTTAATGGAAACAAATGAAATTGAGCATAGGGATTGTGCCTGTGGAATTCAAATATTCGGAAGTGACCCTGAAATTATGGGTAAGATAACAAATGAACATTTGAATGATACAGAGTTTGACTTTATAGATATAAATATGGGCTGTCCTATGAAGAAAATCGTAAATAATGGGGACGGTTCTGCGCTTTTAAAAGATCTTGTAAAAGCAAGAGAGGTTACTGAGGCTGTTAAGAAAAACTCAACTAAACCCTTAAGCGTAAAAGTAAGACTTGGCTTTAATGAAAAATATATACTCGATATTATAAAAGCTGTAGAAGACGGCGGAGCAGATATGATTACCGTACACGGAAGAACAAGGGAACAGGTATTTACCGGTGAAGTTGATTATGACGAAATCAAAAAAGCAAAAGAGAATGCAGATGTTCCTATAGTAGTAAACGGTGATTTGGATAACTATCTTAAAGCAAAGGAAAAAATGGATTATACAAAAACAGATGCCGTAATGATAGGAAGAGGGGCAAATTATGATCCGTTTATTTTCTCTCAGTTTAACGAACTTATTGAAGGTAAGGAAGTTAGCGTGTATAATAATCAAGATAAAATAAATGCTGCAAGAAAACATTTTGAAATTCACATGAAATATTCAACTGCAAAGAAAAGCGTTGTGGAATTTAGAAAATATTTATATTGGTATATAAAAGGAATAAAAAACAGTGCCAAAATACGAAACAGCATAAATAACATTTTTGAACAAGAACAAGTATATGAAGTATTTGACAGAATAGACGATATATTAAAAGAAGGAGAATAAAAACATGAAAAGCATGACGGGCTTTGGAAGAGGTGAATATAGAAGCGAAAACCTTGTAATTGATGTTGAAATAAAAACAATCAATCATCGTTACAGAGATTTTAATATAAGACTTCCAAGAAGATATTCAGCCTTTGAAGAAAAAATAAGAAACCTTATAAGTGAAAAAGTAAACAGAGGAAGAATAGATGTATTTATAAAGACTGAAAAATTTGGAAGCGAAGATGTATCTCTTCATTATGATAAAGAGCTTGCAGGGGAATATTATCAAATATTAAATCAAATAAAAAATGATTTCCCTGGGGTAAATGATGATATATCAATCATAAACATTGCAAGATATCCTGATGTAATAAAAGCAGAAGAAGCAGAAATTGACCTTGAGGAACAATGGAAATACTTTGAAAGTGCCATAAAAGAAGCAGTAGATACACTTGTTGAAAGCAGAAGTGCAGAAGGTGAAGCATTAAAGAAAGATTTCGTAAAAAGAATTAATATTATCGATGAACAAAAAGAAACAATATCAAAACTTGCTCACGAAATCCCAGAAAATTATGCAAAAGAATTAAATGACCATATAGAAAAATATAAAATAGGCGTTATTGATTCTGACAGAATAGCAACTGAAATTGCACTTTATGCAGAAAGAGTAAACATAACAGAAGAACTTGTAAGACTTTCAAATCATTTAAAATCTTTCCTTTCAATAATAGAAAAAAAAGAACCTATTGGAAGAAAGCTTGATTTTCTTTTACAGGAAATTAACAGAGAAGCAAACACAATTGCATCAAAATCAAACAGCTTTGAAATAAGTACTGCAGTTGTTGAAATAAAAAGCGAGTTAGAAAAAATAAGAGAACAAGTTCAAAATATAGAATAGTAGGAGAAGAAAATGAGAGGAAACTTATTTGTAATATCAGGTCCTTCAGGAAGTGGGAAAAGCACTATATGTTCACTTCTTGAAAAAGAAGATAAAATAAAGATATCAATTTCAGCAACAACAAGAGATAAAAGAACAGGTGAAGTTGACGGAGTAAATTATTTCTTTCTTACAAAAGAAGAATTTGAAAAAAAGATAAAGGAAAATGCTTTTTACGAATATGCCAATGTATTTAATAATTACTACGGTACTTTAAAAGCAAAAGTTGATGAAATGCTCGATGAAGGATATCATGTAATACTTGAAATTGATGTTCAAGGAGCAATGCAGATAAAAGAACAAAATAGTGAAGCAAAGTTAATCTTTATAATGCCTCCAAGCGAAGAAGAGCTTATAAACAGACTTACAGGAAGAAACACTGAAAGTGAAGAACAGCTTAAACTTAGAATAGGCACGGCAAAAAAAGAGATATCATATAAAGATAAATACGATTATGTTGTAGTAAATGATAATCTTGAAAAAGCCGTAGAAGAAATAAAAGAAATAATTTTAAAATAAAATCGACAAAATAGTCGGTTTTTTTGTATAATAAAATAAAAAAAGGAAGAAAGCAAATGGAATATAAAATCAGCCCATCTCTTATGTGTATGGATTTACTTAATATCGAAAAGCAAATAAAAATACTAAATAAATATGTATATTCATATCATGTTGACATAATAGACGGAGTATACTTCAAGAATTTTTCTTTTACACCCCCTTTTATGAAGGCTATACGAACTATTACAGATAAAAAGTTAGATGCACATGTAATGTTAATAGATCCATTTTATTATTTAGAAGAAATGGTTGAAAGCGGGGCAGACTGTGTAAGTATTCACAGCGAGAAACTTATAAACGAAGCATTTAGAACAGCAAAATTTCTTCATGATAGAAATAAAGATTTTGGGGTAGTGTTAAGCCCCAAAGCAAAAGCAAGTGATTTGGAAAAATATATTGAAAAGGTAGATAAAGTTACTGTAATGAGCGAAGAACCTGGGTTTGCCGGAGGAGAGTTTATTTCTGGAAGTCTTGATACAATAAAAGAACTTGTTAAAATTAGAGAAGAAAAGAAATTAAACTTTTTGATTGAAGTTGATGGAGTAGTAAATAAAGATCATTTTAGAGAATATAAAGATGCGGGAGTTGATATTTATATAGTAGGAAACAGAGGATTATTTTCTCTTGATGATGATTTGGAAAAAGCAGTAAATATAACCCTTGAACAAATAGCAAAAGCATAAAAAGAACGGTACTACCGTTCTTTTTTAATGTCCCGCAGGTTTTCTATAAAGTAGATCATGTTCTTTATATGTATCCCCGTATATAAATATAGCTAAAGTTATTAAAATAGGAATAATAGCAAGCCATATTGATTTTTCAACAAGAAAACTACAAGCAAATGTTAATATAAATCCACCTATTACAAAGAAGAATAACATGCATAAATGAGTTAAGCATTTATTTAACAATGTATAGTCTTTTTTCCTTATGATTCTTGACATCGCTATTCCTATTTGTCTTAAATGGTTAGTGCAAAAAGTTGTGGACATTGGAATGCCTTCAGCTTGTCTGAATGTATTATACTGCATTGAAGCAATAAAATTAATGGATACCTGTACTATTTGATTTGGAAGTGTAAGAGGAATTAGTCCCATGATAAAAAGAACAATTATTTCAAAAGCGATAAGATACGTATCCCATCATAAAAATCCCAGTTTTTTTATTGGAGAGGGGAGAGATTCTGATATGAAAGCTCCGAGAAAGTAAGCAGTTATTGGAATTAAAAAATAAAAACCGTGTGATATGTTTCCTTTTCCAAATGCGATTGCCATCATTACAAAGTTTGCTGTTTGTGCATTACAAAACACACCGCCTCTTAGATTAAAAGTATATGCTCCCATCATTCCTGCACTGCACATCAACAGTAAATATACCAGTTTTGATTCGCAAAAAAGATATTTTGAATTATTTTTTTCTATATTCATATTTTTACCTCAAATAATGTTATGTTTAATAGTATAGAACAGTAGTAATAAAACTTCAAGGGGTATAGAAAGAGCATTATTTCCTGGGTAATAATATAAACATTAAAGAAGAGTCATATATATGACTCTTCTTTTTGGTAAAATTATATATTAAAGTAAAAATGATAGATAACTACATTATGTTATATTTTATTAAAATATCTTTAGCTACCAAGTATCTGCTTACTCTTTCATTCATTGCCTGTTTTTCTATATATTTATGTGCCTGTTCTTCATTAAGCTTTTCATTTTCCATTAAAATAAGTTTTGCTCTGTCTACAATTTTAATTTCTTCTATTTTATTCCTTAGCTTTTCATTCTCTTTTTTTAGATTTAAGAGTCTGTTCTTAAGTGCCATCTGCATTTTAAAAGCTTGATAAAACATAGGTTTAATAATTGGTTTTTGAAGTACAAAAACTCCTGCAAATTCAACATCTGCACTTATTTGTTCAACAATTTCGCTTTTTACCATTAAAATTGTTCCTATATTGAGCCTTGCAAAATCAAGACTAAGCTGCGTTCCTGTTTCCTCTTTTAAAGGAGTATTTATAATTGCAATAGCTACTTCGTTGTTTGTTACATATCTTCTTGCTTTTGAAGCAGAGGATGTCGTGATTATTTGAACATTATGATATTCTTTTAATAATTGACATAAAGTATCTTTTGCTTTTTCGCTATATGAAACTATCAATACTTTATCCAAATAATCACCTCCCATATGATATATACTTTTTTATTCCGTTAAAAAATATTTAAGTTCCTGAATGTCTTCGTCTATTTGTAAATCTTTTTTTCTTTTATTGACAAAGTTATATACAAGATTTTCTCCAAGACATTTTTTTACGAATGTACTGTTTTCAAAAACGCCAAGTGCTAAGCTAAAATTATCTGCAAGAGTATCGATATCTTCTATTTTTGCATCTTGTGTAAAATATTTTAAATTGGCATTTTCGTTTAATTCTTCTTTTCTTTTAATTCCTTCTAATCCTGCATTAATTACAAGAGCAAAAGCTAAGTAAGGATTTGCCGTAGGGTCAAGACTTCTTAATGTAACCTTGCTTCTGTTTTCAATATAGTCTGTTATTTTTATAAGAGTATTTGGGTTCTTTTTTGACCAAGTAATTGATTTTGGTGCATAGAATTCTCCAAATCTTTTATATGAATTTCTTGTCGGATTTAAAATAGCGGTTATTTCTTTTATCCTATTCATTATTCCCGCTATAAAATATTTTGCTTCTTTAGAATCTTCAAGCCCTTTGGATAAAATATTTTCGTTATCTTTAAATACAAGAAGATTAAGATGAAGCCCGCTGCCGGATAATTCTTTTAGAGGTTTTGGCATGAAAGTAGCATATCCGCCGTTTTTATTTGCAATTGCTTTTACAATCCATTTGAATGTGACAAAATCATCTGCAGCAAGCAAGGCTTCGGAGTTTCTAAATATTATTCTGTTTTGTCCGGGGCCTCTTTCATGATGAGAACTTATAGGCGTTATTCCCATTTCTTCAAGGGTAAGGCATATTTCTCTTCTTATATTTTCTCCTTTATCAACAGGAGAGACATCAAAATATCCCGCTTCATCGTAAGGCATTAAAGTTGGTTGCCCCTCGTCGTCTGTTTTAAAAATATAAAATTCACATTCTGTTCCTACTTTAATTGTATATCCCATTTCCTTCGCTTTATTAACTGCTTTTGTGAGAATCATTCTAGAGTCGCTTTCAAAATTTTCTCCATTTGGATATTTGACATCGCAGAAAAATCTTGCGACTCTTCCTTCCGATGGCCTCCAAGGAAGAATTGATAAAGTTGTTGGATCCGGAAATAAAAGTAAAGTATTATTTTTTTCGTTTGAAAATCCGTCTATGGCAAATCCGTCAAAGGCTATTCCGTTTTCAAAAGCATTTTGTAGTTCATCTGACATTATAGCTATATTTTTTTGAATGCCGAATACATCACAAAATGCAAGTCTTATAAATTTAATGTCATTTTCTTTAACGAAATTGATGACTTCCTTTGTAATATTATTCATATACCCTCCTAATGATTAGTATATAATTGTTTGTATGGACTTTTTGTGTTTGGAATTATAATATAAAATTTACTTTCTATAATATTATCATAATCTTTATTAAAATAATTACAATATTTTTTTATATTATCTTTTATTTCCTCTAAATCTTCTTTTTCTGCTTCTTTAACGATAAGTTTGTCGCCATCAAATACAGGAGGGTTGTTTGTTCTAAGATAAATTTTTCCTCCGTGCATGCCTGTTGCACAGAAATTACCCATTGGAATTTCTTTATCTTCGTAACCTAATCCTAATACAACGATATTTCCTCCTGCTTGATATTCTCCAAGGAATGAGCCGGTTTTGCCTCCAACGATTATTGCAGGTTTTTTATCTTTATAGGCTTTCATATGGATACCTGCTCTGTATCCTACATCACCCTCAACATATATTGTGCCACCACGCATTGCATATCCCGTTGCATCTCCGCTTGAACCGTGGATTACAATTTCACCGTCATTCATTGTATCTCCTGTTGCGTCTTGTGCATTTTCATTTATAGTGATGTGTGCTCCGTCAAGATATGCTCCCACTGCATTTCCCGGAACTCCGTTTATAGTAAGATTAACTTTAGACATACCTGCTCCTATAAATCTTTGTCCCATTACATCATCAACGGTTATATCCAAGTCTTTTAAAGCACAAGCTTTAATTTGTTCATTTATTTGTTTATGTTCAAGTCCTTTTGCACCAAATCTCATAACTTTTTACCTCCAAGCTTAGAGTCTCTGTAATCTCTTGAAAATGCCATAAGCCCAGGATTATCTTTAATTAAATCGAAATCTATGTCACTAAGATTAACTTTTTCTCTTATTAAATAAGTATATATTCCGGCTTTATCTACATTTCCTATAATAATGAAGCCTTTAAGAAGGTTGTCTTTATATACAAGCTTCTTATATTCATCTTCATTTTCTACTATATATTCTTCACCATCGTAGTTTCCGGCTGTTACCATATGAAGACCAAATAATCCAAGAGAGTTCATTGGCATTGCATTTTTATAGGATTTTTCTCCTCCCGCCATATTTACTCCTGCAGTTTCACCTTTAAAATAAGCATTTGGAAGAAGAGCAAGAATTATATTTTGATTTCTTGTAATATCATAACTTGCAGTGCAGTCTCCTGCGGCATAAATATCTTTTAATGTTGTCATTCCATGTTCGTCAGTTATGATACCTCTGTTGACTTCACAACCTATTTCTTCTGCTAAGTTTACATTTGGTCTTACACCTACTGCAACCACGAATATATCATAATCAAGCTTTGAACCATCTTTTAGGGTAGCTTGTTTTTCATCAATTTTATCAATACTGTTACCGAGTATAAATTTAACACCTTGTTTTTCAATGTGTTTTTGAACCAATTTACATCCTTTTTCATCAAGGATACTTGGTAAAATTCTATCAGCAAGGTCAACAACCGTAACATTTTTAACTTTATTGTTAATTGCTTCGGCGCATTTAAGTCCAATAAGTCCTGCGCCTAAAATTAATACTTTGCTGTCTTTGGTAATTGCTTTTTCTAGGTTTAGAGCATCATCTAAAGACATGAAAGTAAATTTGTTTTTTACCTTTTCTTCTCCTTCAATGTGAGGTGTAAAAGGGGAAGAGCCGGTTGCAATCATTAGTTTTTCGAAAGGGATGTTTCTTTTATTATTAAGGACGATACATTTATTTTCATAATCGATTTTTTCCGCCTTAGTCCCCTTTATCACTTCTACATTGTTTTTTATATAAAAATCATCTTCTCTATATCTCATTTTCTCCAAAGTTGTCTTTCCTTCCACAAGATAGGATATTAAAGGTCTTGAGTAGATAAAATGATTTTCATCCGTTACTAAAGTTATATCACCGTTTTTATCAACACTTCTTATTCCTTCTATTGTTCCAATGGCGGCAATAGAACCGCCGATAATTACATATTTGCTCATAATTAACCCCTTTCTTCGAAAACAATGGCATTATTTGGACATCCTTTTACACAGTTAGGTTCTCCAATAGAATTGTTTGTACAAAATTCACATTTGTTTACAACACTGTTTTCTTCGTCGGGATGAATTGCACCGTAAGGACAAACTAAAACGCATGTCAAACATCCGATACATTTTTCTTTATCTACACTAATAAGCCCGTCTTTTATCGATAAAGCTCCACTGATACAGCTTTTTACGCATATTGGTTCTTCGCAGTGCCTGCAAGATACTGCAAAGTGAACTTGATTTTTATCTTCAACCCTTATATTAGGATAGATTTTCTTTCCTTTAAGTGCTTTTATCATGCTGTCTTTTTTACTGTTCGCAAAGGCACAGTTATATTCACATAGGTGGCACCCTAAACACCACTGTTCATTGATGTAAATTCTTTTCATTTTTTATTCTCCTGCGTGCTTTATTCCTAGTATTTCAAGTTCTTTTTCGTTAAGACCTACACCTCTTAGCATCAGTCTGTTTCCTTTTAATGCTTCTATTGAGTTTATTCCCATACCGCCCATCATTTCTTTTATTTCATGTTCCCATGCGGTTACTAGGTTTACTACTCTTTTATATCCAATATCAGGATTTAATCTTTTTACAAGATCTGGTCTTTGCGTTGCAATACCCCAGTTACATTTTCCGCTGTGGCAATTTCTACATAAGTGACAGCCAAGGGCCATTAATGCTGAAGTTGCTATATAAACACAGTCGGCACCAAGGGCAATTGCTTTTACTACATCTGCACTGCTTCTTATACTTCCGCCAACTACAAGAGAAACATTATCTCTTATGCCTTCACTTCTAAGTCTTGAATCTACGCTTGCAAGAGCAAGTTCGATTGGAATACCTACGTTATCCCTGATTCTTGTTGGAGCTGCTCCTGTTCCTCCTCTAAAACCGTCTATTGCAATTATATCTGCACCGCTTCTTGCGATACCGCTTGCTATTGCGGCAACGTTATGTACTGCTGCAATTTTTACGATAACGGGTTTTTTATATCCTGTTGCTTCTTTTAGAGAAAGAACAAGCTGTCTTAAATCTTCAATTGAATAAATATCATGATGAGGAGCAGGACTTATTGCGTCACTTCCTTCTGGAATCATTCTTGTTTTTGAAATATCAGGACCGATTTTTTCTCCCGGTAAATGTCCTCCGATACCGGGTTTTGCACCTTGACCCATTTTTATTTCAATAGCTGCTGATGTATCAAGATAATCTTTATGTACGCCAAATCTACCTGACGCAACTTGGACTATTGTATTTTTCCCGTATTTATAAAAGTCTTCGTGAAGACCACCTTCACCTGTGTTATACATTATTCCAAGTTCGCTTGCAGCTCTTGCCAAGCTTTCATGAGCATTGTAACTTATTGAGCCGTAAGACATTGCAGAAAACATTATAGGAACGTTTAATTTGATTTGAGGAGGAGTGTTTGGAACAATATTTCCTTTATCATCTCTTTCAATTTTTACATTTTTCTTTCCTAAGCTTACTTTTGTTTCCATTGGCTCTCTTAGGGGGTCAATAGATGGGTTTGTTACTTGAGATGCGTTTATAAGCATTTTATCAAAGTAAATAGGGTACTCTTTAGGATTTCCCATTGATGCAAGAAGCACTCCACCGCTGTCAGCTTGACGGTAAATATTTTCAATGTTTTCTTTATTCCAATTTGCATGAGGTTTAAAAGTATGGTCGCTTTCAACGATTTTTAGTGCTTTAGTAGGGCAGAGAGATACACATCTATGACAAGCAACGCAGTTTGTTTCGTCGCTTAACATAAGTTTGCTGTCTTCATCATAAAAGTGTACTTCATTTGCACATTGTCTTTCACATACTCTGCACTGTATACATCTGTCTTGATTTCTTACCACTTCAAACTGTGGATGTATAAAATTAATTCCCATCTTATTCTACCCCCTTGTTTAATGTAACTATTACAGGTTCACCACCGGCAGGTGAGTAAATTTTGTCTACTTGTTTTTGTATGATTTTTATTGCGCTTTCTTCACTTGCCATATATACGCTTTCTCCTTTTTCGGCAACAACCATTGAACGAAGTTTTAATCTATCGTTAAGGGCCATAAGTCCTCCGTTAAAACCTAAAATGATTGAGAAAGGACCTGTAATAAGCAGACTTGAAAAAATAGTTCTTAAATATGAGAGTCTTTCTCTTTCTTTTTCTTCTTTTGTTTTTATTGTTTCCCAGAAAGGTGCTGCAACAACTTCTGCTGCTTCTTTTAAAGTTAATTTGTTTTTTCTAAGTAAATAGTCCATCATATATGTAATTACTTCTGTATCTGTTAGAAGATTACATTTATATCCAAACATTTCAATATATCTTCTGTTTGCATCGTAAGAAGAAATTTCACCGTTATGAACTATTGAATAGTCAAGAAGGCTAAATGGATGAGCGCCTCCCCACCAGCCGGGAGTGTTGGTAGGGTATCTTCCGTGTGCTGTCCAAGAATATGCTTTGTATTCATCAAGTTTATAAAATTCTCCTACATCTTCCGGATAACCTACTGCTTTAAAAGAACCCATATTTTTCCCGCATGAAAAAACATAAGAACCTTTCATATTTGTGTTGATATTCATAACACATTCAACTACAAATTCTTTTTCGTCTAATTGAGAAGATTTTAATTTAGATTCTTTTGGTAATACAAAATATCTATATATTAAAGGTTCGTTTGTGATTTTATCGATTTTTCTTGTAGGAATAATTCCTTGTTCGATAATATCAAAATGAGTATCTAAAAAAGCTTCACATTCTTTTCTTACAATATTGTCATCATAAAAAACGTGAAAAGCATAATAGTCTTTATATTCGGGATATATGCCGTAAGCGGCAAACCCTCCTCCAAGTCCGTTGCTTCTTTCGTGCATTACTTCAATTGATGTTATTATGTCTCTTCCGTCGGTTCTTTTTCCGTCTTTGTGAAAAATACCGCTTATGGCACATCCTGAAGGTATTCTTACATTTCCTTCTTTATATCTTTCATCAAATATCATTTCTACACCCCCAAAAAATAAAGCGCCCAATAAGCACATAAAAATAAAGTGCTTATTGGACACCGTTGTCCTTAATATTTAGTTAGTGGTATAAGTATAAACTCAAAATTATAAAAATGCAAGAGAAATTTATATTTTTTTTGAATTTTCTAAAAATTTAAAAAATTTCAAAAAAATGCTTGACAAAAATAACACCTCGTAGTAAAATCCACTCATACACAGCAAAGGCGCTGTAAGCAAAATGCTTACGGTGCCTTTTTGCTTACTTAATACAAGTTTATTTATAGGTTTATGTATAAAATTTATATTTTCAATATTAATTTATAGTAGAAAGATAAAGAAAAATTTTGTATAATTAATCTATATGTAAAAGTATTAAGAATAATAAAAAACATATGAAAGGATGTATATATTATGAGCGCAATACCTGAGTTCTTTGGTTGTAAAGTTTTCAATGATACTACAATGAAAGAAAAATTACCTAAAGATACATATAACAAATTAAAGAAGACTATTGAAGAAGGCAAAAAATTAGATATAAGCATTGCAAATGCAGTAGCCCATGCAATGAAAGAGTGGGCTCTTGAAAATGGTTGTACACATTATACTCACTGGTTCCAACCAATGACAAGTTTAACAGCAGAAAAACATGATGCTTTTATAGTTCCTGACGGAGATAAAGTTGTACTTAGATTATCAGGTAAAGAATTATTACAAGCAGAACCTGATGCTTCATCTTTCCCATCAGGAGGACTTAGAGCAACAAATGAAGCGAGAGGATACACAGTTTGGGATCCTACAAGTTATGCTTTTATTAAAGATAATACTTTATGTATTCCTGCAATTTTCTGTTCTTATAACGGTGAAGTTCTTGATAAAAAAGCTCCGCTTCTTAAATCTATTGAAGCAATCAGTAATCAAACAAAAAGATTATTAAAACTTCTTGGAAAAGAATGCAGTGGTGCTGATACTTCAGTTGGAGCAGAACAAGAATACTTTATTATCTCAGAAGAAATGTATAAGAAAAGACCTGACCTTATTTATACAGGAAGAACATTATTTGGTTCACCTTCTCCTAAAGGTCAAGAACTTGATGACCATTACTTTGGTTCAATAAAAGCAAAAATCTTAGAATATATGGAAGACTTGGATAAGAGCCTTTGGGAATTTGGTATTACTGCGAAGACAAGACATAACGAAGTAGCTCCTGCACAACATGAACTTGCGCCTGTTTATTCATCAACAAATACAGCAACAGACCAAAATCAAATCATGATGGAAATGATGAAAAAAATTGCAAGAAAACATGGACTTGTATGTTTACTTCATGAAAAACCATTTGAGGGCATTAACGGAAGCGGTAAACATAATAACTGGTCAATTACAACAAAAGAAGGAGAAAATATCCTATCTCCGGGAAATGACCCTAAACAAAATATGCAATTCTTACTTGTTCTTGCCGCTGTAGTAAAAGCTGTTGATGAACATCAAGATTTACTTAGAATTTCAGTAGCAACAGCAGGTAACGACCACAGACTCGGTGCAAACGAAGCTCCTCCTGCAATTATCTCTATATTCCTTGGAGATGATTTAAAAGGTGTAGTTGACGCAATTATTTCTGATAATGACTATAAGAGCGAAGGAAAAACAAAATTCTCTCTTGGAGCAACAGTTCTTCCTGACTTAACAAAAGATACAACAGACAGAAACAGAACATCTCCATTTGCATTTACAGGAAATAAATTTGAATTTAGAATGGTAGGTTCTAAAGACTCAGTTGCTTGTCCTAATATGATTTTAAATACAATTGTTGCAGATGCATTTAGTGATTTCTCAGATAGATTAGAAAAAGATAATTCAGAAGAAGCAATCAAAGCTTTAATTAAAGAAACATTTACTAATCATCAAAGAATTATCTTCAACGGAGACGGATATTCTGATGAATGGGTAGAAGAAGCAGCTAAAAGAAAACTTCTAAATTTAAGAACAAGTGCTGAAGCAATTCCTTATTATAGAAAAGAAGAAAATGTTAAATTATTTGAAAAACATAAAGTTCTTTCAAAAGATGAACTTGAAAGTAGAACAGAAGTATTACTTGAAGACTATTCAAATGTTTTATCTATTGAAGCAAAAGCTACAATAGAAATGGCAAAAAATGCTATCTTACCTGCATGTATTGCATATGTAAAAGAAGTTGCAGAAACACTTCAAGTAAAACAAGCAGCTTGCCCAAGTGCAAACAACAAAGTAGAAGAAGATACTGTTGTAAAAGTAAGTGATTTGAATGTAAAATTATATGAAGCAATCAATGAGTTACAAAAAGGATTAGAAGAAGCTGAAAGCGTACAAAATGCAGAACAAAGAGCAATGGCATTTAAAGAAAAAGTATTTGAAAATATGGAAGAAGTAAGAAAATATGCAGATGAACTTGAAACAATTGTAGATAAGAAGTTCTGGCCATATCCATCTTACGGTGAAATTTTATTCAGCGTTCAATAAAAATAAATAATAAATAATCAAATTTGACACAAAGGCGTGTATGTATTATTACATATACGCCTTTTTATTTTATATATTTTAGGAGGAAAAGAAAAATGGGAACAACATTTAGTGCTCTTGATACAATTTGAGTATTACTTGGAGCAATATTGGTATTTTGGATGCAAGCAGGATTTGCAATGGTAGAAGGAGGTTTTACCAGAGCAAAAAACGCAGGTAACATTATTATGAAAAACTTAATGGACTTTGTTCTTGGTACCATTATTCTCTGGGTACTTGGTTTTGGTATAATGATGGGTGATGATATCGGAGGAATTATAGGTAAGGTAGATTTCTTTATTAGAGGAAATTATGATAGTACTTTCCCTACAATGGCCTTTATTATTTTCCAAACTGTATTTTGCGCAACGTCTGCTACAATTGTATCCGATGCAATGGCAGAAAGAACAAAGTTTATTGCATATTTAATTTACTCGGCTGTAATCAGCGCAATTATTTATCCAATTTCAGGTCACTGGATTTGGGGTGGTGGCTGGTTAAGTCAACTTGGTTTTCATGATTTTGCCGGTTCAACTGCGGTGCATATGGTAGGAGGAATATCTGCTTTGGTAGGTGCTAAAATTCTTGGTGCAAGACTTGGTAAGTATGATAAAAATGGAAAGAGTAAAGCTATTCCTGGACATAATATTGCAATAGGTGCCCTTGGCGTATTTATTTTATGGATGGGTTGGTTTGGATTTAATGGTTGTTCAACAGTTGCAATGTCAACAGATGCGGATATGGTTTCTGCGTCAACAATTTTCGTAACAACAAACATGGCAGCAGCAGCTGCTGCATTAATGAGTTTAATTGTTACTTGGGTTAGATACGGAAAACCTGATGTTTCAATGACTCTAAACGGTGCTTTAGCAGGGCTTGTTGCTATTACAGCAGGTTGTGATATGGTTTCTACTACAGGTGTTTTCTTTATTGGAGCAATCGCAGGTGTGCTTGTTGTATTTGCAGTTGAATTTATTGATCATAAATTAAAAATTGATGACCCTGTTGGTGCAATTGCGGTTCATGGGTGTTGCGGTGCGACAGGAACACTTTTAACAGGATTATTCTCAGTTGAAGGTGGTTTATTCTATGGTGGTGGAATTAACATGTTCCTAACACAACTTGTAGGTGTTGTAAGTGTAGCAGTTTATGTATTTATCGCAATGTTTATTGTATTTAAGATAATTGATAAAACAGTAGGTTTAAGGGCAAGCAAAGAAGAAGAAATTTTGGGACTTGACATAACGGAACACGGACTTGTAAGCGCATATGCAGACTTTGCTCCTGCAGGAGATTTCTATTATTCATTAGATGATGAAAGTGAATTGCTTGGTGTTGAAACACCTGCTCCTTTAGCTAAAGAAGTTAAACCTGCTATTCAAACAACAACTGAAGGAGATAATATCAAAGTTACAAAACTTGACAGTGGTATAAGTAAAGTTACTATAGTAATTAATAAAGATAAATTTGGAGCTTTAAAAGCTGCAATGCAAAAAATCGGTGTTACAGGTATGACAGTAACAAATGTTCTTGGATGTGGTGTCCAAAAAGGTAGAAAACATTTCTATCGTGGTAGTGAAGTAGAATCTATTTTACTTCCTAAATTAAAGGTAGAAATCGTAGTTGCGGCGGTTCCTGTAAGAGAAGTTATTGATGAAGCTAAAAAGGCTTTATATACAGGTAATATCGGCGATGGTAAAATCTTCGTTTACGGACTTGATAATGTTGTTAAAATAAGAACAGGTGAAGAAGGCTTTGATGCCCTACAAGAACCTGAAGAAGAATAATAATAATGAAAAGGCTTGTACTAATGTACAAGCCTTTTTTATTTGTTTAATAAGCATCTATACATTTTAATTAAGTAAAATTTCCCTTTGCAAATTTTTTCAGTATTGTAAAATATTTTACTCTACTTTAAACTGTAATTAAGAAAAGACTAAGGAGAATAGAATATGAAAGCAGTAATTTTTAATGGACCAAATGATTTTTATTATGGGGATATTGAAACACCTAAATGTCCTGAAAACGGGGTGCTTATAAAAGTTATATCAGTAGGTCTTTGCGGTTCTGATATAAGAACTTTTACTTCAGGACACAAAAAGGTAAAACCTCCTTTTGTTATTGGACATGAAGTTGCGGGAATTATTGAAAAAAGTGACAGTGAATATTATAAAGAAGGTCAAAAGGTTATGTTAAATCCTGGTATTACATGCGGAAAATGCAGTTATTGTACATCGGATAAACATATTAAAAACCTTTGTAAAAATATTACTGTACCGGGAATGAATTTTTATGGAGGATATGCTCAGTATATGGCTGTTCCTGCAGTTGGTTCAACTCCTGAATTTTTACATATTTTACCTGATGATTTTAATTTGGATCTTGCTCCTTTATCAGAAACATTGGCAAGCGTATATTCAACACATGATTTTATCAATGTAACAAAAGGGGACACTGTTCTTGTAATAGGTGCAGGTCCGCTTGGAAATTTGCATAGTGCAATGGCGAAATTAAGAGGAGCAAAAAAAGTTATATTATCAGAAGTAAATCAACCAAGACTTGATAAAGCAAAAAGATTTGATTATATAGATGTGTTCGTAAATCCAACAAAAGAAAGTTTGGAAGAAGTTGTTATGAGAGAAACAAATGGGGATGGGGTAGATGTTGCAATTACAGCATGTCCTGTAGGTTCTGCGCAGGAAGAGGCGACTCATTATCTTCGTCCAAGAGGAAAACTTTTATTATTCGGTGGACTTCCTCATGATAACTGCCGTGTAAATTTTGACAGCAATTTAATTCATTATAAAGAACTTCAACTTTGTGGAGGTTATAGCTTTGATCCTGCTTCTTTTAAATCTGCACTTGATTTAATAGTAGAAGGAAAAATTGATGCAAGCAAATTTGTTACTCATACAATTCCTTTAAAAGAAATAAAACATGGCATTGAAATGACAAGAACAGGGGAAGCTATAAAAGTAATTTTAAAGCCATGGGAAGAATAAAATAAAGAGCAGGACAACCTGCTCTTTTTTTTGGTAAACATGAAAATTATTGATAATAGTTTTGTTATTTTATTAATATAATTATAATCTATTGACAAATGGGGTATAATATATTAAAATATTATAGCATATTCACGGGGGAGTGCCCGAGTGGCTAAAGGGGGCGGACTGTAAATCCGTTGGCTCAGCCTACAATGGTTCGAATCCATTCTCCCCCACCATTTTTATAAGTACCGAATAGTCGGTATTTTTTTTATGCATTTTTTCCCATTGTAATTGCTTTATTTATTATATTTTCATTACTTAAAATATCTTTTACGTTTGTTACGTTTGTTGCACATAAATGTCCCATAAGTTTTACACCTTCAAAACATGATATCCAGCCTTCAATTTCTTTTAATATTATATTTATTGCACTTTCTTCTTCATCGGCACATGAGGCAAGTAGATATATTTCTTTGAAATTATATTTCATTGCAAATACTGGGTTCATTCTATCTAGGAAATTTTTTAACTGTCCGCACATTGTGTAATAATAAACAGGTGTTGTAAACACAATTGCATCGGCATTTTTAAATTTATCTAAAAGTAATTTAGCATCGTCATTTATAACGCATTTATGTTCCTTTTGACAGTATAGACATCCTCTGCAAAAGTTTATATTGTAATTTCTTAAATATACAATTTCGACAATATGTCCTTTTTCTTCTGCTCCTTTTTTAAAATTTTCAGCCAATATTTCTGAATTTCCCCCTTTTCTCATTGTGGAAGAAATAATTAAAATATTCTTTTTTTTCATACTTTTACTTCTTTACTTTAATATGTACTTGAACTTCATTTTTATTTGTAAAATTGTCTTCATCCAGATTTTCTATTACTCCGATTTTGGTATATTGATATGAAGTGTCAAAATCCTTATAGAATATAACCAGAGTATCTGCACCGTAGAGCATAACATCACCTTTTTTTATCTTTCCTACATTATATTCATCCGTAGGAAGAGAGGATGATAAATTATAATACTTTTCATTTTGGTTAAAATCCTGCATTGTAATATTTAATGGAAGAATTTTTATAAGTTCCTTTGTCGTTTGATTGTTTTCTACATTTAAAACATAATCTTTACCGTCGATATTTATGCTTAATGACTGAATATTTTCGGTATTTGATGTGTTTTTTGCTATATCTGTTGTTCCACTCATTATCTTGTTTTCTTTTTTGTCAGAAGATTTATCATTTTTATAATTTATAAAAATTAAACATATAAATATAAGTAAAATAATAAATATAAAGATGAATTTCTTCATGATTACCTCCTTTTTATTTTACTTTACTATATGGACTTAACTCCAAGTCAAGAGAAAATAAAAAAAACACTTCATTTAAGAAGTGTTTTTTTATATTAATACATTCCGATACTAAATAAGTAAGCAATTACTACGGCTATTGGACCTGTTATAATTTTGTATAAAACAACCGCTATACTTGCGTTAATAGCTTATGCAGTTATTAAATAAACCTTACATGCAATGATCATTTAATGTCATTAGACTTGAATGAAATAAAAAAGATAAAAGAAGTTGTTGCCGTTGCCGGAGGAGTTGAAAAAGCCGACAGTATATATACAGCAATAAGGTGTAATTATATTGATTCCCTTATCACAGATGTAAATACGGCAAAAAAACTTATTTCACTTGCAAGATAAAACACCGCTTAAGCGGTGTTTTTTTAATGCACTATTATAAAATAAATTACATATATCCATCCTAAAAGTCCATGTATTATCGCCCAGAATATAGAATGCCAAGTGGTATAACTTATAACCATTGCAAGGGCACTTCCGAATGAAATACCTGACTTTACGGTTTTTTTAATGATAGTCGTTGTGTTTCCTGTTTCCATAATTATTCCTCTTTTTTATTTATTTTGTTACTGTTTCATATGGCCAGTTCATAATTCCGCCCATATCATATACGTTTTTGTATCCTATGTTTATAAGTTTCATTGCGGCTTTTTTACTTCTTGCACCGCTTCTACAGTATACGATTATTTTTTGATTTAAGTTACTAACTTCTTTTAATTTTTCATTTCCTATGGTTTCGTTTGGAATTAATACAGCGTTTTTAATATGAGATGTATTATATTCATCTTCTGTTCTTACGTCAATTGTGATTACATCTTCTTTTTCCATCATTTCTTTTGCTTCATCTACAGTAATTTTATTATAGTTTGATGTAGGTTCTTCTTTTGTAGTAAGAAATTTAAAACTTATAAATAATAAAAGTGTAATAAGTAATATAACGATAATAGTTTTCATTGTTTTCTCCTTATATATTTTGTATAGCAAATATTATCACAAATTAAATTCTTTTTAAATAAAAAAATATAATTAATGGAAAAATTTTCGTATTGAATAAAATATAAAAAAGTAATATAATTTATTAGAACATATGTTTCAAATAAATGTTTGATAGGTGATGTTATGAAAAGTAACAGAATATATATGTGCATAGATTTAAAATCCTTTTATGCATCGGTGGAATGCAGACAGCGGGGACTTGATCCAATGACTACAAATTTAGTGGTTGCAGATCCTAAAAGGAGTCAAAAAACAATTTGTCTTGCGGTATCTCCGGCAATGAAAAAGCTGGGCGTTCCCGGAAGATGCAGATTATTTGAAATACCAAAACACATAAATTATATAATAGCTCCTCCGCAAATGAAATTGTATATAGACGTTTCTGCGGATATTTACGGAATATATTTAAAGTATATTTCAAAAGATGATATACACGTTTATAGTATTGATGAAGTTTTTATGGATGTAAGTGATTATTTATATATGTATAAAATGAATGCAAAAGAGCTTGCAAAAGAAATTATGAAAGATATTTATGATACTACCGGTATAAGTTCTGCTTGTGGGATTGGAAGTAATTTATATTTAGCTAAAGTAGCTCTTGATATTATGGCTAAAAGAACAGATGATAACATAGGCGTTTTAAACGAAAAAATGTATAGAAAAATGTTATGGGATCATAGGCCAATAACGGATTTTTGGAGAGTTGGAAGAGGTATTGCAAACAGGCTTGAAAAAATAGGGGTTAAAACCATGAAAGATTTGGCTAAGACAGATGAAAATATGCTTTATAAAATATTTGGCATAGATGCGGAGCTTTTGATTGATCATGCATGGGGAAGAGAAAGCGTTACAATGCAAGATATAAAGAAATATAAACCTAAAGCTACCTCAGTAGGAAACGGACAAGTCCTTGGAAAAGACTGCGATGTTAAAACGGGAAAAATTATAGTAATGGAAATGGTGGATTCTTTATGTCTTGACCTTACAAGAAAAAATCTTGTTTGCAGCTGTATTACTCTTCATGTTAGATATAACAAAAAATACTTTAAAAAATATTCACATGGAACAGTAAACATACCCACTTTAACCAACTCTTCAAAAACAATAAGTTCTTATTTATCAAAGTTATATGATGAAATTGTCTTAAAAGATGCGTTAATTCATAGGTTTTATATAACATTTAACAATGTTACCAATAATGATATTTATCAGTATAATTTGTTTGATAATATAGAAGAAAATAAAAAGGAAGAAGTTCTTCAAAAAACGATTATAAATATAAAAGATAAATATGGAAAAAACTCTCTTTTAAAAGGAATGAGCTTAAAAGAAGGTGCTACGGCAAGGGAGAGAAATATGCAAATCGGAGGGCATAGAAGTGGAGAGTCAAAATAGAATAAAGATGAAAAGAGAAGATAGGGCAAAGCAGTTTATGCCTTTTAAAGCATTAAAAGGATATGATGAGGCACTTAGAATAAAAGAAAAAGTTAAAGTTGAAAAAAAGGAATTTTCAAGAGAATATGAAGAGGTGCTTGATTACAAATTAAGACAGTTAAAAAGAAATGATATTGTTAAGATTATATACTATTTTAAGGGAGAATATATCGAAAAAACGGGAAAGGTAAGTAAAATAGATACTGTTTCAAGATGTTTATATATAACAAATGATAAAATTTTATTTGATAATATATATGATATAGACATAAAAAAAGATAAATAAAAAAAGTGCATTTTAATGCACTTAAATTTTAAAGGTGGAGCTACTAACGGGACTTGAACCCGTGACCTCTTCCTTACCAAGGAAGTGCTCTACCTCCTGAGCCATAGTAGCACTAACAGTTCATATGATATCATGATTTAATATATTTGTAAATTTATTTTACTATATTTTTTTCAATAAATTCTAAAATGTCTTTGTACACTTCGTGTTTGTTTTTTTCGTTTAAAATTTCATGGCGCATGCCAAAATATAAAATATGTTTTATATCTTTATAGCCTGCTTCTTTTAAGAAGTTTATGCTATTATGGAAATCACGATCTTCACCTATAACAGGGTCGTCTTCTCCTGCAATAAATAAAATTGGTAAATTCTCATTTTTTACTTCATATTTTTCTTTTTTAAAGGCATTTTCTATTAATTTAAACAAATTTCTAAATCCGTTTAATGTAAAAACGTATCCGCAAAGAGAGTCTTTATTGTATTTTTGAACTTCTTTAACATCGCTGTTTAACCATTTGTTTTTTAGGCTTTCTTCAAACTTATCGTTGAAAGAACCAAAAACAATCATATTTAATAAGTTGCTTCTATGATGTTTTCCTTTTAATTTTTCAAGATAATCAACTATCTTTATTCCAAGCGCTGCAGCTTTATTTTCAAAAGGCGCTCCGCATAAAATAAGACCGTCGATTTCATCGTCGTATTTTTGTATATAATTTCTTGCAGCCAAAGTACCCATACTATGTGCAAATATAAAATATGGGACGTTTGGATATTCTTCTTTCATTTTTTTTGTTACGGCATACATATCTTCGACTATCATTTCACCTGTTTCATCATAAAAATACCCCAGATCCTCTTTTGTTTCAACACTTTCACCGTGTCCTCTGTGGTCATTTATTATGCATGCAATACCGTTATTTGCAAGATATTCCATAAAAGGATAATATCTTTCTTTATGTTCTGCCATACCATGAGCAATTTGAATAACTGCTTTTGCATTTTCTTTTGGTGCTTTTATATAACATGAAAGTTGAAGTTTTTCATCAGATGAATTTATTGAAAATAATTGTTCTTTCATTTTAAATTACCTCTGTGTAAATTTTAAAATTGAATTAAGCCGATTTATATAAATATTATATCACAAAAGATAGGATTAAATATAATCATGTCATTTTATTTATATAAATTTAATAATTTATAAAAAAAGTAAAAGAAGATATATTCCTCTTTTACCTTTTGTTATACATATTCATTGCTTTGTCAAGATCTTTGTCAAGGGCAGTATAGATTGCTTTTGACGTAGTTTTTACAAGTTCTCTTATTATAGGAAGTTCTTCTTCGCTAAATCTTCCAAGAACATAATTTACAAGATCACCATGTTCAGGGCTACCAACTCCAAGGCGAAATCTTGGGAAGTTTTTTGTAGCGATTTCTTTTATTATTGATTTCATTCCGTTATGGGTTCCTGCTCCGCCGTTTTTTCTTATTCTAAGTTTTCCTTTTGGAAGTTCTATATCATCATAAATTATAAAAATATTTTCTTCAGGAATTTTAAAATAATCTTTAAACAGTTTTACGCTTTCACCGCTTAAATTCATGTAAGTTCTCGGTTTTACCAAAAATACATCTTCTCCGGCAATTTTACCTTTGCCAAAATCTGCCTTGAATTTTGTTTTGTTTATTTTTATATCGTATTCTTCACTTAAATAATCTATTGTTTCAAATCCTATATTGTGTCTTGTAAGATTATATTCGTTTCCTATATTGCCAAGTCCCACTATTAAGTACATTTCTTTCTCCTTAAGTATAAAATAGCTTATTTATTATATCATTTATTTTTAAATTTCAATAAGATTTTATTCATTTATTTTATCAACAATCGCTTTTGATACCATTTGCACCATATTTGTCATTGATGTTATAGCCATTATTGCAACCATGCTCACATCTTCAATAGTTTTTTCATTAGGCTTAAGGGATATATTTTCTTTCTCTTTTTCATTTTTGTTAAGTATATCTTTACTGTAAGGGACATATTCGTTAAAAAATTCCATTTATCCTCCTTAATTAATTTATATATTTTATTTGAAAATTATGGTATATTAAAATAAATATTAAATTAAAGAGGCAATTATGAACAGTTTAATAAAAACTATACTGGATAAATATCAAGTAAGAAAATCATATAAAGATAAAAGCAAATTTATAGAATTATTAACTGAATATTTTAATAATAACAATATTAAATATGATATTGAAGAATATAATGACTTTTTTAAGACAAGAAATATTGTAGTGGGTGATATAAATGAAGCGGACACAGTATTTACCGCTCATTATGATACGTGTGCAAGAATGATTTTCCCTAATTTTATTACCCCAAAGAATCTATTTATATATGCTATTTATTCAATTATTTTAGCTTTTTTTCTTATATTTACGGCTTTAATAGTAAAATTTGCTTTATTGATATTTACTAAAAGTGAGATTATAGGAAATATAGGTTATTTTTTAACAATATTATTAGATTTATATTTAATGATGTTTGGTTTTAAAAACAAACATACTGTAAATGACAATACTTCAGGAGTTGTAACTTTACTTAATATAATGGATAAACTTAGCAGTGAAGAAATAAATAAGTCTGCTTTTGTGTTTTTCGATAACGAAGAAATAGGACTCGTAGGTGCATTCAAATTCAAAAATAAACATAAAGATATTATAGATAATAAAGTTATTATAAATTTTGATTGTGTTAGTGACGGAGATAATATGCTTTTTGTTACAAAGGAATTGACTATGCATAGTGATATTTATAAAAAAATGCAAAATATCATAGAAAGAGTAAAGCATAAATACAATAAAGGGGTACTTTTAGAAAACAGTAAAAATACATTTTATCCTTCAGACCAAATGGTGTTTAAAAATGCTATTGGTGTTGCAGGGCTTAAGAAGAATAAAATACTTGGATATTATCTTGATAAAATACACACAAATAAAGATATAGTATTTAAAAAAGAAAACATAGATTTATTGACTGATATTATGGTTGAGTTAAAAAAATAAAGCCTTTTACGGCTTTATTTTTTTATTATATTTGAATTTAGAATTTCAATGCATTCATCTGCACTTCCCTTTATAAAGCTATCCTTTTTTAAAGGTATTGTCATTTTACCTTGTAAAAATACAACAATAAAGTTATCAGTTTCATCAAAGCCTTTAACGCTTTCAAATGGGACAGATCTTTCTGTTTTGTCAGATTTCATAGTTATTTTATCGTTTATGGTAATGTTAAATATAGGGTACTCTTCTTTATTTAAAAGTAAAGCCCTTTCTTTTTCTGCTTTAATATTCTTTCTCATGGCAAATTTACCTGAAAGAAAACTTACTATAGATAGTAGTACTGCAACAACGCCAAGTGAATTTTTAAAGGCAATAAAATATGCTGTGCCTATAATAAGTAAAATAAAAGATGAAATATAAAGTTTCTTAAATTCTTTTTTACACCAAAAAGCCATTACTTCGTTTATTGCATTTTCATCATACACAAATTCATTTATTACTTCTTTGTTCATTTTTTTACCCTCTGTTTTTATTTATGTATATTATACACTATACTTTATGTAGAAATAAAAAAATTACCTTTAAAAAAGGTAATTTTATTTATTTTTTATTTCTTTTTCCATTACAAGATAATTTCTTGCATTTACTGTATTTGGATGAAGTAATTTCCCGCTTTTTAGAATTGAAAGAATTGTTCTGTTAAGGCTCATTACAATGGCTTTGTCAATATTTTGATATGCCATTTCTCTTACTTCTTCAACGCCTTCATATGTTCTTGTTTCTTCTATAACATCGGCAAGAAAAACTATTTTTTGAAGCATAGTCATGTTTTCTTTTCCCGTTGTATGATATTCTATGGCACTTAATACATCTTCATCCGTTATGTTAAACTTGAATTTTGCAACTATTCTTCCTGCTTTTCCATGTAACAATGCGGTATTTACTCTTTCGATTTCATCTATTTTAAAATATTGTTTTTTTAAGATATCAATCATTGCATCAGGATCCATATTTTTCGCACAGTCATGAAGAAGAGCCGCAAGGGAAGCCTTTTCTGTATCATATCCATAGTTTTTAGCAAGTTTTACTGCTTCTCTTTGTGTTGCAAGGGTGTGAATATATCTGTCTTCTTTTAGCATTTTCTTTAATTCATGTTTGATGTTTGTGTATTCTTTCATGTTACTCTTCCTCTAATCGTTATAATATAAATTATTCTCTATTATATATTGTGCCACTTTTTCAGGAATTTTTAAAGAGTTATTTTTTAAAATATTCTTTCTTATTTCACTGGAAGATAAATCTATAAGGTTAAAGTTTTCTAAAAGGGTTATTTTTGCATTGTATTCTTTATTTAAAAGATCTGTTTTTTCTTTAAGCTCTTCTTTTCTATAAGGTGGTCTGTTGGCTATTATGAAATTTACTTCTTTTAAAAGAGTTTCATAATCTTTCCATTTGTGTATTTCAAACACTAAATCAGCTCCGCCTATAAAAAATAAGTCATTGTATTTATCTTTTAAATAAGATACCGTATCAATTGTGTAACTTACCCCTTTTTTGTCTATTTCATAAGTATCTATTTCAAAAAAAGGGTATTCTTCTATTGCAAGTTCAACCATTTTAAGTCTTTGCATTGTTGAAACTTTGCTTTTATTTTCTTTTATTGGATTGATGTTTGTTGGTATAAATAATACTTTATCAAGAGAAAACTCTTTCTTTGCCGATAAAGCGAGCTTTATATGCCCGTTATGTATCGGGTTAAAGCTTCCTCCTAAAAACCCGACTTTCATTAATTATAATACCTCATATTTGTTTTTGTCAGGATTTCTTTTATAAAGTATAAAAGTATTTCCTATTGTTGTAACAACTTGACTGTTTGTTTTATCTGCTAAATAATTAGCTACTTCTCTTACATCTTCAAGTGAATTTTGTTGGATTTTTCCCTTTATAAGTTCTCTGGCTTTTAATGCGTCTTTTACTTGAGTTACTATATTGTCGCTCATTCCGTCTTTGCCTATGTGAATTATAGGCTGCATTTTACTGGCTTCTTTTCTTAAATAACTTCTTTCTTTGCTGTTCATTTTTTACTTCCTATTTATAATATTCAAATTCAAAACCTTCTATGTTTACTATATCACCGTCTTTAATACCCATTTTTTCCATTTCTTCAAAGATTCCTTTGTTTTTAAGAACTCTTTGGAAATACATACTTGATTCATAATCTTCAAGGTTTACGGATTTTATAAGACGTCTCATCATTTTTCCTTCAACATAATATACGTTATCTTCAACTTCAATTTCGTATTCTTTTTCTGCTTTTGGTGCGTAGATTACTTTTTCTTCGGTTGTAAAGAATAAAGGTGTTTTTGGTGTTTCAGGCAGTAATTCAACTATACAGTCCATTATTTTATCAAGACCGTCATTCATTGCTGCACTGGAATTAAATACCTTATATCCTTTGTCTTCAAAGTATTTTGTAAGTTCATTTATTTTTTCTTCTTTTTCGTCAGGATTAATTAAATCTGTTTTGTTAAGAACTACAATTTGAGGTCTTTCCTTTAATTTTTCAGAGTATAGGGAAAGTTCGTTGTTAATTATATCAAAATCTTTTTTAGGGTCTCTTCCTTCTATTGATGATGCGTCAAGAACATGAACAAGAAGTCTTGTTCTTTCAACATGTCTTAAGAATTGGTGACCAAGTCCTTGTCCATCACTTGCTCCTTCGATAAGTCCCGGAATATCAGCAAGAACGAATTCTTCGCTGTTTTTATATTTTACTATTCCAAGATTTGGTGAAAGAGTTGTAAAGTGATAATTTGCAATTTTGGGAGTTGCATTTGTTACCATTGAAAGTATTGTAGATTTTCCTACATTAGGGAAACCTATTAAACCAACATCGGCAATTGTTTTAAGCTCTAATATAAGCTCTTTTTCTTCTGCTTCGTCTCCCGGTTTTGCAAATTTAGGAGATTGTCTGGTTGAAGTTGCAAAATGTTGATTACCTCTTCCTCCTCTGCCTCCTTTTAAAACCGTAACTTCTTGGTGATTTTCTACCATATCACAAATAAGCTGACCGGTTTCGCTGTCAAAAATAACTGTCCCTACGGGAACTTCAATTCTAATGTCGCTGCCGTCTTTACCGCTCATGTTGCTTCTGCTTCCGTTTTCACCTGCTTGAGCTGCGAACTTTCTTTTGTATCTAAATGCTTCAAGTGTATTTAAGGCATTATTAGCAACAAAAATAACGTCTCCGCCTTTTCCTCCGTCTCCGCCTGAAGGACCGCCGTTTGGAACGTATTTTTCTCTTCTGAAAGCTACAGCACCGTCTCCGCCTTTTCCGCTTTTAACATTAATTTTTACTTTATCTACAAACATAATTTATTCCTCTATAAAAAAATTAAACTCCACACCTTTTAGTATGGAGTTTATTAATTAAATTATTCTATTGAGCTTTTGGATAAACACTAACTTGTTTTCTTGTTTTGCCTTTTCTTTCGAATTTAACAACTCCGTCAGCTTTAGCAAATAATGTATCGTCTCCGCCGATTCCAACGTTTACTCCAGGATAAATTCTAGTTCCTCTTTGTCTTACTAAAATGTTACCTGCTAATACATATTGGCCGTCGCCTTTTTTTGTTCCAAGTCTTTTTGATTCACTATCTCTACCATTCTTTGTACTACCCATCCCTTTTTTGTGAGCGAATAGTTGTAAGTTATCTAAATTAAATTTAATCATTTTATTCCTCCATGATATTTACTTTTACAAACTCAGGGTTTTCTTCGCTAAGACTTTCTACAGATAGTAAAAATGTCTTTGTCAAAACATCAGTTTTTATTTTCTTTTCTTGATTTGCTTCATTTATTTTAACAAGAGAATAACCTTCTTCTACTTTAACATCAATATCAGCTTTTATATATTCGCTTAATCCGTTTATTAAAGCTATTAACAAGGTTGATACACTGCAACAAATCAAGTCATAACCTTTTTCGCCGCTTCCGGCATGTCCCTTAAGTTCAATTTGTTTTATAAAATTCGATTTAATATTAATGTCGATATTAATCATTATTCAGCTTTATCTTCAGCTTTTACTAAACCTGTAATTTCAACTTTTGTGTATGGTTGACGATGTCCTTGTTTTCTTCTGTAGTCTTTTTTAGCTTTGTATTTATATACAATAACTTTTTCGCTTTTTCCTTGTTCAAGGATTTTTCCTTCTACTTTGTAGCCTTCTACTACAGGAGTTCCAACAAGAATATTTGAATCTTCATTTACCATTAATACTTCATCAAAAGTTACTTTCTTTTGATTTTTTCTTTTTGGAACAATTTTTTCAACGTTTATAACGTCACCTTTTTGAACACGATATTGTTTACCGCCAGTTTTAATAATTGCATACATATCTTTCTACCTCCACTATCCTGTCTCGCCGTCTAAGGTGTGAAAATCAACTTCTTTTTACCTTTGTCAGTGCGGATACATGCTTATTTAGTATATCATAGGGTTATTTTGCTGTCAACAAAATAAAATATTTTTATGACAAAATTAAAATAAAATTTTTTTATTTAACATAAAAATTATTTTAAACAAAAATTATTTATATATTCATATTAAAACATAAGCAAAAGTATATATAACTAAGGAGGAATTTTATGAAAAAATATGTATATATTGCTCTTTTTGCTGTTATATTGATTGCTTTTATGTTTGGAATATGCTGCTACCTTCTTGTTACAGCTTCTTATGTTGATAATTCACTTTATATATTGGAAGGTAAAACCATTTGTATAGATGCAGGGCATGGGGGAAAAGACCCTGGGAAAGTGGGAAATATAAAAAATGAAGATGATCTCAATCTTGAAGTAACTTTAAAATTAAAAGATATTCTTATGAGTATGGGAGCAAATGTTGTTTTAACTAGAGATAGTGAAAACGGGCTTTATGAAGACGGAAGTCTTGTTTGGAGAAAAAAAGATGATATGAAAATAAGAAGAGAAATAATAAAAGAATCAAACTGCGATATATTAATAAGCATACATATGAACTCTCATACTGATAACAGCAGAGGTGCGGGAGTTTTATACTTAAAAGACCATGAAAAAAGTGAACTTCTTGCAAAAAGAATAAAAGAACAATTGGATAATACATCAAAATATTCAAAAGAAAGAAATATAGAGCCTCATGATGATTTATATATATTAAAAAACGATAATATACCAAGTGTACTTATAGAATGTGGATTTATGAGTGAAGCAAACGAAGAAAAGCTTCTTAATGATGAAGAATATCAAAAGCAGCTTTCTAATTATATAGCTCTTGGAGTAGTAAAATATTTTTATAACAATGATTTTACTCATAATAAATAAAACAGTTGTAAAAACAACTGTTTTATTGTGATTTTATTATACCTTTTAAATATGCATTAAGAAGCATTTCAAGATAATATATTTCTTTGTTTATTTCTTTTGCTTTATCCGTATCTTTTACAAGAATTCTTTTATTGTTGTCATATAAAAATCTTTGTTCACTTTTTATATCTATTTCATTTTTTACCGCATAATCAATATTTTCAAAAGGGTGATGGGCTATTAAATTCATTCCGTAAGAATTGTAAGTTAATGTAAAACCTGCAATACCCGTTACGCTTCTATATGCTTTTGAGTATCCTCCATCAATTAAAAGAAGTTTCCCGTCTGCTTTTATAGGGCTTTGACCTTCTTTTAATTTAATGGGAACATGACCGTTTATTATTTTTGAATTTTCATCATTAAGAGAAAACTCTGCAAGTATTTCTCTTGCAACTTCTTTATTTGCTGCTTTTGTAAAATATGCAAGATATTTTTCTTTGTGAGTTTCCTTGTCATCTATAAAATACCTTTCAAAGGTTGCCATTTTGCTTTTTCCAAAAAGAGGAGAGTTTGGAGAGCACCATAAATACCAGAAGTATGATTTGTCGCTTTGCTCGCTGTTTGCAATACTCCTTAAATGAAGTTCCATTTTATCTAACAGTTCTTTTCCTTTATAATATTCTTCACAAACTTTTACTTCTTTAAATGTTCCGTATTCGTTTAGGGGTATACATCCGTGGAAAAGAAGATTTCCGTTGTAAACTAGGTACATGCTTCCTTTTGTAAATAACGTATCTACGTGTTCACTTAGTTTTTCACTTGATATAAAACTTTGTTTTAAAGATTTTATTATTTTTTCTTCTTCTTCTGTAAGTTTTGTAGGGTTATTTTTATCTATTGTAGGAAAATCTTTTGTGTTAAGTTCATATTCCTTTTCATCTATTAGGATTGTTCCTTTTTCAAAATCACATTTTGAAAGTAAATCTCTGTTATCCATATTATATTCAGGGTGATTTTTTATTACTTGGCTTTCGAGTTTAAATTGAATAACGGCTATTGCTTTTTGCATTTTAGCAAGAATTATTTCATCTATATCGGGATTTTCATCGCTTAGCCTTGGAAGAAAGTTTTTTAAATCTTCTTTTGTTGAGTTTTTATATGTTTTTTGAGCGAATAAGGATAACATTAAAATGCCTATTCCATAACCATCCCTTAAGGTTTCGATGTTTCCGTATCTTAAACATATTCTTATTACGTTTGCTATGCAGGCTTCATCTCCATAATTAGCACCCATCCATACTATATCATGGTTGCCCCACTGAATATCAACGCTGTGGTGATTTGCTATAATATCCATCGCCTTATGTGCACCTTTACCCCTGTCATATATATCTCCTATAATATGAAGATGGTCAAGGTTTATTTTTCTTATGGCTCTGCATATTTTTATTATGAAGTCATCGCTTGCTTTTGTATCTATTATTGTGTCTAAAATATTTTCAAAGTATAATGTTCTCTTTTCGTCTTTATTGTTTACATACAAAAGTTCTTCTATGATATTTACATAATTTTTATCTAAAACATTTCTTATTTGTTCTTTTGTTGCTTTTGCCGATACGGTAGAAAGAATTTCAATAAGATATTTTAAAGTTTGTTTATACCAGCTTTTATGGGTTTTGTTCTCTTCGTGAAGAAGTTTTAATTTTTTATGAGGGTAATAAATAAGCGTTGTAATTGTTCTTATTTCATCTTCGCTGGCTATACTTCCTATGGTTTCTTTAACTTTTCTTTTTATACTTCCTGAACAGTTCCTAAGTACATGTTCAAATGCTTCGTTTTCTCCGTGTATATCGGTAATGAAGTGTTCCGTTCCCTTTGGAAGATTAAGAGAAGAGTTTAGCTCTATTATTCTTGCTCTTACATGAGAAGGGTTTTGATACTGTTTAGAAAACAAATTTAGGTAGTCAATATTATCATATATTTCTTTTGTGTTAAATTTTCTCATTTTTTTACCATCCTTTGTATTATAATACTATAATGCTTTGGTTTTATAAATAATAATGATATAAAGTTTTTTTTAATATGTATGAGAAGTAAATTAAAAAAGAATAAAAATATTTAAAAAATACAATTAATTTGATATGTTTATTATTTGGAAATATGATATATTTTAAAATGCAATTTTTTAATTATGTTATAATAATATATAATTTATGCGTTTAGTAAAACATTAAGAGGGTATTTATGTTTGGTACGATATTTAACGAAACAAAATTAGGTGAAAGAATAAAATTTGATGATAAAAAAGGAAGCATATTTGTTCATGGCGTAAGTGCGAATTTAAAAAATATGCTTAGTTTGTATACTTATGAAAAAGAAAACAATCCTATAATATATATTTTAAAAGATGATTTGGCGGCAAAGGAAGTATATAAAGAACTTATAGATATTAAAGGTGAAGACGATATTTTATATTATCCACAAAAACCCATAACCCATGAATTTATAGATGCACATTCAATGGAACTTACAAATAAAAGAGTAAGTGTAATAAAAAATGCATTAATGGATGAGAAAAAGATTATTGTAACATCTATAAATGCAATATGTGAAAAGGGTGTATTTTTTACTAAAGAAGATATTATTACAAAAAAGGTAGAAGATATATGGGATATAGATGATTTTATAAAAACTCTTGAGTATTTTGGGTATGAAAGAGAATACGAAGTAAGCGGACAAGGTGTATATAGCGTAAAAGGCGGAATCGTTGATGTGTTCGTTATGGGGGAAGAAAAACCTGTAAGAATAGAGTTTTTTGATGATGAAATAGATTCAATAAGAACATTTGATACTGTAACCGGTAAAAGTATTGATATGCTTGAAAGTTTTACTTTAGTTCCCGCAAAAACAAGTATTTTAAATTTTGAGAAATTAAACGGACTTAATAAAAAAGCAAGAGGAAAATTAGAAAAAGATATCGCAAAGAATACGGACGAAGAAATAGACAAAAATTACAGAGAACTTTATGAAAAAATAAAAGATAATACAAATTCTACAACCAAGTATGTTTTCTATGCCTTAAAAGAATTAAAGTCTATTTTAGATTTATTTACAGATCCTATAATTATTTTTGATGATTATAGTCTACTAAAGAAAAGCTACAATTCTTTTTACAAAAAAAACAAAGAAGAATTAAAAGACCTTTATGAACATGGAAAAATTCTTAATAATCAGGTAAACAATCATTTTACTTTTTCACATGTAGAGGAAATATTTATAAGGAATAATTCCATGATTTATTTTGATTTGTCTATGACATCAAATAATCTTTTCTGCAAAGATATAATAGAAATAAAATCTGCAGACAATATCAATTATGTAAAAAACATTCATTTTTTAATAGATAGTATAGTTTCTTTCCTAAAAGATGATTACAAAGTTTTAATAACATATAGAAATGAAAAAGAGAAAAAGAACTTAAGCGAGTTTTTGGATAATTACAAATTAACTTACAGCGAAAATATTGCAAAAGGAAGAATTGCTTTTGTAAAGGAAAATATAAAGTACGGTGTAAATATATTAAGTGAAAAAATGTTTATTCTTTCTTATAATGATATTTTAAAGAAGAAAGAAACAAAAAAAACAGTAAAAAAATCTGATAAAAAGAAAGAGAAAGCATTTTTCAGCGAGATATCAAAAGGGGACTATGTAGTTCATGAAACATATGGTATAGGTAGATATCTTGGTATGGTAAACATGGAAGCCGGAGGATTATATAACGACTATTTGGAGATAGAATTTGCGGGAAGTGACAAACTTTATGTAATTGCAAATAAGATGCATCTTGTAAGTAAATATATAGGAAGTGACGATGCACCTCCAAAGCTTAACAAATTAGGTTCTCAGGTTTGGGAAAATACAAAAGCCAGAACGAAAAAGGCTGTAAAAGAGCTTGCCAAAGAATATATAACCCTTTATGCAAAAAGAAGAGAAATAAAAGGATATGCTTTCTCTTCCGATACTCCTTGGCAAAAAGAATTTGAAGATAGTTTTGGATATGAGCTTACTGAGGATCAGGAAAGATGTGTAAGGGAAGTAAAGGAAGACATGGAAAAACCTTATCCTATGGACAGGCTTGTATGTGGAGATGTAGGTTTTGGGAAAACCGAAGTTGCTATGCGAGCAGTTTTTAAAGCCTGCATGGATTCAAAACAATGTGCTGTTTTGGTTCCAACGACAATCCTTGCAATGCAGCATTACGATACTTTCGTTGAAAGGTTTAAAGATTTTCCCGTAACTATAGAAATGCTATCAAGATTTAAAACAAAAAAAGAGCAAGATAAGATAATAGATAAATTAAAAAGAGGAAAAGTGGATATTGTAATAGGAACTCATAAACTGCTTTCCGACAGTATTCAGTTTAAAGATTTGGGGCTTCTTGTTGTAGACGAAGAACAGAGGTTTGGAGTTGCTCATAAGGATAAACTTAAACTTTTAAAAGAAAATGTAGATACTCTTACTTTATCAGCAACACCTATTCCAAGAACTTTAAATATGTCTTTAATAGGTATAAGGGATTTATCTACAATAGAAAAACCCCCAAAAGAAAGAGAAGAAACAGAAACATATGTACTTGAGTATGATGATTATATAATCAAGGAAGCTATAAACAGAGAGCTTAGAAGAGATGGACAAGTATTCTTTGTTTATAATTCAGTAAAGAATGCTGAAAGTACTTGTTCTTATTTAAGGAAATTAATTCCAGGGTTAAAAGTTGAATTTGCAAATGGTCAGATGCCTGAAAGAGAGCTTGAAAAGACTATGTTTCGTTTCTTAAATAAAGAGTTTGATGTGCTTGTATGTACGGCAATAGTTGAAAATGGACTTAACATATTAAATGCAAATACTATGATAATAAAAGACGGTAATAATCTTGGACTTTCTCAGTTGTATCAGCTTAGAGGAAGAGTAGGAAGAAGCAATAAAAATGCTTATTGTTATATAACATATGAAAAAAACAGGGCATTAAACGAAACTGCCGTAAAAAGACTTAAAGCAATAAATGAATTTACAAAATTTGGTTCAGGATTCCAAATTGCCATAAGAGATTTACAGATAAGAGGTGCCGGTAATCTTTTAGGTGCAAATCAAAGCGGGCATTTTTCTTCGGTTGGATATGAACTTTATACAAAAATGCTTTCAGAGGCTTTAAAAGAAAGCAAAGGGGAAGTATCCAAAAAAGAAGTAGAAACAAGTATAAATATGAAAGTAGATGCTTATATAGGAAAGAATTATATTGAAGATGAAATGCAAAGAATTCTTACTTATAAAGAAATAGCGGGCGTTGAAACAGAATCTGACAAAGAAGACCTTATTGATCATTTAATAGATGTGTATGGAGATATTCCATCTGCAACAATGAACCTTATTAATATATCCCTTCTTAGAAATAAAGCATCTATGAAAAATATATTAAGCATTAACGTAAATGAGCAAAATAGAGAGATATATTTTGATTTTGATAAAGATACTGAAATCAATATAGATATAGTAAATAATCTATATGAAACCTTTAAGGGCAAATTTATAAAGAATACAAAATTTATAAGAATATGTTTCCCTTATAAAAAGACTAGAAATGTTCATATAAATATCATGAAGCTTATAGATAAAATAATTGATAATCTATGATGGATTGTGTATAATTTATAAGATTAATCATTATTAATATAAAAGTTTATGTAACAGAAAGGAAATGTTATGAAAATTATAAATAAAGTTGTTTGTATTGCTGTATCACTGCTTTTTGTATTATCTGTATGTGGATGTACGGTAAACGAAGAAAAACTTGCTTCAAGTGCTGTTGCAAAAGTTAATGATACGGAAATTTTAAAATCTCAAATGAATGAAATTGTTAATTTTACTGCTGTATATTATTATGCTACAACAGGACAAGATATAACGGAAGATGAAGATTCTTTTAACACCATGAAAGAAGACATTGTTAATGATATGGTTGAAAGAGAGCTTATTAAAACAGTAGCTGATAAATATGGCTATAAAGTTGATGAAAAAGAAGTTAAAGACGGTGTAGATAATTTACTAGCAGGAATTGAAGATAGTCAGTATATATCAGATGATGATTATTTAGAAGTGTTGCAAAAATACGGTTTTAAAGATGAAAAAAGTTTTAAAGAAGCCGTGACAACATATTCAGAAGCTATGACTTATACTAATGGTTTTATGGATAAATTCAGAAACGAAGTTCAAGGTAAAGGTTATGCAACTTCAACATATATGACTGTAGATGATATCGATGTACCGGCATATATTTACTATTATGTATATATTCAAAAAACAATAGAAGAAGAATATAACAGCTATATGAATTCTTATTACTCAGCTTCTGATTCTTCTGCTGAGTTGGAATCAAAAACTCCTGAAGAAATAAAAGAAGATACAGAAGAAACAATAAAAGAAAAAGCTGCTTTTTATGCTGAGGGAACAGCAAAAAAACTTCAAGTTACAGATGAAACAATTAATAATATAAAGAAACAAAATTCAACATATGATTCAATTTATGATGCAGAAACAATGGAATCTGTATATAATGCATATGGTATAACAAAAGAACAATATGATAAAGCTGCTACATGGGTAGCAACTGCTGATGCTTACAAAAATAAACTTCATGATGAAGTTTCATATGAAAAACCTACAGAAGATGATGCAAAGAAAGAATTTGAAAAAAATACAAAACAATATGACACTTCAACAGTAAGTGCAAAACATATTTTGACACAAGATAAAGATTTAGCAAAAGAAATATATGAACAAGCAACAAAAGACGGGGCAAATTTTGATGATCTAATGAGCAAATATCAAAATGATGAAAGTGTTGAACAGGCATCTGATCTTGGCGCTTTTAAATACTCTGATATGGTTGAAGATTTTTCAAAAGCAGCATTCGATGCTGAAAAAGGTGAAGTTATAGGACCTGTTAAAACAGAATATGGTTATCATATAGTTTATGTTTATGATAAAAATATCGTAGAACCTAAGTTTGAAGATTCAATGGATCAAATTCTAGTTACGCTTGATGCCGATAGAAAGGCTGAGGCGGCTTCTAAATTAGATGAAAAAATTAAAAAAGAACATAAATATGATATTTTAAGAACAGGAATAGATGAGCCATTCAATATGTTTATGGCTGATTTAAAAGAAAACAATAAGATTAAGACTTATAAATCTGTAATCAAAAAATAAAAAGAACTGCTTTGTCAGTTCTTTTTTTATAAAAGTATTGACTTAGAGTTAGCTCCAAGGTGTAAATTATATATAGGAAATACAAATTACTAAAAATTATATATTTAAAATATAGAGGTAAGGAAAATGAAAATAGCCGAAGTTAGTAAAAAAATGAATTTATCTCAAGATACGCTTAGATATTATGAGCGTATTGGGCTTATTCCACCGGTAAAAAGAAATTCTTCAGGAATAAGGGATTATAGCGAAAAAGATATTGGATGGGTAGAATTTATTAAATGTATGAGAGGGGCAGGGCTTTCAATTGAAAGTTTAATAGAGTATGTAAAATTATTTGAAGAAGGTGACAAAACTGCAAGAGCAAGAAAAGATATATTATTTGAAGAAAGAGAAAAGTTAATTGAAAGAATCAATTCAATGCAGGAAACTCTTGAAAGATTAAATAAAAAAATTGAAAGATATGAAAAATGTCTTAAAAAAGAAAAGGAACTCAGAGGTGAATAAAAATGAAAGATGACAGAATTAATTTAGCAAAAGAAAATTTAAGAAACCTTGTTTCAAACGGAAATGTTGAAAATATATTAGATTCAGAATTTGAACAAATAATGAATTATTTTATTTATGGAGAAGTGTTTGAAAGTAGTGATTTAATAGATAAAAAATTTAGAGAGCTTATTACAATAAGTGTTTTAACTGCGAATGGTTTATTTTCATCTCTTAAAGAACATATTGAATATGCCCTAAATTTAAAAGCAAGCAGTGTAGAAATAAATGAAACAATATTACAATGTTCTCCTTATATTGGTTTTGCTAAGGTCAAGGAAGCTATGAAGATTATGAAAGAAGTTTTTAAAGAAAACAATATTCATTATCCTGTAGAAAGTCAAAAGACAACAAATGAAGAGAATAGATTTGAAGAAGGATTAAAAGTTCAAAAAGAAATTTTTGGAGAAGTTATCGATCAGTTACATGAAAATGCACCAAAAAATCAAAAACATATACAAAATTATTTATCTGCGATGTGCTTTGGAGACTTTTATACAAGAAAATGCCTGAATTTGAAACAAAGAGAAATAATTACTTTAAGTTGTTTAATATCTCTTGGAGGATGTGAAAGTCAAGTTAAATCTCATATTCAAGGAAATATTAATGTAGGAAATACAAAAGAAATACTTATTGCGGTTATAACCCAGTGTCTGCCATATATAGGCTTTCCAAGAACGTTAAATGCCTTTAATTGTTTAAATGAAGTCATACCTGATTAGTAAAAAACACTTAAACTTTATATAGAGTTTAAGTGTTTTTTTATATATAAAAAATTTACAGCTTTACTTTTATTTTACATTCCTTTTACTTAAGTATGATTTCCAAAGTTTAAATATTGGTATATCATAGCACCATATTAAATAAAGAGAGGAAATGAAGAATATGAAAAAGAAATTATTAGCTGTAGGTTTAGCAGCATTATGCTTAATGGGATTTGCCGGATGCGGTTCAAGCTCTGAAGGAACTGGATCAATAACAATGGCAGGTTCTACATCAATGGAAAGCGTTGCGAAAGCATGGGGTGAAGATTACCTTGCTAAAAACGGAGTAACAATCTCAGTTCAAGGCGGAGGTTCATCAGCAGGTGTAACAAGTGTTGTTGATGGAAGCGCTCAAGTTGGTATGTTAAGTAGAGATGTTAAAGATGAAGAAAAATCAGATGATTTACAAATTACTCAAGTAGCAATCGATGGTATTGCAATCGTAGTAAATCCTGAAAATGGTGTTGAAGATTTAACATCTGCTCAAATTGCTGATATTTACACAGGAAAAATCACAAACTGGAAAGAAGTTGGCGGAGCTGACGAAGAAATCGTAGTTGTTGGCAGAGAAGCTGGTAGTGGTACAAGAGATGGTTTTGAAAGCATTCTTGGTGTTGAAGAAAAATGTAAATACAAAGCTGAACTTAACGAAACAGGTCAAGTTAAATCAACAGTTGCTTCAACAAAAGGCGCTATCGGATATATGTCTTTAGGATATGTTGATGATGAAGTTAAAGCTGTAAAAGTTGACGGTGTTGCTCCAACAGAAGCAACAGTATCAGACGGAAGCTACAAGGTTCAAAGACCATTCATCGTAGTAACAAAAACAGATGCTTCTGAAGAAGTAAAAGCATATGTTGAATATATGTTAAGTGAAGAAGGTCAAGCTATCGTTGAAAGCAGCCACTTTGTAAAAGTAAAATAATAAATTACATAAATTAAATAATTAAAACATTAATGCACCATATGGTGCATTAATGCTTATTGAAGAGGAAAATAAATGAAACTAAAAAATACATATAAACAAGATAAAATATCAAGTATATTTGAAAAAATATTTTTTGTTTGCGCAGTAGTTTCTATTATTAGTGTAGTTGTGATAAGTTTATACATGATTATTTCAGGATTCCCTGCAATAAAAGATGTAGGGCTTTTTCATTTCTTGTTTGGGACAGAATGGAATCCAACAGGAAGTAACCCAAGCTTTGGTATTTTACCGATGATACTTTCAAGTATATGTGCTACTCTTGGTGCAATAATAATAGGAGTTCCCGTGGGAGTATTAACAGCAGTATTCTTAAGTGAAGTAGCAAACAAAAAAGTTGCTAATATTATAAGACCATTTATTGAAATTCTTGCTGGTATACCTTCTGTAATTTACGGGTTTGTAGGATTAATATTGGTTGTACCTTTTATTGCTAATGTATTTAATTTATCATACGGAGCATGTTTGTTTACAGGTATGCTTGTACTTGCGATAATGATACTTCCTACAATTGTAACAATAAGTGAAGATAGTTTAAGAGCTCTTCCAAATGAATATAAAGAAGCTTCTTTAGGTCTTGGCGCAACAAAAATGCAAACAATTTTTAAAATATTAATTCCTGCTGCAAGAAGCGGTATTACAACAGGGGTTGTTCTAGGTATTGGTAGAGCGATCGGGGAAACAATGGCAGTAATCATGGTAACAGGAAACAGCGTAAATTTACCAAAATTATTCGGTTCTGTTAGACTTATGACAAGCGGTATCGTATCTGAAATGTCATATGCCGTTGGAACTCACAGAGACGCACTTTTTGCAATAGGGCTTGTATTGTTCATTTTCATTATGATAATAAACTTTGTTTTAAATATGATTTTAAATAAAGCAGATAAAAAATATGATTAAAGACAGGAGGGTAATATGAAAAATAAAAAGTTAAGAATTAGTGATACCATACTAAGAAGCTTAGTTATTTTATGTGCGGGATTTACAGCATTACTTGCCTTGTCTTTGGTTCTATATGTTTTATTTAAAGGTGCAGGCAGTATAAACTGGGAAATGCTTACAACATCTCCGAGCGAACTTAAAGGGACAGTCGGGGTTCTTCCAATGATTGTAAATACTCTTTATATGATAGTACTTACACTTATCGTATCTGTTCCAATAGGAATCGGAAGTGCAATATACCTTAATGAATATGCAAAGAAAGACAGCAAAATCGTAAGACTTGTTGAATTCACAACACAAACTCTTGCAGGTATTCCTTCAATTATTTACGGTTTGTTTGGATATATGTTCTTTTCTATATTCTGCGGTTTTGGTGTATCTATTTTATCAGGTGCCTTAACTCTTGCAATTATGGTTCTTCCTACTTTAATAAGAACTACACAAGAAGCTTTAAGCAGTGTGCCTGATATGTACAGAGAAGGTGCTCTTGGTATGGGAGCAAGAAAAATTCATTTAATAAGAACTATTTTACTTCCATGTTCAATGCCTGGTATAGTGACAGCTGTAATTTTAAGTATAGGTAAAGTTGTAGGAGAAAGTGCAGCTTTGATATTTACATCAGGTATGGGATATATGTTAACAGATGGAGTAATAAGTCATATATTTAAAAGCGGTGCAACACTTACCGTTCAACTTTATTTATATGCATCACGTGGAGAAAACTTATCAGTATGTTTTGCCCTTGCAAGTATACTTATAGTTATTGTTTTAATAATAAATGTATCAGCGAGATTGCTTTCAAAGAAATTGGAGGCTAAGTAGGAGGAAAAATGGAAAAGAGAAAAAAGATTATTACTAAAGATATGAATCTTTATTATTCAGAAAACCATGCTTTAAAAAATATAAACATGGATATTTTAGAAAATGAAGTAGTATCATTAATAGGTCCAAGTGGATGCGGTAAGTCTACATATTTAAAAAGTTTAAATAGAATGAATGATTTGGTAGATGGAGTAAAAATTACCGGGGAAATATTAATTGATAATGAAAATATATATGATAATGATATTGATGTAACATTGCTTAGAAAAAAAGTAGGTATGGTATTCCAAAAACCAAACCCATTCCCAATGAGCATATATGATAACATTGCTTATGGTCCGAGAGTTCACGGAATAAAAAATAAAAGCGAACTTGATGAAATTGTAGAAAGAAGTTTAAGAGGTGCTGCTTTATTTGATGAAGTAAAAGACAGACTCAAAAAATCTGCTTTTGGTTTATCAGGTGGTCAACAACAAAGACTTTGTATTGCCAGAGCATTGGCAGTTGAACCTGAAATTCTTCTTATGGATGAACCGACTTCAGCTTTAGACCCTATTTCTACAATGAAGATAGAGGAATTGGTATTTGACCTTAAAAAGAAATATACTGTTGTAATTGTAACTCATAATATGCAACAGGCTGCAAGAATTTCTGATAAAACAGCATTTTTCTTGCTTGGAGAATTAATTGAATACAATAAAACTTCTTCTTTGTTTGCTAATCCAAAGCATCCAAAAACAGAAGAATACATAACAGGAAGATTTGGTTGATACTTAACTATAACTTATCAAACAGGAAGGAGAAATATATAAATGAGTGCAAGAAGAAGATTTGATGAAGAACTTGGTTTATTACATAATGAGCTTATTGAAATGGGTTCTATGATTGAAAAGGCAATAAAGTCTTCATTTGAAGCAATTGAAAGTGATGATGAAGATATTGCAAGAGATATTATTGAAAATGATAAAGCAATAAATGAAATGGAAAGAAAAATCGAAGCAAGATGCCTTAAGTTGATTTTAAGGCAACAACCGGTTGCTTCTGACTTAAGGCTTATTTCAACAGCAATGAAGATGATTACCGATATGGAAAGAATCGGGGATCATGCTGCTGATATAGCATCAATCTGCATACCTGACGAAAGAGAAAAAAATCAAGAAAAATTTAAAATTGTAGATGAAAAGATTATACAAATGTCAAATATTGACCTTGAAATGGTTGCGTCAAGTATTTCAGCTTTTGTCAACGACAATTTGGAACTTGCAAAAACTACCATTAAAACGGATGCCGAAGTTGACGAGTTGTTTTATGAAGTCAGAGATGATATAATAAAAGGGCTTAAAAATGATGAAATCTCTCCGGGACTTGCAATGGATACGTTAATGCTTATTAAGTATCTTGAAAGAATAGGAGACCATGCGACAAATATTTGTGAATGGGTAATCTTCTATTTGACGGGAGAACATAAAAACAAAAAATTATTGTAATAAAGGATAGTGAAAATTATGGGAAATTATATTTATGTAGTTGAGGATGATAACAATATAAGCGAATTATTGAAATGTTCATTGGAAGCATTTAATTTTTACGTAAAAGTATACGAAAATTGTGAAGACATGATGGTTGCATTAAAGGAAGAAAAACCTAAATTGATGCTTCTTGATATTATGCTTCCAGGAATGAGCGGCATAGATGCATTAAAACTACTTAAAAACAGTAAAAAATATAAAGAAATTCCCATAATTATTCTAAGTGCAAAAAGCAGTGAAATAGACAAAGTAAATGCTTTAGAGCTTGGTGCCGATGATTATGTCACAAAACCTTTCTCTGTTTTAGAGCTTTCTTCAAGAATTAAAAGCGTGCTTAGAAGAAGTTATAAAGAAGAGGATAATATATTAAGTTATAAAGATATAACAATAGATAAAGAAAATTATTTAGTTACACATTCCGGAGAAGAAGTGGTTCTTACGAAGAAAGAATATAAAATACTTCTTTATATGTTTGAAAACGAAGGAAGGGTAGTAACCAGAGAAGAACTTTTGAACGAAGTATGGGGATATGATTTTGAAGGTGAAAGTCGTACTCTTGATATGCATATGAAAACTTTAAGAAATAAAATCGGAAGCGAAGACGATAAGTATAAGTATATAAAAACTGTTAGAGGAATAGGTTATAAATTAGGATAATGAGAAAATTTGTATTTATAAGAAGTTTTCTTGTCGGACTTATTTGTACCTTGATACTCAGTTCATCTTTTTTCTTTGTTTTGTCTAAAACTCAAGATAACGGATATCATACTACAATAGAAGCTTTTTTACATACCGTTAACGAAATATATGAATTCGGAAACGATTATGAAAAAGATGTAGAATATTTGGAAAAAATCTCTACTGACCATTACAGAGTAACTTTAATATCGCCAAACGGAACAGTTCTAGCCGATTCTACACATAAAGAATTGACTGAAAATCATAAAACCAGAGAAGAGGTTGTACAAGCTTTACAAGAAGGGGAAGGCTATTCGGTGAGGAGTTCTTCCACAATTGATGAAAGAGTTATGTATGGAGCAATTGTTCTGAAAAACGGTAATATATTAAGAGTAATGGTTCTTATGGAAACCATTTACAGTGATTTGGCCACAAAGATAGGTATTTTTGTTTTGGCAATAATAATTTCGTTTTTAATATCTTGGGTTACGGCAAAAAAATTTGCGAATGATTCGGTTAAACCTTTTGGCAGTGCCGTAGATATATATAAAAAAGAATTCTTTGCAAATGCTTCTCATGAACTTAAAACTCCTATTACATCTATAAGAGGTTTTGCTGAACTCATTTCCTCCGGGCTTATAGATGATAAAGACAAGATAATAGAATACAGTACGACAATAAAAAGAGAAGCTATAAGGATGGATACAATGGTAGAAGAAATACTTAAGTTGTCCAGTCTTGAAGATATTGATGAAAATGAAATGCCTCTTGAAAAATTGAATGTCGCTGATATTATAAAAGAAGCAGTTGAAGTTCTTGATTATAAGTTATACGAAAAGAAAATCATAACAAATGTTGATGTGCATGATGTATATATAGAAAGTGTGCATGAAGATATATTAAGAGTTTTTACAAATCTTATTGAAAACGGAATTAAGTATAATAAAGATAACGGAAAGATTTATATTTCTTTACGTAGAGTAAGAAATAAAGCCGTTATTATAATAAAAGATACAGGAATAGGAATAAAAAAAGAAGATCTCCCTCACATTTTTGAAAGATTTTATCGTGTTGATAAAAGCAGAAACAGAAAAGTTGAGGGGACAGGTCTTGGGCTTTCTATAGTTAAAAGAATAGTTATGAAGTATAAAGGTGAAATAAGTGTTAAATCCACCTATAACGTTGGTACGGAATTTACTATAAAATTTGATGCAGTAACAAAATAGACAAAGCAAAATGCTTTGTCTATTTTTTATTTTTTTGAGTTTTTTTATAAAAATCACATAAGTTTTTTAACATACATTCATTGCATTTTGGATTCCTTGCACTGCACACTTTTCTTCCATGCCATATAATCCAGTGATGTGCATCAGACCAATATTCTTTAGGGATTTTCTTCATTAAAGATTGTTCAGTCTTTAATACATCGTCACTTTTTGCAAGTCCTAATCTGTTAGATACTCTTTGAACGTGAGTATCAACAGCGATTGCAGGAATACCAAAAGCATTGGACATTACAACATTTGCTGTTTTTCTGCCAACTCCATTTAATTTTATAAGTTCTTCCATTGTGCTTGGAACTTCTTCATTGTATTTATCGCAAAGAGTAAAGCAAGTTTTCATTATGTTTTTTGCTTTTGTGTTTGAAAGACCACAACTTTTTATGTATTCATGAAGTTTCTCTTCGCCAAGTTCTAAAATTTCTCCCGGAGTGTTTGCGGTTTTAAATAATTCTTTTGTAACTATATTAACTCTTTCATCTGTGCACTGAGCAGAGAGAATTGTTGCGATTAAAAGTTCAAAAGGAGAATTGAAGTTAAGCCCGCATTTATATTCTCCGTATTCTTTACTTAATATATCTATTATTTCTAATGTTTCTTTTTTTGTTTTCATAAAAATTACCTTAACTTTTATTACCTTTTTTAATTTTTTATTTATTGTATCATAGAGTAAAAAAATTGGAACAATAAATATGAAATAATTAAGAAAGGAAAATAAAAAATGAGAAGAAATACAATGACAATGCTTACGAGCTTAACTACCGGTATGATAGCGGGGATAGGACTTGCCTCTTACGTTTCATCAAACAAAGAACTTAAAAAGCCTGTAAGAAAAATGAAAAATGCAGTTGAAAAGGCGGCAAAGGAAGCTGTAAGTGAAATACAGGATATGACAATGAAAAACTAATGATAAAAGAGTTTTAATATTTATATTAAAACTCTTTTAAATATTATATAAGTTAATTAAAGATTTTGTGTATTCCATTAAATCAGTTGTATATTTTTCAAATTGTAAATTATCTATATTATTATTTATTTTTAAATTAAAAAATGAATTAAGAATATTTTTATCTTCATTTTCTATTTTTTCCATTAGTTCAATATTTTTATGTATGTATTTATTGGTTTTTAAATAATATTTAGCTTTTATGCAAAAAGACATTGATTTATAAAGTGAAAGTAAAATGTCATTGCTTTTTTCATATAAAAAATTATGAACTGTCATGTGATAGGTATTACAAGCATTTAGTAACACAGCACGTTTTATATCTTCATTTTTTATAAGAGGTTTTAAAAAATCTAAACTTTTGTATATTGGAAGTGTATCAAAATAAAACTGAAAAAGGTCTGATTTTTCCCAGTTTTTTATCTCCTGCATTCCTGAGATAAAACCGCAAAATAAATTATTATGTTCTAATGAAGATATTATTTCTTTATAAGTTTTTAAATCATTTATTGATAGGTTATCTAAAATCACAACAATGTCAATATCGCTGTTTTCATTTGCTTCTCCTCTTGCTCTGCTTCCTTGAAGTCCAAAAAATATAAGTCTATTTTTAAATTCTTCTATAAGTTTATTCTCTAGTGTTTTTAAAACTAAATTTACATCAATCATCTTTTTACCTCCTTATATTAGGGTTATATTATTATATTATAAAATAATTATAATAAATAAAAAAATGTTTACTTTTTAAAATCATAGTGCTATTATTTATGCGGATGGTATTCTTTTGAAACTATACCGAGAAAAATATTAATAGTCTTCAATCTACCTAATTGCTATAAAGCTTTTATCGAAAGAAAGAGACTTTTCAATTATCAAAAGGAAGAAAAGAAGAATGAAAATCGGATTTATTGGTGCCGGCAAAGTAGGCGTAAGTCTTGGGAAATATTTTGTTATGCACGAAAAAAAAGTAATGGGGTATTATAGTAATACTCTATCTTCTGCAGTTGATGCTGCAATTTTTACAAATACTAATTATTTTAATTCTTTGGAAGATATTATATCTTCTTGTGATATTTTATTTTTGACTGTTCCTGATTCAAAGATAAAAGAAGTATGGGAACAAATATGTAAATTTGATATAGAAAATAAAATATTTTCTCATTGTAGCGGAGCTATGTCTTCTGCTGTCTTTCAAAAGTGTGACCAAGATATTCTTGGTTTTTCCATTCATCCAATGTATGCTTTCAGCGATAAGTATACTTCTTACAAAGATCTTTCAAAGGCTTACTTTACAATTGAAGGAAACGAAAAGAGAATTAATGTTATTAAGGATTTTTTTGAAAGCCTTGGAAATCATGTAAAAATCATTCCAAAAGACAATAAAACCAAATATCATTTATCTTGCGTTTTTGCGAGTAATTTAGTTGTAGCTTTGTTTTATAAGAGTATAAAAATTCTTATGGAAACAGGGTTTACTTTTGATGAAGCTAAAAATGCACTACTTCCTCTTTTTATGAATAATGCAGAGAATATTGCTTCAAAAGGTGTAATAAATGCATTAAGCGGTCCAATTGAAAGGAACGATGTAAAAACAGTAAAAGAGCATTTATCTGTTATAAACGGAAGTGAAAAGGATATTTATAAATTGTTGTCTGAGGAGCTTATTGATGTTGCAATGAAAAAAGATAATACAAAAGATTATTGCAATATGAAAAAAATTATTAAAGAGGAATAAGAGGATGAAAAACACAGTAACAACATTCAAAAAACAAAAAGAAGAAAATAGTAAGATTTCCATGCTTACGGCTTATGATTATTCAATGGCAAAATTGATTGATCAGGCAGGTATTAACGGGATTTTAGTAGGGGATTCTCTTGGTAATGTAATCCTTGGTTATGAAGATACAATACCTGTTACAATGAAAGATATGATCCACCACGGAAGAGCCGTTGCAAGAGGGGCAAAAGATGCATTGGTTGTTATAGATATGCCTTTTATGTCATATCAAACAAGTGTATATGATGCCGTTAAAAATGCAGGAAGGCTTATGAAAGAAGGGCTTGGTGATGCTGTTAAGCTTGAAGGCGGCAGAGAAGTATGTGAGCAGATAAAAGCAATAACTTCTGCCGGTATACCTGTAATGGCACATCTTGGCTTAACCCCACAAAGCATTAATGCGTTTGGAGGATTTAAAATACAAGGAAGAGATGAGCAAAGAGCAAAACAAATTCTTGAAGATGCTTTGTTAGTTGAAGAAGCGGGAGCTTTTGCACTTGTTCTTGAGTGTGTTCCGGAAAAATTAGCTAAGCTTATTACTCAAAAAGTTAGTATTCCAACAATCGGAATAGGTGCAGGAAAATACTGTGACGGACAAATTTTGGTATATCAAGATATGCTTGGAATGTTTTCTGATTTTACGCCGAAATTTGTAAAGAAATATGCAAATATAGGTGAAATAATGCAGGATGCATTTAAAACTTACCATAAAGAAATAAATGAGGGTAAATTCCCTATGGAAGAAAATACATATAAATTTGATGATGAAGTTATAGAAAAATTATATTAATTATGGAGAGAAATATGAAAGTAGTACATAAAATCAGCGAAGTAAGAGAAATTGTAAATAAATGGAAAAGAGAAGGGCTTAGCGTTGGGCTTGTTCCAACAATGGGTTATCTTCATGAAGGACATCAAAGTTTAATTAAAAAAGCCGTAGAACAAAATGACAGAGTAGTTGTAAGCGTGTTTGTAAATCCTATGCAATTTGGTGAAAACGAAGATTTAGCAAGCTACCCAAGAGATCTTGAAAAAGATACAAAACTATGCGAAGAAACAGGAGCAGATTTGATTTTTAATCCAACACCTGAAGAAATGTATCCTGAAGGTTTTTGTTCGTATGTTGATATGAATGGACTTACAAAAGAACTTTGTGGAAAAAGCAGACCTATTCATTTTAGAGGTGTTATGACTGTTGTAAGTAAGCTGTTTAATATCGTTACACCTAATAAAGCATACTTTGGAATGAAAGATGCACAACAGCTTCTTATAATAAAAAGAATGGTAAAAGATTTAAGTTTTGGTATAGAAATAGTAGGCTGTCCAATAGTAAGAGAAGAAGACGGTCTTGCAAAGAGTTCAAGAAATACTTATTTAAACGAAGAGGAAAGAAAAGCAGCTTTGATATTATATAAAACAATTAATTTAGGTAAGAAACTTCTTGAAGAAGGTGAAAGAGACAGCGCTATTTTACTTTCAAAGATGAAAGAAAACATAAATAAAGAACCACTTGCCAAAATTGATTATGTTGAAGCAGTTGATATTGAAAAGGTAGAAAAAGTGGATAAAATCGAAGGTACGGTTCTTGTTGCAATGGCTGTATATATTGGCAAAACTAGATTAATTGACAACTTTGTGTTTGAGTGTTAGGAGGAAAATATGTTACTTAATATGTTAAAAGGTAAAATTCACAGAGCAACCGTTGTTCAAGCAGAGCTTGATTATGTAGGAAGTATTACTGTTGATGAAGAACTTCTTGAAAAAGCCGGAATATATGAATATGAAAAGGTTCAAATCGTAGACGTAAATAACGGAAGCAGATTTGAAACTTACACAATTGCTGGAAAAAGAGGCAGTGGTATGATATGCTTAAATGGAGCCGCAGCAAGAGAAGTTCAAGTAGGGGATAAGATCATAATAATGGCTTATGCAAACATGAGTCCTGAAGAAGTGAAAGATAATCCTCCGAAAGTGCTTTTCGTTGATGAAGATAATAAAATAAAAAGAATAACAAGATATGAAAAACACGGGCTCTTAACGGAGGATATGATTGATGAATAAAATTTTAGAGGGGAAAGTTGTAACCCTTGGCGTAACAGGTAGTATTGCTGCTTATAAAATGGCAAACGTAGCCAGTATGCTTATAAAATTAGGTGCCGAAGTTCATGTAATAATGACTAAAAACGCAACTAACTTTATAAACCCAATAACATTCGAAACTTTAACAAATTCAAAATGTTTGGTTGATACATTTGACAGGAATTTTGAATTTCATGTTTCTCATGTAAATCTTGGTCAAAAATCAGATGTGATGCTTATTGCGCCTGCAAGTGCAAATATTATTGCAAAAATGGCTTATGGAATAGCAGATGATATGTTATCAACTACTGTTTTGGCAGCTACTTGTAAAAAGATAGTATCTCCTGCAATGAATACACATATGTACCATAATCAAATAGTTCAAGATAACATAGAAAAATTAAAAGAATATGGTTTTGAAATAATAGAGCCTGCAAAAGGCATGCTAGCGTGTAGAGACATTGGAGACGGTAAACTTCCTGATGAACAGACTCTTGTAAATTATGTATTAAAAGAAATAGCTCATGAAAAAGATTTAAAAGGTATGAATGTTATGGTTACGGCAGGAGCTACAATGGAAGCTATAGACCCTGTAAGATACATAACAAATCATTCAAGCGGTAAAATGGGATATGCGATTGCAAGAAATGCAATGCTAAGAGGTGCAAACGTAACTTTAGTAAGTGCCAATAGCAGTGAAGAGGTTCCTCCTTTTGTTGAATTAATTAAAGTAAAAAGTGCAAAAGACATGTTCGAAGCAGTAAAAGAAAAAAGCAGTGAAATGGATTTTATTATTAAAGCTGCTGCAGTTTCTGATTATACGCCTATTGATGTAAGTGATGAAAAAATAAAGAAAAAAGATGGAGATCTTTCCATAAAACTAAAAAGAACAGATGATATTTTGATGTATCTTGGAGAAAATAAAAAACAAAATCAAGTTTTATGTGGTTTTGCAATGGAAACTCAAAACTTAATAGATAATGCAAAAGCTAAGCTTGTAAAGAAAAACGCTGATATTATAGTGGCTAACTGCTTAAAAGAAGAAGGCTCAGGTTTTAAGGGAGATACAAATAAAGTGACATTCCTTACAAAAGATAATATAGAGAAAAAAGAGCTTATGAGTAAAGATGAAGTAAGCGAGATTTTACTTGATAAATTGCTTGAGATAAAAAATAAAAAGACCGATTAATCGGTCTTTTTTAAATACGCATCAATAAATAAATCAATATCTCCGTCCATTACTGATTGAACGTTTGACGTTTCGGCTTTTGTCCTATGGTCTTTTACCATGCTGTATGGGTGGAAAACATATGAGCGAATTTGATTTCCCCATGCGATTTGTCCATAGTCGCCTTTTATTTCATCAAGTTTTTCTTTATGTTCTTCCATTAATATTTTGTATAGTTTACCCTTTAAAATCTTCATCGCTGTTTCTTTGTTTTGGAACTGGCTTCTTTCGTTTTGGCATGATACAACAATTTTTGTAGGAAGATGAGTTATTCTAACAGCTGAGTCGGTTTTGTTTACATGCTGTCCTCCTGCTCCTCCTGAACGATAAGTATCTATTTTTAAATCACTTGGATTGATTTCAAGGTTTATATCTTCTTTTATTTCCGGTTCTACATCTACTGATGCAAAAGAAGTATGTCTTCTGTTATTGCTGTCAAAAGGTGAGATTCTTACAAGTCGATGTACCCCTTTTTCGCTTTTTAAATATCCGTAAGCATTTTCGCCTTTAATAAGCATTGTAACGCTTTTTATTCCTGCAACATCTCCCGATAACTCTTCGAGAATTTTTATTTTAAAATTTCTCTTTTCTGCAAATCTTGTGAACATTCTATATAGCATTTCCGCCCAGTCTTGGCTTTCTGTTCCTCCTGCTCCCGGGTGAATTGAAAGAATGGCATTGTTTGAATCGTATTCTCCGGATAAAAGAGTTGTTAGTGCAAAACTGTTTACGTCTTTTTTTAGCATGTTTAATTCTTTTAAGGTATTATCTGCTTCTGTTTCTATGAATTCTTCACTTAACATTTCCATTATAATGCTGATATCTTCTTTTTTGTTTTCAAGAGATGTAAATGATGTTATTTGTGATTTTAAAGTTTTAACGTCCTTTAAAATTTGATTTGCATTTTCACTGTCATTCCAGAAATTTTCATCATTCATTAAGCTTTCTTTTTCTTTTAGATTTTGTTGTAAACTTTCAATGTTAATGGAGTTTGATAAATCATCAAGTTCCTTTGATATATCATTAAGTAAATTTTTTAATTCAATTAATTCAGTCATTTTATTACTTCCTTTTTAATATTAAATTCATTATATATTATATGACGATATTAAACAATACTATCGTTAAAATGCTTTAATGCAATTAAAGTTTAATTATTGTTTCCTTTTATAAAAAACAGCTGTTAATAAATAATTTGTAACATGATTACAATTGTTTATTAGTTGAATATGTAAAGGTTACACATTAAAAAAGATAATGATGTTTATTTAAAAGATGTAAATTTTCATGACCTTTTTTTTTCTTTTTTTATGAAAGTACTTGTAATTATATTTTTTATCATATATAATTTTTTTAGTAAAAATCAAGTGTTATATAAAACAAGGAGAGATTACAAATGTTATATTTAATCGATGATGCTAATATCGAAAGCATTAAAACAATTACTCAATATTTCCCAATTACAGGGGTAACAACAAATCCAAGCATTATTGCTGCAAACGGAGAAAATGTTTATAAAAAAATTAAAGAAATAAGAGACGTTATTGGTCCTGACTGTGAACTTCACGCTCAAGTTTTAGCTTCAACTTGCGATGAAATCGTACAAGAAGCAATCAGACTTAGAGATGCTGTAGGCGGAAAATTCTTTGTAAAAGTTCCTGTAACAGGTGAAGGTTTAAAATCAATCAGCGTTCTTAAAGAACTTGGCTTTGGCGTAACAGCTACAGCTATCTTTACAGCTCAACAAGCTTTACTTGCTGCTACAGCAGGTGCTGACTATGTAGCTCCATATGTAAACAGAATAGATAATTTCTCTTCTGACGGTATCGGAGTTGTTGCTGACATCGTTGAATTATTCGATATGTACGGAAAAGATACAAAAGTATTAGCTGCAAGCTTCAAAAATACACAACAAGTTCACAATGTAGCTATGGCTGGTTCTCATGCTGCAACAATCAGCTGTGATTTATTTGAAAAATTAATCTATCATCCACTTACAACAGCTGCAATTATGGAATTTGAAGAAAAAGGTGCAGAATTCTATACATACGAAGAAAAATAGTATGTTAAATAAAAAAATCAGGCGGATTTTTATCCGCCTTTTTTATTTGCAAATTAAAAAAATAATGTATATTTAAGATTTCTTACTTTAGGGTAGAAAAGTGAGAAAAATATTGTATAATGGTTTAAATGGAAAGTGGAGGAGAAAAATGAAGAGTAATTTAAAAGTAAGTTTAGTTAGATACACTCCTGAACCTGTAAAGACTGTGGCAATGGCTGCTAAGCTTTGTTATTCAAAGGTTGGGGTTGAAGATATAAGTGAAAAAATGAGTAATGAAGATGCTGAAAAATTTGTAAAGATGCTTATGGGATTTTCTCATATGTCACCCCTTGAACATATAAGCTTTTCTTTTGCAATAGAAGGAGTAAGCAGAACTTTAACTCATCAACTTGTTAGACATAGAATTGCAAGTTATTCGCAGCAGTCACAAAGATATGTTGACGAAAACGAGTTTGATTATATAATACCTCCTCAAATCGAAAAAGACGAAGAAGCTTTAAAAGTATTTGAGGAAAGTATGAGTATGATTCAATCTTCATACGAAAAGCTAAGAGATGTTCTAACAAAAAATGTTACAAAACAAATTATGGACGAAGACGGACTTGAAGAAAGCGAAGCTAGAAAAAAAGCCGTTAAACTTGCAAATGAAGATGCAAGATTTGTTTTGCCTGGAGCTTGTGAAACAAAGATTATAACTACAATGAACGCAAGACAACTTCTTCATTTCTTTGAAGAGAGAACATGTGTAAGAGCTCAATGGGAAATAAGAGAACTTGCGACACAGATGTTAAAACTTGTTAAAGAAGTTTGTCCTGTTATTTTTGAAAGTGCAGGCCCTGGATGTGTAAAAGGCGGCTGTCCGGAAGGAAAGATGACTTGCGGAAAAGCAAAAGAAATAAGAGAAAAATTTAAAAATTTATAGAGGTAAGATATGAGTAATTATGAAAGAGTAAGCGGACGTAATGCCGTAAGAGAAACTTTAAAATCAGGAAGAAACATAAATAAATTATATATTAGCGAAAACCATGATTCTGGACTTGTTAACATAATTAAAATGGCAAAAAGCAAAGGTATTTCAATACAAAAAACAAACAGACATAAACTTGACAGCATTGCAGGGAACCCTCATCATCAAGGAGTTATTGCTCTTTGCTCTCCTGTTGAAACAGTATCTTTAAGAGAGCTTACAGATAAGCTTAATAAAAAAGAAGGAAAACCTCTTGTTGTAATTCTTGATAATATAACAGACCCTCATAATGCAGGGGCAATAATCAGAAGTGCGTACTGCGCAGGTGCTGACGGTGTAATTATGCAAAACAGAAGAAGTGCCTCAATAGGAGAAGGTATGTATAAATCTTCTGCAGGTGCTTTAGAATATATCGATATATGCGAAGTGTCAAATATATCGCAGACAATAGATGCATTAAAAAAGGAAGGACTTTTTGTTGTAGGTCTTGATATGGACGGAGAAAATTATTACGATATCGATTATGATATGCCTCTTGCCATAGTTGTAGGTGCAGAGGGTAAGGGACTTGGAAGACTTGTTAAAGAAAAATGCGACTTTATAAGTTCTATTCCACTAAAAAACAATTTTGATTCGTTAAATGCTTCTGTTGCAGCGGGAATTGTTTTATTTGAAGCTGTAAAATGCAGATAGAAAACAGAACTTTTAAGGTGCTGTTTTTTTTGTAATATATTGCTAACTTATGGACTTAAATAATATAAAATGATAGAATAGTCTAAATATAATTATGAAAGGAGAATAGAATCAAAAATGAACGATGACGATAGTGATGCGGCGAACAAACCGATACCTCTGATAGTGCGTTTTATATATTTTAGATATAAAAAAGAATGATAGAAATAAATATCGAATAAAAAAAACGTATTTAGGAGGTAAGATTATGAAAAGTTCGATAATATTAATGATTTTATTACAAATTGTTTTAATTGCGTTAAATGCTGTATTTGCCTGTGCTGAAATTGCCGTTATATCCATGAACGATAACAAGCTTGAAAAAATGGCGGCAAAAGGAGATAAAAGGGCAATAAGACTTTCAAAATTAACCAAGCAGCCTGCAAGATTTTTAGCAACAATTCAAGTTGCAATTACTCTTTCCGGATTTTTGGGCAGTGCTTTTGCTGCGGAAAACTTTTCTGATGGGTTGGTTAATTTAGCTGTGAAATTAGGGGTGCCAATTTCCCCAAGCGTTTTAGATTCTATCTCTGTAATTTTGATTACAATTATATTGTCTTACGTAACTCTTATTTTTGGTGAGCTTGTTCCAAAAAGAGTTGCTATGAAAAAAGCAGAATCTTTGGCTCTTGGTATGTCAGGGCTTACATATTCTATTTCAAAGATATTTGCGCCTTTGGTAAGTATGCTTACTGCGTCAACAAACTTTGTTTTAAGGCTTATAGGTATTGATCCTGAGGAAGAAGACGAAGATGTCAGCGAAGAAGAAATAAGAATGATGGTTGATGTAGGAAGCGAAAAGGGGACTATTGACCATGAAGAAAGAAAATTCATTCAAAATGTTTTTGAATTTGATGATTTATCTGCTGATGAAATATTAACACATAGAACTGATGTTATTACTCTTGATATGGAAGAAAGTCTTGAAAAGTGGAAAGAGATTATATTTAATACAAAGCATACTCTTTATCCTGTTTGTGACGGTTCAATAGATAAAATTATTGGAGTTCTTGATTCAAAGAAATATTTTCGTTTGGAAGATAAAAATATTGAAACTATAATAGAAAATACCATGTCAAAAGCATATTATGTTCCTGATACAATAAAAGCAGATGATTTATTCAGAAATATGAGAAAAACAGGCAATACAATGGCTGTTGTTTTAGATGAGTACGGCGGAACTGCCGGGATAATTACAATAAATGACTTGGTAGAACAGCTTGTTGGAGACCTTGAAGAAGATAATGAGATTGTAAAAATAGATGATGTAACATGTAAAGTAAAGGGAATTGCCTCTTTAGACGAGCTTTCAAAACAAATGGGTGTATCATTATCTACCGAAGAATACGACACAATCGGAGGGCTAATATTCCATGTTCTTCAAAGTATTCCGGAAAAAGGAGAAAATATTGAATTTGATTTTGAAGGAATAAAAGTAATGAATGTTAAAATATATGACCATAAAGTAGTAAGTGCGGTTGTAAAGAAAAATTCACCGAATGAAGAAGATAAAGATAATGAATAAATTAAAGACTCTAAAAAGTTTAGAGTCTTTTTAAATTATATAATTTGTCATTCCTTCATAGTCAAAGGAAGCATTAATCACTTTTTTATATATTGCATTATTATTTATTTCACTGGTTAGTGCATTTTTAATTAAACTCATTATTTCTTTTTCGTTAATAGGTGAGATAATCATTGCATTAAGATATTCATTTTTAGGAATTTTATCCCATCTTACAATAACATTTAATTTTTCTTTAAGCATAAAATCAAGCCATATTCTCATTGCTCTGCCGTTTCCTTCTCTAAAAGGATGTGCGATATTCATTTCTATATATTTTTTTATTATTTTTTCATAAGAATCAATAGGCATATTATCAATAATTCTTAAACTTTCATTTAAAAATTTTACAGGTGCAAATTTAAAATTTCCTTTAGATAAATCTACACTGCGTATTTTTTCCGCAAAAGAAAATACATCCATAAACAGATATCTATGGATTTGAATTAATTCGATGGTTTTACCGCTTATTTGATTTATTTTTAATGTGTTTTCATAAAGTTGTAATGCTCTTTGTTTTGAAAAAATTTCTTCTTTTTCTATGTTCATTTTTACCTCTGTTTTATTATATCATTAAAATTTATGTTAGAAATAAATATCAAAAAAATACATTTAATTTTGTAAGAAAAAAATTTTTTTAAGATAAAAAAAGAAATAAAAATTAATATAATTAAAACGTTATTATATGTTAAATTAAACGCATATTTCGTTGACTTTATTAGTGTAATTTTATATAATAAACAAAAATACTTTTAACTTAGCACGAGAGGCTAAAAAGGTTATATCCGATTTATGAGTAGCTTGATGGACAAGCTATGCATTTTTTGCGAATACCTGGCCTAAGTGCAGGTATTTTTTTATAAATATCGGAGGTATAAAACAATGTTAAAAGGTCGCAATTTGATTGAGCCAACGAATTTTACTGTAGAAGAATTAGATGAAATATTTGAGCTTGCTAATGATATTCTTAAAGACGAAAAGAAGTATGTTAACGTATGTCATGGGAAATTATTGGCAAGCCTTTTTTATGAGCCGTCAACAAGAACAAAATTTTCTTTTGACGCAGCCATGTATAGATTAGGTGGAAATGTACTTGGTTTTTCAGACCCAAATACATCAAGTACATCAAAAGGTGAATCTCTTGCAGATACAACAGTTGTAATTTCAAATTATGTTGATATTATCGTTGCAAGACACCCAAGAGAAGGCACTGCAAAACTTATGAGCGAACATTCAAGTGTTCCGGTAATTAACGCAGGAGACGGTGGACATCAACATCCGACACAAACATTAACAGACCTTCTTACAATTCAGTACTATAAACATAGATTTGATAATTTAAAAATCGGTGTTTGCGGAGACTTGATGTTTGGAAGAACAATTCACTCTTTGGTAAAAGCAATGTCAAGATATGAAAATATAGAGTTTGTCTTTATTTCACCAAAAGAGCTTTCTATGCCTGAATATATTAAAGAGGAAATCGAAGGAAAAGTTAAATACTCTGAAACAAATTCTCTTGATGAAGTAATAGGTGATTTAGACGTACTTTATATGTCAAGAGTACAAAGAGAAAGATTTGTAAACGAAGAAGAATATTTAAGACTTAAAGATTACTTCATTCTTACAAAAGAAAAGTTAGAAAATGCAAAGGAAGATATGATTGTTATGCATCCGCTTCCAAGAGTAAACGAAATTTCAACAGATGTAGATAGCGATAAAAGAGCAGTTTACTTTATGCAAGGAAGACTTGGAATGTATGTAAGAATGGCTCTTATAATGAAATTATTGGGGGTAAGTTTAGATGATTAATGTTTCAATGTTAAAACAAGGTATTGTTATTGACCATATAAAAGTAAATCATGGTTATGAAGTTTTTAAACAACTTAAACTTGATGAAATAGATGATGTTATTGTTCTTATGAGAAATATTCCAAGTCATAAAATGGGAAGAAAAGACATTATAAAAATAGAAACAGACTTAAAACTTGACCTCACAATACTTGGATTAATTGACCCAAACATTACTGTAAGTTACATTAAAGATGGAAAAAGAGTAAAAAAAGTTCAACCTGAGCTACCTGAAGTTGTAGAAGGTATTTTAAAATGCAAGAATCCAAGATGTATAACACAATATGAAAAAGTTGATAACATTAAATTCTATCTTGCAAATGCAGAAAAAAGAGAATATAGATGTTCTTATTGCGACTCAAAAACAACATTGGTTGAATATAAATAAGGAGAGATATGAAAACATTATTTACTGGCGGTGTTTTAATTGATGCAACCAAAACAGTAAAAGAAGATGTTTTGGTTGAAGATGGAAAAATAATAAAAGTTGGAAAAGATATTGATAAAATGGGCTGCGAAGTAATTGACTTAAAAGGTAAAACATTACTTCCTGCCTTTATAGATATGCATTCTCATTTTAGAGACCCTGGTTATACCTATAAAGAAGATATTGAAACCGGTATGAAAGCAAGCGTTAAAGGCGGATATAGCGTTGTTTGCACTATGGCAAACACAAAGCCTGTTTGTGATAATACGGAAGTTTTACAATATGTTAAAGAAAAATCAGAAAAAGTAGGTTTAAATAAAGTAATCCAAATTAGTGCAATCGGAAAAGACCTTGAAGATAAAGATTTTGTAGATATAAAAGAAAATATGAAATACACAAACCTTTTCTCAAATGACGGAAAAACAATTTTCAGCGATGAATTTATGGAAGAGGCTTTGAAAAAATCCACAGAATATGGTTTCCATTTACTAACTCATTGCCAGCCTGAAGAAGAAATAATCGAAAGAGATATGAAACTTCTTGAAAAGGTTGGAGGAAATCTTCATGTATGCCATATCAGTACAAAGAAATCTTTAGAGCTTATAAAAGCAGCAAAGGAAAAAGGATTAACGGTAACTTGTGAGGTTGCACCACATCATTTATTTGCCGATAGCCTTTCTTATAGAGTAAATCCTTCTTTTGCAACACCTAAAGACAGAATGGCACTTATAGAAGGAGTAAGGAATAACGATATAGATATTCTTGCAATAGACCATGCTCCTCATTCAAAAGAAGATAAAGAAAAAGGAGCTCCGGGAATTGACAATATCGAAGTTGCTTTTTCTATGTACTATAAAGTATTCTTTGATAATGATATCAGCATAAATAAATTAAGCGAAATGATAAGTTTAAATCCAGCAAAAAAAATAGGTTTAAACAAAGGTTTAATTAAAGAAGGTTATGATGCAGATTTGGTTGTCGTTGATACTGATTATGAAGGAGTTATAAACAAATATGAGTTTATTTCAAAATCAAACAACACACCTTTTGATAAAGAAAAAATTAAGGGCAAAGTTTTAATGACATTTGCCAAGGGAGAAAAGAAATATGAAGCTGATAGATAAACTATATGAAAGAAGCAAGAAAAACATGGCTGTATGTTTGGGGCTTGATACAAAAGAAGCTTTTTTACCTGAATATATAAGCAACATGGATATATCTCTTGGAGAAAAATATTTCTTGTTTAATAAAGCTATAATAGATGCTACAAAAGATATTGTAGCTTGTTACAAAGTTCAAATTGCTTATTATGAAGCTCTTGGAATGGATGGGCTTAACGCATATCAAAAAACACTTAAATATATAAGAGAAAATGACGGAATTGTAATTGCAGACATAAAAAGAGGAGATATTTCTTCAACTGCTGCAATGTATGCTGACGGTCATTTCAAAGGAGACTTTGAAGCTGACTTTATTACTATAAACACATATATGGGACTTGATGCAATTAGCCCATATTTTGACTATATGAAAGATGGAAGCAAGGGGCTTTTCGTTTTAGTAAAAACATCAAATCCAAACGGACATCAAATTCAAGACTTAGAAGTAAAAGACGGCGAAAAAGTTTATGAAAAGATGGCTAAATACGTTGATGAATGGGGAAGCGACTTTGTAGGAGAATGTGGATACAGCAGTGTCGGAGCTGTTGTAGGTCTTACTTATCCTAAAGAATTTATAGAAGTAAAGAAATTTATGCCAAAAGCTTTCTTCTTAATTCCTGGATATGGCGCTCAAGGTGGAACAGGAAAAGATATTGCGGAAATTTTCAAAGATGATATTTGCGGAGTTGTTAATTCTTCAAGAGGAATTATATCTGCACACAAAGGTAAAATTGAAGATGAAAACTTTACCGAACTTACGGTAAAAGCCGTAAAAGATATGCAAGAGGATATAGGACAATGGCTATAGTATTATTTAATAAAAAGATAAAAGATGATATCTATATGATGAAACTTGAAGGAAAGTTTGAAGGAAAAGAAGGACAGTTTTATATGCTTCGTTCTTTAAATACATTCCTTGCAAAACCTATAAGTATTCATGATATAGATGATGAAGGGATAACTTTCTTATATCAGGTAAAAGGAGAGGGAACAAAGTATTTTAAAACTCTTCAAAAAGGAATGGAACTTGATTTATTCGGTCCGAGAGGTAACGGATTTGATATAGAAAATATAGAAAAAGACGTTACTTTAATAGGAGGAGGTATCGGAACCGCTCCGTTATATTATCTATGTAAACAAATAAGAAAAAAATATCCTGATAAAAATATAAGAGTATATCTTGGTTTTACTAAAGAAGATTATCTTGTAGATGATTTTAAGGAAATTGCAGATGAAGTTATAGTTGATGTAGGTGGAATAATAACTCATAAAGTTGATTTTACAAAGGATGATATTTACTTTACTTGTGGTCCTGATATTATGATGAGAAGTGCATATGACCTTGCAAAAAAAGCAGGAAGAGAAATATATGTGTCCCTTGAAAACAGAATGGCCTGCGGCGTAGGTGCTTGTCTTGGATGTAATGTTGAGACTCCAAATGGAAATAAAAAAGTATGTAAAGACGGTCCTGTATTTAAAGGAAGCGAGGTATACTAAAATGGATAGATTAAAAGTAAATTTTTTAGGTAAAGAATTTAGTAATCCTTTAGTTGCCGCAAGCGGAACTTTTGGTTTTGGACGAGAATACAGCGAGTTTTTTGATGTAAAAGAAATTGGCGGTATATGTTCAAAAGGTCTTACTTTAAATCCTCAACCCGGTAATACCGGAGTTAGAATTTGGGAAACTCCAAGCGGGGTAATAAACAGTATCGGACTTGAAAATCCCGGTGTTAAAAGTTTTATAGAAAACGAACTTGGATATATGAATTCTACCGGCAGCAGGGTTATAGTAAACTTTGGGGCTCACAGCAAGGAAGATTTTCTTGATGGAATAGAGCTTTTAAATGAACAAGAACTTGATTTTATAGAGCTTAACATTTCATGTCCAAATGTTAAGGAAGGTGGAATGGCTTTTTGTATGCATTCAGCAAGTGCGTATGATATTACAAAGTCGGTAAAGGAAAAATCAAAACATCCTATTATCGTTAAATTATCGCCAAACGCACCAAGTGTTACAGATGTTGCAAAAGCAGTAGAAGACGGTGGTGCTGATGCTGTAAGCTTAACAAATACATTTCTTGCAATGGCTATTGATATAAATAAGAAAAAACCTGTATTTGACAATGTATATGCAGGTTTGTCAGGAAGTGCAATAAAACCTATTGCTCTTAGAATGGTACATCAAGTTGCTAAGGAAATAAACATTCCTATATTGGCTTACGGAGGAGTAAGCAATTATAAAGATGCTCTTGAATTTGTAATGGCAGGAGCAACTTTGGTAGGAGTTGGAAGTGCAATTTTTGCAAATCCTATGGTAATGCTTGAAATAAGAGATGATTTAGATAAATATTTAAAAAATAATAATATAAACAATATAAGTGAACTTATAGGTATAGTATAAAGGAGAGTATGTAATGAGTGAACAAAGAGTAAAAGAAATTTTAAAAGAAACTGAAGCATTTTTAGAAGGTCATTTTCTACTTTCATCAGGAAGACATTCAAATCAATATGTACAATGTGCAAAACTTTTAAGATTTCCTGATAAAGCAGCAGAAGTATTAAAAGATGTTGCTGAACAAGTAAAAGATTTAGGTATTACAAAAATATGCGGACCTGCAATGGGCGGTGTTATAGTTTCTTACGAACTTGGAAGACAACTTGGAATAGAAAGTATCTTTACAGAAAGAAAAGACGGTAACATGGAACTTAGAAGAGGGTTCACTGTAGGAAAAGGCGATAAAGTCTTAATAAGTGAAGATGTTATTACAACAGGTAAAAGTACACTTGAAACAGTAAAAGTTTTAGAAGATATGGGAGCTGAAGTTGTTGGGGTATGTTCAATAGTAAATAGAACAAGTGATGATCTTAATTTCCCACTTCCTATTTATTCTGCAATAAGACTTAACATTGTTTCTTATGATAGTGAAGAATGTCCACTTTGCAAAGAAGGAAAAATTGAACTTGTAAAACCGGGCAGCAGAGATTTTAAAAAAACTAAATAAAGAGGTTAGAAGATGAAAGGATACTTACAACTTGAAAATGGAATGACTTTTGAAGGTGAACTTTTCGGTAAGATAGAAGAAAAAGTAATAGGTGAAGTTGTATTTAACACATCTATGACAGGTTATCAAGAAATCCTTACAGATCCTTCATATTATGGTCAAATAGTAACAATGACATATCCTTTAATCGGTAATTATGGGGTTAATTTTGATTATGAACAATCTGCTTGTTGTAAGGCAAGAGGATTTATTGTAAAGGAAGTAAGCAATAAACCAAACAATTTCAATAATGAAATGACTCTTCCCGATTATTTGGAAAGTGAAGATATAACAGCAATAAGTGGTGTAGATACAAGAATGCTTACAAAAGTACTTAGAAATGAAGGTGTTATGAGAGGTATGATTACAACTCATATGATGCCAAAAACAAAACTTATTGAAATACTTGATGAATTTGATAATTCAAAAAGTGTATTCAGTGTTTCAACTTCTGCTCCTTTTGAAGTTGAAGGTGATAAGGATGGAAAACATATTGTTGCAATAGATTATGGTATAAAAGCAAATATTATCAATATGTTTAAACAAAGAGGTGTAAATTTAACTGTAGTTCCTTTTGATACAAAGGCGGAAGATATATTAAAAATGAATCCTGATGCCGTATTTTTATCAAACGGACCTGGAGACCCTGCTGATTTACCTGAATGTGTTGAAGAAATTAAAAAATTAATAGGAAAACTTCCTATAATAGGAATTTGTCTTGGACATCAGTTAGCATCTCTTGCTCTTGGAGGAAAGACTTCAAAACTTAAATTTGGTCACAGAGGTGGAAACCATCCTGTAAAAAATTTAGATAATGAAAAAGTATTTATGACAAGTCAAAACCATGGTTATGTAGTAGATGAATTACCTGAAGGTGTAGAAGTTACTTATAGAAATATAAATGACGGAAGTATAGAAGGAATGAGATGTAAGGATAAGAAAATATATACAATTCAATTCCATCCTGAAGCTTGTCCTGGTCCTTATGAAGGCGTTCATATTTTTGACGAATTTTTAAAGGTAATAGAATAGGAGGAATGTACAAATGCCAAAAAAAGATGATATAAAGAAAGTATTGGTTATAGGTTCTGGTCCTATTATTATCGGTCAAGCTGCAGAATTTGACTATTCAGGAACACAGGCCTGTGAAGCATTAAAAGAAGAAGGTGTTGAAGTTGTACTTGTAAACTCTAACCCTGCAACAATAATGACAGATAAACAAACTGCTGATAAAGTATATATTGAACCTTTGAATGTAGAATCTTTGGAAAAAATTATTGCGAAAGAAAGACCGGATTCAATCATTGGAGGTATGGGTGGTCAAACTGCTCTTAATATGACAATGGAGCTTCACAATAAAGGTATTCTTGATAAATACGGAGTAAAAGTAATAGGTACAAGTATTGAGGGAATTATCAAAGGCGAAGATAGGGATGAGTTCAGAAAGTTAATGAAAGAAATTGGACAACCTATAATTGAAAGTAGAATCGTAAATACTTTGGAAGATGCGAAAAAAGCAGCTTTAGAAATAGGTTATCCGGTTGTTGTAAGACCTGCTTATACACTTGGCGGTACAGGCGGCGGTATCGTTAATAATGAAGAAGAGCTTTTAAAAATTGCAGAAAGCGGTCTTGCTTTATCAATGACTACTCAGGTTTTAATTGAAAAGAGTATTAAAAACTGGAAAGAAATTGAATACGAAGTAATGAGAGACGCAAAAGGTACTTGTATTACAATTTGTAATATGGAAAATATCGACCCTGTAGGTATCCATACAGGAGACAGTATTGTTGTTGCTCCAAGTCAAACCCTTTCAGATAAAGAATATCAAATGCTAAGAACAGCATCTATAGATATAATTAATGCAGTAGGTATTGAAGGTGGATGTAACGTACAAATTGCCCTTCATCCAGACAGTATGGAATATGCAATTATTGAAATTAACCCAAGAGTTTCTCGTTCTTCAGCTCTTGCATCAAAAGCTGCAGGTTATCCTATTGCTAAAGTTTCAGCTAAAATTGCTCTAGGATATTATCTTGATGAAATTAAAAATGCAGTTACAAAAGAAACTTATGCATGTTTTGAACCTGCTCTTGACTATGTTGTAGTAAAAATTCCTAAATGGCCTTTTGATAAGTTTTTAAATGCAAAAAGAGATTTAGGTACAAAAATGATGGCTACAGGAGAAGTAATGGCTATAGGTAGAACTTTTGAAGAAGCATTCTTAAAAGCTATACGTTCTCTTGAAATTAAGAAACATACTTTAGTACACGATAAAGTAAATGATATTCCTATAAAAGAACTTAGACATAGAGTATTTAAAGCTGATGATGAAAGGATTTTTGTTCTTGCTCAAATGCTTAGAATGAAATATTCTGTAACACAAGTAAGTAAAATAACAGGTATTGATTTATTCTTTGTAAATAAAATCAATGAAATTGTAAAAAGAGAAGAACATTTAAAAACATTAACATTAGAAACTTTAACAAGAGAAGAACTTCTTGACTTAAAGAAAAAAGGCTTCTCAGATAAAGGTATAAGTTTCTTAATGGGTGTTAGAGAAAAAGATATTTATGAAATGAGACAAATGTGGAATATTAATCCTGTATATAAAATGGTTGATACATGTGCAGGAGAATTTGAAGCAAATACTCCATATTATTACTCAACATATGATACGGAAGATGAAGTAGTAGTAACAGATAAAAAGAAAGTTATGGTTATCGGTTCAGGTCCAATTAGAATCGGTCAAGGTATCGAATTTGACTACAGCTCAGTACATTGTGTATATGCCTTAAAACAACTTGGAATAGAAACAATAGTTGTAAACAACAACCCTGAAACTGTAAGTACAGACTTCGACATTTCAGATAAACTTTATTTTGAACCATTAACAGATGAAGATGTGCTTAACATTTACAATAAAGAAAAACCTGACGGAGTAATTTTACAATTCGGTGGACAAACAGCAATTAAACTTGCAGAAATGTGCGTAAGAGAAAATATTCCAATTCTTGGAACTTCTCCGGATAGTATCGACAGAGCAGAAGATAGAGAAAGATTTGAAGAAATGCTTACAAAACTTGGTGTAAAACAACCAACAGGTAAAGGTGTATTTACAGTTGAAGAAGGTATCGAAACTGCAAATAAAATTGAATATCCTGTACTTGTAAGACCTTCATATGTTCTTGGTGGTAGAGGTATGATGATTTGCCACGACGAAGAAAGTCTTGTTAAATATCTAACAAACGCAATCAAAGAAGACCCTAAAAATCCTGTTCTTATTGATAAATATTTATATGGTCTTGAACTTGAAGTTGATGCAGTATGCGATGGTGAAGATGTTTTCGTTCCTGGTATCATGGAACATCTTGACAGAGCAGGGGTTCACTCAGGAGACAGCGTAACAATTTATCCAACAATTCATGTAAGTGATAAAATAAAAGAAACATTATATGACTATACAAGAAAAATTGCTCTTGAACTTGATGTAAGAGGTATGATAAATATCCAATTTATCGTATTCAAAGACGAACTTTATGTAATCGAAGTTAACCCTCGTTCAAGTAGAACAGTACCATATATTACAAAGATTACAAACGTTCCTATTCTTGAAATGGCAGTAAGATCTATGTTTGGTCCTTGCATTAAAGAAATGGGATATGGAAGTTATGTATATAAAGACAGTGAAAATTATGGAATTAAAGTACCTGTATTCTCAACAGAAAAACTTCCAAACGTTGAAGTAAGCCTTGGACCAGAAATGCGTTCAACAGGTGAAGTACTTGGTGTAAGTAAAAATTACCTTGAAGCATTATACAAAGGTTTCCTTGCAGCAGGATTTGATTTAAGCAGAAGAAAAAGAAAACTTCTTATTTCTTTAAATGATGAAAGTAAAGAAGAACTTATTGAATCTCTTAAAAAGATGTCTGATATTGGATATGAATTCTTTGCAACAGGAAATACAAAGAAATACATGGAAGAACATGGTGTAGAAAATGTTACTGAAGTGTATAAGATTGGTTACGAAGGAGAACATAAAGAACTTGGTATTCTTGATGTAATTAAAAATCATAAAATTGATTTAATAATCAATACTCCTCAAAGCTCATCAGATTCAGAAACAGACGGATTTAAGATAAGAAGATGTGCTGTTGAATGTGGAGTAAGCATAGTTACTTCAATAGACAGTGCAATTGCTTTAGCAACATTATTCTGTGAAGATTTAGACTATGATAAATTTGATATTACAGATGTAGCAAATTATTAATAAAAATAAAAAGACAGCTTAGGCTGTCTTTTTACTTATTTTCTTGTGATTCCTTTTGTTTATTAATAAGTTCTCTTCTTCTCTTTTTAGAAAATCTTTCTTCTTCGCTAAAAATACATCCACAGTAGTTTTGTCTGTATAAACCGAGGCTTATGGCTTTTTCTTGCCCTTCATTAAAATATGGTCTAAAATCTCTATATAGAAATTCAACATTATATTTTTTTGCTGCAGCTTTTGCAATAGAGCAAATTAAATTATGGTCTTGAAAAGGACTAATTAAAAGAGTTGTAGAAAATGCGTCAAATCCGTTTTCTTTTGCGTATCTTGCTGTTTCAAAAAGACGCATATTATAGCATACACCACATCTGTTATCAAAATTAGGGTAAATATTATCAATAAACTCTCTAAGTCCATATTCGTTTTCTATAATAAGTTTTATATTAATGCTTTCAGTGTAATCAATAAGTGTTTTTTTTCTTTTTTTATATTCATTAAAAGGATGAATATTTGGATTATACCAAAAACAAGTTGGTTCTATATTTTCTTTTCTAAGTGTATCAATGCACATTATTGAGCATGGGGCACAACATGAATGTAATAATACTTTCAAAATAAATCTCCTTTATGTATAATAATATATTATAAAAATAAAATAAATTAATTGCAACAAGATAGGAGAATAATAATATGGAAAATGTAATAGCTTTAGGGATTGTTTTAATTGTAGTTTTAATATTTGTTATAATTGGAATTTCAATGATTAATACAAAAGATAAACCTATACAGTATTTATCAAATACAAAAAAACTACCAAATGTAAAAAATATAAGAGGATATAATAAGGCTATTGGTAAAATATTTATTATTTTTGCTTTGCTTCTTTTACCTATTTTATCACCTATAGTTTTATTTTCTCAAAATTCAAAGTATTCGTTTTTATCAATTTTATTAATGCCCTTTTGGGTGATAGGACTTATTATTTCTTGTGTATTTACGGAAGGGAAATATAAAAAATAAATTAGATATTATAATAGATTTTATGTGTATTAATGTTATAAAAAAAGAAACATCTAATATTTAGATGTTTCTTTTTATTTTAAATATTATTTTTTAGCTTCTTTTCTTGCATTCGCTTCTTCAATTATTTTAGCGCTTGCCATTTGAGGAACTTCATCATATCTTTCATATTCCATTGTGAAAGACCCTCTTGCTTGAGTCATTGAGCGAAGTTCTGTTGCGTACTTAAACATTTCTCCTAAAGGAACTTCAGCAGTAATCATTGTTTTGCCATTTCCTACAGGATCCATTCCAAGAACTCTACCTCTCTTCTTATTTAAGTCTCCCATTACATCTCCTGTGTTATCATCAGGAATTGTAATTTCAACTTTATAAATAGGTTCAAGAAGTACAGGATCAGCAGATGCCATACCTTGTTTATAAGCTATGCTTGCAGCCATTTTAAAGCTCATTTCGTCTGAATCTACAGGATGGAATTTTCCGTCAAACAATGTAGCTTTAAGACCAACAACAGGATATCCTGCTAGAACACCATGTTCTATACATTCTCTTAATCCTTTTTCTACAGCAGGAATGAAGTTTCTTGGAACTGCACCGCCTACGACAGCATCTACAAATACTAAATCATCTTCAAGATTATATGTAGGTTCAAAATCAATGTTTACAACACCAAATTGACCTCTACCACCTGATTGTTTTTTATGTTTACCTTCAGCAGTTGCTTTTTTCTTTATTGTTTCTCTGTAAGGTATAATAGGTGGAGTTAATACAACTTCTATGCCAAATTTATTTTTAAGTTTTTCTTTAACAACTTCAAGATGTGTTTCTCCCATACCGTAAAGTACGTTTTGGTGTGTTTCATCATCTCTTTTAACAACAATTGTTGGGTCTTCTTCTCTTAGTTTATTAAGACCTGTTGAAAGTTTATCTTCATCTCCTCTTGATTTAGGTTCAATACCTGTAAAGATAATAGATTGAGGGAAGTTAATTGGGTTAAACTTAATATGGTCTTTAGGATCGCATAGAGTATCTGATGTTTTAGTATATGCAAGTTTTGCAAGTGCACCGATATCTCCAGGATGCATTTCCATAACTTCTTCTTGCTTTTTACCTATTAATGTATATACTTTTGCGATTTTTTCTTTTTTATCTTGTGTTGTGTTATTTAATTCCATACCAGGTTTTAAAATACCACTTTTAACTTTGAATAAAGAAAGTTTTCCAACAAATGGGTCAGCAATTGTTTTAAATACGAAAGCACTAAGTGGAGCATCATCTTCGTAATGTCTTTGTGCTTCTTTACCATCTTGGTCAACTTTTGCAGCTTTTGCTTCTATTGGTGTTGGGAAGTTATATACAATTGCATCTAAGAATTTATCGATAGCTATATCATTTAAAGCACTTACGCAAAATACTGGTATAAGTTCCTCGTTTGCTATTGCTGTTTTAACACCTGAATGTAATTCTGCCTCTGTTAACGTTCCGTCTTCATCTTCAAAATATTTTTCCATTAATTCTTCATCTGTTGTTGCAGCAATTTCAAAAATAATGTCTTTATATTTTGTTGATTTTTCAATTGTAGAGTCAGGTACATCCGTAATTGTCATTTTGCCTTTTTCGTATGTATAAGCCTTATTATCAAAAATATCAGCTACGCTGTTAAAACCAACTCCTTCGTTGATAGGGATTTGGAATGGAACAATCTTAGGTCCTGTAAGGGCTCTTAATTCTTCCATAACTTTATGTGTATCTACATTTTCTCTGTCTAGTTTATTGATTACAAAGGCAATTGGTATTCCTCTTTCAACAGCCATTTCATAGGCTTTTTCTGTTCCTACTTGAACTCCGCTTACAGCGTCAACTACTATTACTGCAGTATCAGCAACTCTTAGAGCTGAGCATTGTTCTCCTATGTAATCAAAATATCCCGGAATATCTAGAACATTAATTTTAACGCCACCGTGTTCTATAGGGATAAGTGATGTAGATATGGAACTATGTTTACTTTGTTCGCACGAATCATAATCTGAAATTGTTGTTCCATCTTCTGTTTTTCCAAGTCTTTCTATTAGACCTGCTTTAAGAGCCATAGCCTCTGCAAGCAAGGTCTTACCTGAGCCTCCATGGCCAAGTAGTGCAATGTTTCTTATGTCCTTGGTTTTATACGTTTTCATTTGTCTTTCTCCTTTTGCTTTTATTTTTGATGATAATATTCAAAAAGGCCGCAGCAATCTCACGAGATTATTTAGCTACAACCTTATGTCAACGATATTATTTACTTTTTCTTTTTTTTCTTTTTTTCATGTGGAAAAAATCCTTAACAACCATTACAGCAAACATTACGTTTTTTGCGGTGGAATAATATTGTTTTATTTTCATCGTACTATGCATTATTCCATTTGGATCATCAAGCGGTGTTTTAAGTGCTGTTTCAATTCCTTTTACAGAGTTATTTACTTTGTTTGTCAGCTCCTTTGCATCGCTTGTTATTCCCTCAACATTTTCAATTATTGAATTAATTTTGTTTGTATTTGCACTGGTAACTGTTTGCACGTCTCTTAGTACATCGTTAAGTTTAGTCATTGTTTTTGATAGTTTGCTAACGGTTACAATTAAATATAAAATTAATACGACCAAAACAACGCACACAATTATTAAGGCTATATCTAAGGGACTAAGGTTTATAATCATTTAATTTTATTCTCCATTATAAAAGTTCTTCGTCAAATTTTAATTCGAAATCATCAAGATTTTCTTTTTTAGTTTCTTCTTTAGCTTCTTGAACCATATCTTTTAAGTCATCGATTTGTTCATCTGCATAATTTGCAACATCATCAATTCTTTCTTTAGCTGTGTTTAAAGCTAAATCAGCACTTGCTTTTGCTTGTTTAGAAAGTTTTTCTGCTTTTTCAAGTGAATGTTGCGCAAATGTGCAAAGTTCATCTTTTGCAATATAATAATTATCAATGGCAATATCCATTAATTCTTCTTTGTTGTCGTAAGCATATTTTGCAGCTATACCTGCAGCTATTCCAACTATTAATCCTGCTAAAAATTTTCCGTTTGACATAATCTCCATCCTCCTTAATACATCTAATAATATATTATCACATTTTATACAAAAAATACATAGAAAATTAACTCTAAATTTTTTATGATAAATTTTTCCTTTTAAACTTACTAAAACTTATATTTTTTTATCTTATTTATTGCTAAACTCAATATAAAAGCAATAAGCGTTGGCACTATCCATGCAAAACCTATATCATAAAAAGGTAAATTTTTGCTTAAGCCTGAAAATAAAGGTATGTTTATTAAAATACTTATTATTAAACATACTGATATTGTAAGTGGATATACAATATTATTGTTACTTATTTTCTTATTTATACATGCAAGTATAATTAATACAATTGATACAGGGTATAAAATATTAAGTACGGGAACCGAATATTTTAAAATTGGTGTAAGACCTATTATTGAGATTAAGAAAGAAACAAGAGCAAAAATTATAACCCAGCTTCTATAACTAAGCTTCGGAAATGTTTCATTAAAATAAGTTCCGCAGCAGCTAAAAAGTCCTATGCAAGTATTTAAACATGCTATAACAAATATCATTGCAAGAATGATTAATCCTGCCTTACCGTAAATTAAAGAAACTACATAAGTTAAAGTTTGAGCTCCGTTTTCTGTCATTTGCCCACTTATTCCCGTAAAAAGTCCCGTTATTCCAAGTATAAAATATATGATTAAAAGAAATATTCCTGCTAAAAATCCAGCTTTAATCGTATATTTTGTAACTTTGTTACTATCTTTTATTCCTTTTTCGATTATATTCATTGAAATAATCATGCCGAAGTTTAATGCCGCAAGGGTGTCCATTGTTTGATATCCATCAATAAGACCTTTTACATATGAAAGATTTTTATATGTATCTGTTGGCTGCGTTATATTGCCAAACAAAGTAAAACATGCACCTATAAAAACTATAAAAATTAGAAAGAGCAGGCAAGGTGTAAGTTTTTTACCTAAATATTCCGTTAGTTTTTCCGGTTTTTGTGCAATAATGCCTGCAATTAGGAAAAAAATAAAGGAATAAATTATACTTGGTATAATGCTGTTTACATTAAAAAAAGGTAAGACAGCCATTTCAAATGAAGTACTTGCCGTTCTTGGAATTGCAAGGCAAGGTCCTATTGCAAGGTATAGAACTAGAATAAAAACAAAAGAAAAAACAGGATGAACCCTATTTGTTAATTGTTTTAATCCTCCTGATTTTGTGACTGCATAAACTGCCAGTACAGGAAGCCCTATTGCACTTAGAACAAACCCAATAAAAGCAGGTAGAAAATTTGTCCCTGCGTTTGTTCCAAGGTATGGTGGAAATATTAAATTCCCTGCTCCGAAAAACATTGAAAATAATGTAAGTCCTATTAATATTGTGTCTTTTTTATTTAATTTGTCCATGTTAAATTCCTTTTTTTATTTGTAAGGGTTATTTTATCATAATATAATGATTTTGTAAAAATAAAAAAAGCATACCCAAAGGTATGCTTAATTTTTTAATTATTCAGCTGTGTATGGTAATAAAGCAGCATTTCTTGCAATATTAACAGCTTGAGTAACACCTCTTTGATGTTTTGCACAAGTTCCTGTTACTCTTCTAGGTAAAATTTTGTATCTTTCAGATACATATTTCTTTAAAACTTTTGTATCTTTATAATCAATGTGTTCAATTTTGTTTTCACAGAAGTAGCAAACTTTTTTTCTTCTTCTGAAACCGCCATTAGAACCACCTTGTCTTTGCATAGCCATAGCTTTTCTCCTTTTTTAATATTTAATTAAAATGGCATATCGTCATCATCCATTTCACTGAATCCATCCATAGGAACACCGAATTCATTGTCAGGTGATGAGAAATTATTGTTATTTCTGCTCATGCCGTCATTTTTAGAACCTAAAAATGTAACTTCTTCGGCAACAACTTCCGTAACATATCTTTTTGAGCCATCATTGGCATCATAACTTCTTGTTTGAATTCTACCAGCAACGGCTGTTTGTCTGCCTTTGCTTAAGTATTGTCCGCAAAGTTCTGCGGTTTTCCCCCATGCAACGATAGGGATGAAGTCTGTGCCTCTTTCTCCGTCTCTTGATTTAAATGTTCTATCAACTGCTAACGTAAATGTGCTAACACTTGAACCTGAAGATAAAACTCTTGTTTCAGGATCTCTTGTTAGACGACCGATTAATACTACTTTGTTTAGCATTTTATTCTCCTAATTAATATCTTTTAACGATAATGTCTCTTAAGATATCTTCTGTAATTCTGAATGTATGATTTAATTCATCTAAGCAAGATTTTTCAGCTTCAAAATTAATTAATGTGTAATATCCATCACGGTATTTGTTTTTAATTTTGTAAGCAAGTTTTCTCATGCCCCATTCTTCAACTTCTTCAACGTTTCCACCGTTGTTTTTGATTACGTTTTGAATTCTTTCTATTATTCCTTTGATTTCTTCTTCAGTCATGTCAGGTCTAATAGCGAAAAGTGTTTCATATTTTTTCATATCTTTCACCTCCTTGTGGACTTATGGGGAAAACTTCTTGTTTTCCCAAGGATGCGACTTTTCGTCACAGTTCACTAATTATAGCATTATAAAAGGTTTTTTGTAAAGTTATTTTTATAAAAAAAATCAAAAAAGAGCAGATAATCTGCTCTTTTATTTAGTATAAACCTGTGAATCTATTGCATATTTTGTTACATACATAGTTTTTTCTTCATAAGAACTGTTTCTTTCTTCTACTGTAGGTGAAACTGTATAGTCACTTCCATAAATTAATTTATGAAGATATTCTACATTTGATTTAAGTGTATCAAATACAAGGCACCATGCTCCGTTTATTGTTGCTGATTTTACTATATTTTCATCAGTAAGGGATTGTGATTTTGGACCTTCTTCGCTTTTAAAGTATGCTCTTAATATTGGCCACATGTCATTTGGCTCAAGGGATGTTGTAATATATGGAAGAACTGATTCCAATGCTTTTTTCTGAGTTAATAAATTACTGCTTTTAAGTTTTTCATATATTTTATTCATTACTATTCTTTGTCTTGCAGTTCTTTGGTAATCTCCGTTTCCTGCGTATCTTATTCTACAATATGATAAAGCTTGTTTCCCGTCAAGAACTTGTTCTCCTGCAGTTGTAAGTTCTTTTGAAGGGGTTCCTCCAAGAAGAGTATTATTTTCTCTTATAAATTTATTTAAGTTTTCTATTTCATCTTCTTTTACATCCAAAGTAATTCCGCCTAAAGCGTCAACAATATCCGCAACGGCTTCAAAGTTTACTTCAACATAATCAGTTATGTTTAAATCAAAGTTTTCGTTTAATGTCTTAACAGTCATTAGTGGGCCGCCGTAAGAGTGGGCAGCGTTGATTTTATCAAAACCATAGTCTTGTCCGTCTGTTTGTGCAATTTGAATATAAGAGTCTCTTAGTATTGATGTAAGAGAGATTTCTCCTGTTTTTGTGTTAACGGAGCATATCATTAAAGAGTCTGTTCTTCCGCTTTCTTCTCCTCTTGAGTCTACACCAAATAAAGCATAATTTTTAATATATTTACTCTGTGATCCATAATAGTCTTCCACATAAGAAGAAATTCCTAGTTCTTCATTGCTTGTAGGGAAATCTACAGTATTCATCTTAGCAAATATTTGATTTACTTGATAATATGCAAAAGCTGCACCTACTATTAAGAATACTAAAATGAATATAGCAATTTTTTTAAGTCTTCTTTTCCATTTCTTTTGTGGTTTTTTTCTTCTTTTTCTTCTTTTTTGGTCAACAGGAATTCTGTTTTTTGGATCATTATTTCTATTGGTTGTTTTTCTTTGTTTCCTTTTAGGACGGCTTGGTCTTTTTTTGTTGTGGCTTCTTTGTTCCTTATCTCTTATTTTTCTAAGTTCACCCAAAGCTTCGTTCTCATCAATTTTGATGATTTCGCCGTCAGCTCTTTTTACTACAATTTTACCCATTATAAACCTCAGCTCATTATAAATATTGTAAATATTTTAACGTAATAATATTACGAAAATATTATGACCTAATTAATTTTTTATTAAGAAAAAAGTTTCTCGAATTTAATATTCTAACAAAAAAATTGTTAATTTCAATAATATAATACTTTTTTAATCATAATATAATAAAGTTTTTTATAAATATATTTATAATACATATTGTTTAAAATAATTTGTAAATAAATATCTTAAATTATATTTTTTTTAAGTATAGCATAAAAATTTATAATAGCATAATATTTATTGATTTAACCTTGATAATTAGGGAGTACTTGTTTAAAATACTAATATGGAATTATCTAAGAGAATAGAAAACAAAGTAAAACAATTTATCATTGATAACAATTTAATAAACAAAAATGAAAGAGTAATGATTGCGTTGTCAGGTGGAAGTGATTCCGTCTGTCTTTTTCATATTTTAAATAAACTTAAATTATCTTTGTCTTTTGAACTTTTTGCTTTTCATTTGAATCATAATATTAGAAAAGAAGCCAAAGATGATGAAATGTTTGTTAAAAAATTATGTGGTGATTATGGCGTAACATTATTTTTAAAGAGTATAGATATTCCAAGTATTCAAAAGGAAGAAAATTTAGGACTCGAAGAATTAAGCAGAAATATTCGTTATAATTTAATAAATGAGATTTCTAGAGAAAATAAAATAGACAAAACCGCAACTGCACATCATTTGCTTGACCATAGTGAAAGCATCATTTTAAACATGGTAAGAGGAAGCGGTATAAGAGGACTTAGAGGTATTGGAGTAAAAAACGGTAATATAATAAGACCTATGCTTATTTTATCAAAAGATGAAATTCTTTCTTATATTGAAGATAATAAACTATCATATGTAACGGATAAAACGAATTTTGATACAGACTATAGCAGAAACAATATAAGGCATAATGTTTTACCACACTTAAAAGAAATAAACAATAAAGCCTTTATGCATTTTTTTGAGCTCTCTTTAGTTGCTGAAGAAATTGAAGAACTTCTTAATGAACTTAGCAGTAACGTAAAAATTTATCATGATAACAATGTTGTTTATGTTTATGTAAATGAATTTGAAAAGTTAAATAGAGCCGTAAAAAAACAGGTATTGTTTAATATGTTAAGGTCAATAAAGGTTACAAAAGATATAAGCAGTAAACATGTTAATAAAATTATAGAACTTATACAAAAAAATAAAACTACATTTGATCTTAATATATCAAATGATATAGTTGTTAAGAGAAGATATGAAAAACTTTATTTTGAATATAAAATAAAAGAAAATAACATACAAAATAAAAAAATAAATATTAAGGTTGATAATTTAGATAATTTTAAAGCACAAATAAATAATTACAGAATTAATTTAAAAAAAATTAAATTTTTAGAAAAAAATACTGAAGATAAATACGTTGATTATGATAAAATAAAAAATAACCTTATTATAAGAACAAGAAAAGAGGGAGATGTGTTTTATCCTTTTGGATTAGAGGGGAGTAAGAAATTAAAAAAATATTTCATAGATAAGAAAATTCCAAGAGAAAAAAGGGATGAAATTCCTCTTTTAGTTGACGGAGAAAATATAGTTGCTGTAATAGGATACGAAGTAAGTGACAAATATAAGGCAGATAAAAATACAAAAAATATATTAAACATACATTATAATATTGAGAGGTAAAAAAATGAAAGAAGATATCAAAAAAGTTTTAATTACAGAAGAAGAAATTAAAGCAAAGGTAGAAGAACTTGGAAAAGTTTTAACAGAAGATTATAAAGACAAAAACCCACTTGTAATTTGTGTTTTAAGAGGGGCTGTTATGTTCTTAAGTGATTTACTAAGAGAAATAGATACTTTTGTTGATATGGACTTTATGGCTGTATCAAGTTATGAAGGAACAAGTTCTTCGGGAGTTGTAAATATCGTAAAAGACTTAACAACAAACATTGAAGGAAGAGATATTCTTATAGTTGAAGATATTTTAGATACAGGAAGAACTTTGGATTACTTAATAAGAATTCTAAAAGAAAGAAAGCCAAAGAGTATAAAAGTATGCTCTTTACTTATTAAAAAAGGAAGAGAAGAAATAAAAGTTCCTGTTGACTACTATGGATTCTATATTCCAAATGAATTTGTTGTAGGTTATGGACTTGACTACAACGATAAATACAGAAACTTAAAATATATCGGAATTTTAAAAGAAGAGATATATTCTTAAAAAGGGTTAATATCTGCTTAAATTATTGTTAATAATGAATAAGTATGATAAAATATAAAAATTAATTTAAAAGGAAAGGATTGGAGCAGAAAATTTGAACAATAAAAAATTTAGAACCATAATTATATATGTTGTGCTTATATTTGGCGTATATTTTCTTATAAGCATGGTCACAGGTTCTGTAAATCCGCTTTCAAATGCAAAAGTGGAAAAGGCTTCATACAGTAAGCTTGTTCAGAATTTAGAGGCCGATAACGTAAAAAGCATAACCATAAACAGAAATAAACAAAGTGCCGAAACTACATTAAAAAGCGGTGATACAATTTTAGTATCAAATGTTGCTTTATCTGAATTAGACAGTCTATTAACAGACTATATCAAAGCAAATCCGGGAGAAATCGATGTTAATTATGAAATATCAAATTCAACAGGTTGGACCAATATTTTAATGGTTCTTGTATCTCTTGGATTAATGGGCTTTTTAATTTTTGTTTTCTTCTCTCAACAAGGCGGGGGCGGAAGCAAAGTTATGTCTTTCGGTAAGAGTAAAGCAAAATTATATACAAAAAGCGATAAACAATATACATTTGATGATGTCGCAGGTGCAGATGAAGAAAAAGAAGAACTTGCAGAAGTTGTTGACTTTTTAAGATCACCAAAAAGATACATTGATTTGGGAGCGAGAATTCCAAAAGGTGTTCTTCTTGTAGGACCTCCTGGAACGGGTAAAACATTACTTGCAAAAGCAACTGCAGGGGAAGCAAAAGTTCCGTTCTTTAGCATAAGCGGTTCTGATTTTGTTGAAATGTTTGTAGGTGTTGGTGCCAGCAGAGTAAGAGATTTATTTGAAACAGCAAAGAAAAATGCACCATGTATTGTATTCATAGACGAAATTGATGCCGTTGGACGTCACAGAGGTGCCGGACTTGGCGGTGGTAATGATGAAAGAGAACAAACTCTTAACCAACTATTGGTTGAAATGGACGGATTCTCAAATCAAGAAGGAATAATCATAATAGCAGCGACAAATAGAGCTGATATATTAGACCCTGCTATACTTAGACCTGGAAGATTTGACAGACAAATTCTTGTAGCTCCTCCTGATGTAAAAGGTAGAGAAGATATCTTAAAAGTTCATGCAAAAGGCAAACCATTAGAAGATGATATTGATTTAAGCATTATTGCAAAAAGCACTGCCGGATTTACAGGTGCAGACCTTGAAAATGTAATGAATGAAGCAAGTTTGCTTGCTGCAAGAAAAAGAGAAAAGAAAGTTTCTATGAAAGACATAGAAGAAGCTATAAAAAGAGTTATTGCAGGACCCGAAAAGAAAAGTAAGGTTATTACTGATGAAGATAAAAAAATTACAGCTGCCCATGAAGCTGGTCATGCAATTGTAATGAAGAGTCTTCCTCAATGTGATGAAGTAAGAGAAATTTCAATCATTCCAAGAGGAATGGCTGCAGGGTATACAATTTCGCTTCCTGACAATGATAATTCTCATATGCCAAAAGGTAAACTTCTTGATATGATTTGCGGTTTACTTGGTGGTAGAGCGGCAGAAGAAGTTATGCTTGATGATATTTGCACAGGTGCTTCAAATGATATTGAAAGAGCAAGTAAAATTGCAAGAAGCATGGTAACCGAATGGGGTATGTCAGATTTACTTGGACCTTTATGCTTAGGCAGCGGACAAGATGATGTATTTATCGGAAGAGACTTCTTAAGAAGTAAAAACTACGGAGAAGAAGTTGCCAGTGCAATAGATAAAGAAGTAAGAGACATTATAAACGAATGCCATGAAAAAGCTATTAATATTTTAGCTGAAAATAAAGATAAGCTTGAACTTATCACAAACGAATTAATCAAAAAAGAAACTCTAACCGGAGAAGAATTTGCAAGTTTATTTGAAACAGGAAAATATCCGGGAGAAGAAGAAAAAAACAATGAAGAAGAGGACAATATAAATGAATAAAGAATTAACTGTCGGATTAAAAAATGAAAGAGAAATGGTTGTAAAAGAAGAACATCTTGCATGTTCAAAAGGAAGTGGAGCCGCAAAGGTTTTTTCAACTCCTGATTTACTTTTACTTATGGAAGGAACTTGCTTTAAACTTGCAGAAGGATATCTGAGTGAAGAGGAATCGACTGTTGGAACTTTAGCAAACTTTAAACATCTTGCCGCAACACCACTTGGAATGAAAGTAAGATGTGAATGTGAGCTTATAGAAATTGACAGAAGAAGACTTGTATTTAACGTTGTAGCTTTTGATGAAAAAGAAAAAGTAGGTGAAGGAATTCACGAAAGATTTATTATAAATAAAGAAAAATTTGAAGCTAAAGCTGAAAGTAAAAAATAAAAAAAGGGCATACGAATATTCGTATGCTTTTTTTTTATTAAAATTAAGAAAATAATGTAAAATATTGTAAAATATTGTTAATTATGATATACTTGAATTGCCTGTATAAATATTATTTATAAGAAATAATTATATGAAATGTATATAGGGGGGAGAATTATACTTATGTGCATTTTAAATAAATAATGTTTTGAGGGAATATATTTAGGAGGATAGTCAATTGAAAAACAAGAATGGCATAATTAGTAAAATTGAAAAAGGCATAATATTTGTTATGGTTCTTTCATTCTTTTTTTCATCTATTTTATCTGTTAATGTTGTAAAAGCAAGTGAAGTAAATTCACAAATAAACAACTCAGAAAATGTTACGGATAATGTTGATACAAATGAGAATGACGAATTGACAAATGAAGAAGAAAAAAATGATATTGACAATCAAGAAAGTAATAATGACGAAATTATTTCAAACGATGATTCATTAAATGAAGAAAATGAAGCTACAAAAACAAATGAGGACACTAAAACAAATGAGAGTGCAAAACCAAGTAAAGCGCCTTTAGCAAAAAGTGTTGATACAGGTGATTTTACTGTTGAAGGTGGAACAATCGATAAAGATTATTCATTTAGTGACGGTGTTCTTACCATTTTAACAAGCACACAACTTACAATAAAGAATACAAATATAGCTACAGCAACATCAAATAGAATTGTTGTTCCTGAAGATGTAAGTGCAAATTTAATTTTTGCGGGAGTAAATATAAAAGCAACAACAAATGCTCCTTTTACATTGACTCCTGATAGTAATAATGATGGTGAAGGTGCAAGTGCAAGTATTATTATTGCAGATGGAACAGAGAATACATTAGTTTCAGCTGCATCATCTTATCCAGGATTAAGATGTGGTAAAACAACAAGCTTAACTATAGATGACGGAGTAGTTAACAAAGATATAAACGGAAATGAAATAGTACCAGAACTTGGAAGAGTACCTAATGATGTTACATTATTAAATGGAACAAAACTTAAAAAAGGTGATAGACTTACTAAATTAGACAGCTCAAATGTAGGGACTTTAAATGTAACAGGTTCAACTTACGCTGCCGGTATTGGTGGCGGTAATGGTGAAGATGGTGGAAATATCACTATTAATGGTGGTCTTATTACAGCTTCTTCATCAGGAACAGGAGACAGTTTAGCGAATGCTGGTGCAGGTATCGGTGGAGGTAACTATGCTGCCGGCGGTAATATTACAATAAATAGTGGTATCATTACAGCTAATGGAGCATATCATGCAGCCGGAGTAGGTGGTGGATATTGTACATCTGCTTCTATTTCTCCTGTTAATATTTCTCCTGCCGTAGTTGATAAAGGTACAGGTAAAGCAAAGAGTGGTAATATTACAATTAATGGTGGATTAACATATTCAAACGGCGGTACTCATGGTGATGCTTTTGGTGATGGATGTTATACATATACTACAAGTGAAAAATACACTATACTAGTTACTGGTGGAACAGTTATTCCGAAAGCAGGAAGTGGAAGATTCGATTTAGGTGGAACTCAGGCTGATGTTATCGTTCTTGGAGGCTCTTTAAAAGCAAGTAAATTTAAGAGTATAGAAGGTTCAGTTGCATATGGTGATATGGATAAAACAACAAAAGTATTCATGACAGAAATATCACTAAAAAGCTTTGGGATTGATAAAGTAGGAACAACATTAGTTGATGATATTGATATGAAAATCAACGGTGTTCATTATAATTATGGTGTTCCTTCTTATACAGACAGTGAAGGGAATTTATATTTCTGGTTACCTGATACAAACAAAGGAGCAGAAGTAAGTGTTGATTTAGATGTTTTGGATAAACAAACAGGAGAAGCAATAAAAACAGATACATTTTTTGCTAAAGATGTAGGGACAGGTTCTAATGTTCATCTAAAACAATATGTAATATTTAATGTAGACCAAAAATTAGACGATTCGTTGATTAAGAAAAGATATGATGGTCTTGGTTTAAATGATAGTGAAATTAAAGCTCAAGTAGCAGCTATGGAAATAGAAACAACTCTTCCTGAAGGTGGTAAATTAACCAATGCTTCAAAAATGGAAATATCTTCACAGCTTTTAGAAGATGATGGAGAAACGGTGGCAGATGATGCGGAAATAGTTCAAGGAAGTAACCCGAATGCAGGGAAATATCAATTAATCATAACATCAACAGAATATGCGGATTTAACAACAGAT